>JANMWN010000325.1:0-4557 GCA_031394045.1 Sporichthyaceae bacterium
CGCGGCTCCCGCGGACAGTCCTGGGTCGGCTGGGTCGGCTGGGTCGGCTGGGTCGGCTGGGTCGGCTGGGTCGGCTGGGTCGGCTGGGTCGGCTGGGTCGGCTGGGTCGGCGCTGTCGCACATGCTGCATGACGGGATGCCCGAGGGGCAGACCCGCAGCGTCGAGGACCTGATCGGCAGCTTCGGGGTCCTGATCGTCGGCGGCTTCCAGGAGCCGGCGCACGGCATCGCCAACACCCTGGTCGGCCTGCTCGGCCGTCCCGAGCAGGCCGCCCGGTTCGCCGCCGATCCAGCTGCGTGGTCGACCCGCGCGATGGACGAGGGGCTTCGCTGGCTGGCGCCCTTCGGGATGACCGAGAAGGTGCTGCGCACGGACGCGACCCTTTCCGGGCTGCTCTTCCCGGCGGGCACCGAGGTCGGCCTGATGATCGGCTCGGCGAACCGGGACCCGGCCCGGTTCGACGACCCGGACGTGTTCGACCTCGACCGGCCGCCGCGTACGCACGTCTCGTTCGGCTACGGCACGCACTTCTGCATCGGGCACTCGTTCGCACGCGTCCTCGGCCAGGTCGTCCTCGAGGAGATGTTCACCATGCTGCCCGGTTTGCGGTTGGACCCGGACCGGCCCCCGGTGCTGCACGGCTGGGCGTTCCGCGGCGCGAAGACGCTCCCGCTCGTCTGGGACGCGTGAGCGGCCCCGAGCGCGCCGATCCCATCGGTGCCACCGGTGCTATCGGTGCCACCGGTGGCCTCGACGCCATCGACCCTGATGAGCCGGAAGGCAGCATCGTCGGCGCGCTCGTCGATGGCATGCCGGTCGCGGTGATCCGGCACGCGGACGGCTGGGTCCTGGTACCCGACCAGTGCACGCATGCCGCCTGCCCGCTGACCCGGGACGCCGAGGTCGTCGACGGCAGCACGCTGATCTGCAACTGCCACGGCAGCGAGTACGACCTTCGTACCGGCGCGGTGCTGCTGGGTCCGGCGGAGGCCCCCCTGCGCGTCGTCCCACTCAGGGTCGAGGACCGTCGCCTGCGCCGCTAGGTCCCCAGGCGCGACTCGAGCGCGTCGAGCCGGTCGAGCAGCCGCTGGACGTCGGCCCGGGTGGCCGGCTGGGCCTCGTCCATCAGCTCCACCACGAAGGTTCCGGACGGCGTGAGCTCGGCCTTGGCGACGTCGGCGACCGTCATCGCCCCCTGGGCGCGCAGCGACGAGGCGAGGTCCCGCTGCCGGAGGCCCAGCCGCCGCAGCGCCGACTCCTCGAACCGGCCGTCCTTGACCAGCTCGGTCGGCGATCCCTCGAAGACCCGTTCGGTGCGGTCGCTGCTGGTGCCGAGGCGTACGAGCACCGAGTTGGCGAAGATGAGCACGGCTGCGCCCACGAGACCGCCGAGCAGCGAGTTGTCCGGACCGATGATCGAGTTCTGCACGACGTTCGACAGCAGCAGCACCACGATGAGGTCGAACGTCGTGAACTGCGCGAGGTCGCGGCGGCCGAACAGTCGCAGCAGCACCGCCAGCCCGACGTAGACCGCGACGGTCCGGATCACCTTCTCCAGCACGGGTATGCCCATGCTCATCAGGTCGTTCCACATGTGCGGCCTCCAGCCGGTTGCGATCGTCGGCCCGATCCTCGCGCAGCAGGGGTCAGAGAGCGGCGAAGCAGAGCAGAGCGGCCGTCGTGGCGCACTCGACCATGGCACCCAGAACGTCGCCGGTCACGCCCCCGAACCGGCGTACGCAGCGGCGCAGCAGCAGCAGGGCGGACCCGACACCGATCAGCACGGCAGCAGCGCAGCGCAGCGCGAGCCACCCGCTTCGGTCGTCGTCGAGGACGCTGAACCCGGCTGCTCCGAGGGTCACCACCAGGGTGACGACCAGGGGAGTGACCGGTCGGAGCGACCCGGCGACTGCGGCCCCGAGGCCGTCCGGGCGAGCCGCCGTGATCCGGGTGCTGCACCCCCATGCCAGGGCGGCCCGACCGGTCGTGACCGAGACGACCAGGCACAGCCACCCGGTGCCTCGACCCACCGACTGGGCGACAGCGGCGACCTGCACGAGAAGCACCAGGACCAGCACGACGACGCCGAACGGCCCGATGTCGGGACGCTTCATCACCTCGAGCGCGCCGGCCGCCCGGCGACCCGACCCGAGCCCGTCAGCGGTGTCGGCCAGGCCGTCGAGGTGCAGCCCCCGGGTCAGCCACGCGAGCACCGAGATCGCCAGCGCGGCGGCCACCAGCTCGCCCGCGACCGAGTGGTGGGTGGCCTCGCGGGTTCCCTCGAGCACGACCCCGGCGACCGCCCCCAGCGCGATCCCGATCGCCGGCGCCCAGAGCATCGCCCGCCCGGCCACCGACCGGTCCACCGCCGACGGGGGTCGGACCCGCAGGATGGTGAAGGTGCCGACCGCCAGTCGCAGCCCGTCGGCCGGCCTCACTCGGTGTTCTCGGTGTTCTCGGTGTTCTCCGTGCTCTCGTCGTGCACCCGGTCGGCCACCCCGGCCTCGTCGAAGGTCGCCATCTCGGCCAGCGTGGCACCTGCGGCCCGGAGCACCGGCAGCGCGAGCAGGGCCCCCGTGCCCTCGCCGAGCCGCAGCCCGTAGTCGACGACGGGGGAGAGCCGGAGCCGGTCGAGGGCCACCGCGTGCGACGGCTCGGTCGAGCGGTGCCCGGCCAGCCACCACTCCCGGCTGCGGTAGCCGATCCGGTGGGCGACCAGGGCCGCTGCGCCTGACACGACCCCGTCGAGCAGCACCGGCGTACGCCGGACCGCCGCCTGGAGCAGGAAGCCGGACATGGCCGCGATGTCCGCGCCGCCGACCTCGGCCAGGAGGTCGATCATGTCGCCGGTACGCGTACGGCCACGACGGGCCGCGTCACGAACCGCGGCACACTTGATCATCCAGGCGCGATCGTCGATGCCGGTGCCCCGCCCGACGACGGTGGCGACCTCGGAGTCGGTGAGCACCGCGACCAGGGTGGCGGCCGGGGTGCTGTTGCCGATGCCCATGTCGCCGGGGATGAGCAGGTCTGCGCCCGAGTCCACCTCCTCGTCCGCCACGGCGATACCGACGAGAAATGCTTGCTCTGCCTCAGATCTGGTCAGCGCAGGACCGGTGGCGATGTCACCCGAGCCGCGCCGCACCTTGTGGGTGGTGACCTCTGCCGGTAGGTCTGACAGGTCCGAGTCGACGGCGATGTCGAGCACGCGCACGGATGCTCCGGCCGTCCGGGCCAGGACGTTGACCGCCGCGCCCCCGGCGACGAAGTTGCGCACAATCTGAGCCGTGACCTCCGGCGGGTACGCCGAGACCCCGCTCCTGGCCACGCCATGGTCGCCCGCGAAGACGACGACGCGGGCGCGCTCGATCGGGCGTGGCGGGCAGGCGCCCTGCACCCCTGCGAGCCAGATCGACAGCTCCTCGAGGCGGCCCAGTGCGCCGGCCGGCTTGGTCAACCGGCCCTGGCGGAGCGTGGCCTCGGCCCTGGCGTCGCCGTCTGGGAGGGGGACCGAGTCGCTGATGGCCTCGAGATCGACGGTGCTCAACGTGCTCCTTCGCTTGGGAGTGCTCACTTCAGGACGATCGGCTGGCCGGCGACCAGCAGCACCACGTGCTCGGACTCGGCAGCGAGCCTGGCGTTCAGTCGACCGAGTTCGTCGCGGAAGCGGCGGCCCGATGCAGTGGCCGGGACCACCCCGGACCCGATCTCGTTGCTCACGATGACGACCCGCGCCCGGGTCGCGCGCCAGGCCTCGACGAGCACGTCGGCGACGGCGTCCAGCTTCGCGTCGGCAGTTGCGTCGGCGGGTCCGGCCCCCCACACGCCCGCGTCGTCGGCCGCGGCCGCCAGCCACAGCGTCAGGCAGTCGATCAGAAGGACGTCTCCCTCGCCGGCCCCGCGCAGCAACGGCACCAGGTCGGTGGTCTCGCGGGTGTGCCAGGCGACCGGTCGCCGCTCCTGGTGCAGCCGGACCCGTTCGGCCCACTCGGCGTCGTCGGGCCGCTGTCCCGACGTGGCGATGTACGTGACGTCGGCCTCGGTGGCCAGCGCGGCCTCGGCCCAGGCCGACTTGCCGGAGCGGGCGCCGCCGAGGACCAGGGTCCGCCCGTTCGGGCGAGTGCTGGCCGTCGAGGTGCCCGTGAAGATGCGGGCGCCGTCAGGCAGGACGCGTGCCCCCCACGCAGCCAGCCGCGACCGGAGCTGCGCGGTTGGTGGGTTCCGGTGCCCCAGGTGGACGGCAACGACGTCCGTTCCGTCCACCACCGCGCCCCTGGCCCGCAGCGCCGCGACCGCTACCGGGAAGGTGGCGAGGTCGAGGTGGTCGGTGCCGTGGTCGAGCTCGTCGCCGAAGGACTCCTCGAGCAGGACGACGTCGAAGGCGCGGCCGGCGAGGGCTTCGAGGGTCCCAGCCGGGAGCGGACCGGTGTCCGTCGCCCAGAGCACGCGCCCACCGTCCGGGGCCGTGACGTCGTAGAGGACCCCCGGCCCTGTCATCGAGTCGCCGTGGTCGGCTGCGACCACGCGTACGAGGTAGCCGTCGAGGTCGAGGTCGT
>JANMWN010000327.1:0-1838 GCA_031394045.1 Sporichthyaceae bacterium
GTGGGGGTGGCAGCAGTCGGCGTGGCACCGGGACTTCAGCAGCCGGACCAGCGGGCTGACCGGGACGCCGGACCGGCTCGGCGCGATCGGCGAACGGGCCTGGCTCGACGACGTACGCGTGGCGGCGGTCGAGGTCGACACCGGGCTCACGTCGGCCACCGAGCTGGTCGGCTGGCGGCTCGGGATGGCCGAGCAGGCGACGTTCCTCGCGACCCTGTCGCCAGCCGACCGCACCGCCCTGACCACCGAGGCCGAGGCCGTCGTCGGTGCCGCTCCCCCACCGCTGGTCCGTACCATGCTCATCCTCGTCGCCCGCGCCCCTTAGCTCAGCCCGCGCCACCCCCGGCCCCGGCGATGAGCTGCTGGACCAGCGGCACGACAGTGCTCGCGTCGTCGGAGGCCACCACGTAGTTGTCCACCCCAGGTCGGCAACCCGGCATGATCCGTACGAAGGCGTCCGGGCCTGTGGCGTAGTGGAACTTCAGCTCGTACATCGCGGACCGCGTGCCCGAGACCCACGAGTTGCACGACCAGCTCGAGGGTTTGATCGGCAACGCATCCAGCGCAGCGACCAACGGCTCGAAACCGCTCGGCACCGCCCAGCTCCGGTACGTCGAACCTATCTTGCTCCCCTGCTCGCAAACGATCACCGAGACCGGTTGAGCGGGAACCAGGGCCGTCTCCTCGCCGCGTCGTCCCGAGGCGGAGGTCGCGCAGGGGTCAGGATTTGGGTCCTGCGCAAACCGATCGGGCACCTCGACCCACCCCCCTGCCTCGTACGAGGCCCCGACCTGGCGGCCGAGATTGACCTGGGTCGTGTACGAGCCGTTGGACGTGTCGAGGCAGTCGTTGGGCTCCCGCTGAGTCGAGACCCAGACCGTCCCACCACCGGGATAGCTCAGCCCCATCAGGTAGTTGTCCTTGAAGAGGCTGCCGACCAGGGTGCAAGGGTGATCCTGACCCGGGAACTTGCGCGGCAGCCACGACAGCTCGGCGGCCAGCTGGTCCAGCCCGCTGGTCAGCCGACGTTGCCCGGTCAGGGAACGGCTGCCCGCAGCGTCCTGGCGGTACCAGCAGACAACAGCGATGGCCGGCGCCTGCGAGGGGACCAGCTGACCCTTGGTATCGACACCCACCGGCCGCGCCGGTACCCAGGGCACGTGGCCACCGAACACCTTCGGGCAGGCCACCGGGACTGCGGCGGTCGCCACCGGCGGCACGGGCACCGGCGGCACCCGTGGCGCAGGAGTCGTCCGGGCGGCCAGGCTCACCGGCACCGCGACCAGCAGAACCCCGAGCACGCCGAGCCCAGCGACCCCCGCTCGTGCCCGCCGACGGCGACGTACCCGGCTGCGGACCTGCTCGAAGCGATCGCTCTGCTCCGGCTGCTCCGGCTGCCGCGGCGGCAGCGCACGCAGCCGATCCACCAGGTCGTCGGTCATCGTGCCTCCTCCACTCGCGGGCTCTCCAGTGCGGCCCGCAGCTTGTCGAGCCCCCGGGATGCCTGGCTCTTGACGGTCCCGACCGAGCAGTCGAGGAGGGCGGCCACCTCGCGCTCCGGCAGGTCCTCGAAGTAGCGCAGCACCACCACCTGTCGCTGCCGCAGGGGCAGCCCCGCCAGCGCCCGCGTCAGCGCGACCCGTTCGTCTGCGCCGGCGAACGCGTCGTCTGTCGCAGTCTCAGGCGGCTGCGCCGACGACTGCTCCCCGCGCCAGCGGCGTCGCCACCACGCGCCGTACGTACGCACCATCACCTTGCGGACGTACGCGTCCGGCTGACCGGAGCGAACCCGCCCCCAGTGCGGCCAGGTCGCCGCCAGCGCAGTCTGCAGCAGGTCC
>JANMWN010000329.1:0-2433 GCA_031394045.1 Sporichthyaceae bacterium
GGATGGCGAACGTACGCGCGGCGGAGGCCACCCTGCTCTCGGAGCTGGCGAGCGTCCTGCCCGACGACGCGATCGTCGACGACCCGGACCGGCTGGCGAGCTACCGCTATGACCAGGCGGTCGGCGTCCCGGCGGGAGAGCCGGCCGTCGTGGTGTTCCCGCGTACCACCGCCGAGGTCTCCGCCGTGCTGTCGGCGGCGCACGCGCGGCGGATCCCCGTGGTGCCGCGCGGCGCCGGCTCCGGCCTCGCCGGCGGCGCCAACGCGATAGACGGCTGCATCGTCGTGTGCCTCGAGCGGATGCGCACCGTCGTCGAGGTCAACGCGGGCAACGGGTACGCCGTGGTCGAGCCGGGCGTGGTCAACCAGGAGCTGCGCGAGCACGTACGCGGCCACGGCCTCTGGTACGCCCCTGACCCGGCCTCGCGGGACTGGTGCACGATCGGCGGCAACGTCAGCACCAACGCGGGCGGCCTGTGCTGCGTGAAGTACGGCGTGACACGGGACGCCGTGATGGGTCTTGAGGTGGTGCTCGCCGACGGCCGGGTGACCCGCATCGGCCGGCGTACGGTCAAGGGTGTCGCCGGGTACGACCTGACCGGCCTGATTGTCGGCAGCGAGGGAACCCTCGGCATCGTCACGCAGGCCACCCTGCGGCTGCGCCCGCTTCCCGCCGAAGCGACCACCGTGGTCGCGGTCTTCGCCGACGTGGCGGCAGCCGGGCGAGCGGTGGAGCAGATCATGGCGACGCTGACGCCGTCCCTGCTGGAGCTGATGGACCGTACGACGCTCCGGGCGGTCGAGGCCTTCGCGCCGATGGGGCTCGACACCGAGGCGGCAGCGCTGCTGCTGGCCCAGTCCGACCTGCCCGGCGACGCCGGCGGGTTCGAGGCCGACCTGATCCTCGCCGCCTGTGAACGTGCCGGCGCGGTCGAGGGCTACCGCTCCGAGGACGCCGAGCAGTCCGAGCTGCTCCTCGGCGCGCGCCGGATGGCCATCCCCGCGCTCGAGAGCATGGGCGCGTGGCTGCTCGACGACATCGCCGTACCCCGCTCGCGGCTGGCCGAGGCGATCGAGGCGATCGAGGGGGTCTCGGCCGCCCGCCAGCTGGTGATCGGGACGTTCGGCCACGCCGGCGACGGGAACCTGCACCCCACGATCGTGTACGCGCACGGCGACGACGAGGCGCAGGAGCGGGCGATGGCGGCCTTCGACGACATCGTGGCCGTCGCGCTGCGCCTCGGCGGCACCGTGACGGGCGAGCACGGCGTCGGCCTGCTCAAGCGCCGGCACCTGGCGGAGGAGCTCGACCCGGTGGCCCTCTCGCTGCACGACGCGATCAAGGCGGCGATCGACCCGCTGGGCATCCTCAACCCCGGCAAGGCCCTGCCGCCGCGCTGACCGCCCCCTCGGGCGGGCGGCCCGTCCTACTCGGCCGGCAGCAGCTTCAGCGACACCGAGTTGATGCACCAGCGCTGGTCGGTCGGCGTGCCGTAGCCCTCGCCGTCGAAGACGTGACCCAGGTGGCTGTCGCAGCGGGCGCAGCGGGCCTCGACCCGGCGCATCCCCATGGTGCTGTCCTCGATCAGGGTGACGGCATCGCCCTCGCTCGGCTGGTAGAACGACGGCCATCCGCAGTGACTGTCGAACTTGGCCTCGGAGCGGAACAGCTCCTGCCCGCAGGCCCGGCAGGCGTAGACGCCGACGGTCTTGGTGTCGACGTACTCGCCGGTGAACGCACGCTCGGTGCCGGCCTGGCGCAGGACGTGGAACTCCTCGCGGCTCAGCTCGGCCCGCCACTGCTCGTCGGTCTTGTCCACACGATTCGTCATGGCCAAAACGGTACGTCGTCCATCCGGCGTACGCGCACCGGAAAGAGCCGAATCGGTCCTGACGGAATGCTTACGGCAGCCCTGGCGGGGTGCGGCGCGGCGGGCTAACGTCGGGGCATGGAACTGGACCCCCGCGAGACCGCCCTCGTCCTGATCGAGTACCAGAACGACTTCACGTCCGAGGGCGGTGCCCTGCACGGTGCCGTCGCCGACGTCATGGCGTCCACCGGCATGCTCGCCAACACCGCAGGCGCGGTGAAGCAGGCCCGCGACGCCGGCGCGACGATCATCCACTCGCCGATCACCTTCGCCCCTGGCTACGGCGAGATCAGCGCGACGCCGTACGGCATCCTCGCCGGCGTCGTGGCCACCAACGCCTTCGTCAAGGGCGGCTGGGGCGCCGAGATCGTCGACGACGTGGCCCCGGCCGACGGCGACATCGTGATCGAGGGCAAGCGCGGCCTCGACGCGTTCGGCAGCACCAACCTCGACTTCATCCTGCGCAGCAAGGGCATCAAGAACGTTGCCCTGTCAGGGTTCCTGACCAACTGCTGCGTCGAGTCGACGATGCGTTCGGCGTACGAGAAGGGCTTCGAGGTCGT
>JANMWN010000339.1:0-8422 GCA_031394045.1 Sporichthyaceae bacterium
CGAGCCGACCTGGTCGGCTGCGGTGACCACGTCGTGCCGGCACTCGGGGTGGACCAGTACCTGGACGCCGGGGAGCCGTTCGCGGACCTCGCGTACCGAGTCGAGCGTGAACCGTCCGTGCACCGAGCAGTGCCCCCGCCACAGGATCATCTTCGCGGCCCGCAGCTGCTCGACGGTCAGGCCGCCGCCCGGCTTGTGCGGGTCGAAGACGACGCAGTCGTCCAGGGACAGGCCGAGCTGGAGCACGGCGGTGTTGCGGCCGAGGTGCTGGTCGGGCATGAACAGGACCTTGTCGCCCTGCTCGAACGCCCACCGCAGGGCCCGCTCGGCGTTGGACGACGTGCACACCGTGCCGCCGTTACGTCCGGTGAACGCCTTGATCGCTGCGGTGGAGTTCATGTACGTCACCGGGACGGTGCGGTAAGCGACCCCCGCGTCGGCGAGGACGTCCCACGCATCCTCGACCTGGCCGATCCCTGCCATGTCTGCCATCGAGCAGCCGGCGGCGAGGTCGGGCAGGATTACCTGCTGCTGCGGGCTGGTCAGGATGTCGGCGCTCTCGGCCATGAAGTGGACGCCGCAGAACACGACGTAGTCGGCCTCCGGCCGGGCCGCGGCATCGCGCGCCAGCTTGAACGAGTCGCCGGTGACGTCGGCGAACTGGATCACCTCGTCCCGCTGGTAGTGGTGGCCCAGCACGAACAACCGCTCGCCGAGGGTCGCCTTCGCCGCGGCGGCCCTGGCCACCAGGTCGGGGTCGGACGCGGGCGGGAGGTCGCCGGGGCACTGGACGCCGCGCTCGGAGTCGCGGTCCTGGCCCCTGCCGAGCAGGAGCAGGTCGATGGGCTGTGCTGCTCCGGAGATGCTGCTGACGCTGGTCACGATCCACCTAGGGCAGGAGAAGACGTCCGGCAGTCATCGTCCCACGGTGCGTACGGTGAGGCCTATGCGCGTCCTGATCGCCCCCGACTGCTTCACCGGCACCATGACCGCACCTGAGGCGGCTGAGGCGATCGCGGCCGGCTGGCTGCGCAGCGATCCCGGCGCCGTCCTCGATCTCGCGCCGCTGTCGGACGGCGGACCAGGGTTCGTCGAGGTCCTGCACCGGTCGACCGGGGGACGGCTCGTGACCGTCCAGGTCACCGGCCCGCTCGGGGACACGGTGCCGGCGAGCCTCCTGTTCTCCGACGACGGCACCGCGTACCTCGAGGCGGCGGCCGCGTGCGGGCTGGCGCTGGTGCCGGTCGGCGCGCG
This sequence comes from Sporichthyaceae bacterium, assembly GCA_031394045.1. GTDB lineage: Bacteria > Actinomycetota > Actinomycetes > Prado026 > Prado026 > JANYIP01. The sequence goes on from JANMWN010000339.1 coordinate 1,255, forward strand.
GCGACCCGTCGAGGCGTCGACCGCCGGCGTCGCCGATCTGCTCGCTGCGGCACTGGACGAGGGCGCCCGGCGCGTCGTCGTCGGGGTGGGAGGCACCGCCTCGACCGACGGAGGGCGCGGCTGCTTCGACCGCCTCGGAGGCGTGGGCAGCCTTCCGGCAGACGTCGAGCTGCTCGTCGCCACCGACGTCGACAACCCGCTCCTCGGCGGCAACGGCGCCGCGATCGTGTACGGACCGCAGAAGGGCGCCGACCGGGGTCAGGTCGCCCTGCTCGAGGAACGCATGGCCGCGTGGGCGGCGCTGTCCGCGGGCAACGCGGAGGCGCCGGGCGCGGGGGCCGGCGGCGGCCTCGGCTACGGCCTGATGCTGCTGGGCGGACGCAGGGTCTCCGGCGTGCAGACCGTGCTCGATGCCGTCCACCTGGAGGAACGCGCCGCCGCCGTCGACCTCCTGCTGACCGGCGAGGGGTCCTTCGACGGCACCTCCTTGCAGGGCAAGGTGCCGCGCGGCGTCGCCTGGGTGGCGCAGCGCACCGCCCGTCCGTGCGTGGTTCTGGCCGGGCGGGTCCTGGTCGGCCGCCGGGAGTTCGCGGCGGCGGGAATCGACGCGGCGTACTCGGTCGAGGAGGTGGCCGGGTCGCTCGAGGCCGCGAGGGCCGAGCCGGCCGCGCGGCTGGCCGACCTCGCCGAGCGGGTCGCACGCAGCTGGACACCGCGCTAGCTGCTGTGCCTGCTCCGGCCGGCTCAGCGGATGTGTCACCATGGAACACGGTGCGTACCCCGGGTGTTGTGCCCGTCGTACGAGCTGGATTCAGCACAGCACGCCCGCACACCTCAGAGACTTCAGGGAGTCGTAGCCATGACGATCCAGGACGAGACCGTGACCGACGGGATCCTCCTCACGGACACCGCCGCGACCAAGGTCAAGGCGCTGCTCGACCAGGAGGGTCGTGACGACCTCGCGCTGCGCATCGCTGTCCAGCCCGGTGGCTGCTCCGGCCTGCGCTACCAGCTCTTCTTCGACGAGCGGTCACTCGACGGCGACATCGTCAAGGACTTCGGCGGCGTGAACGTCGTCGTGGACCGGATGAGCTCGCCCTACCTCGCCGGCGCGTCGATCGACTTCGTCGACACGATCGAGAAGCAGGGCTTCACCATCGACAACCCCAACGCCGGCGGCTCGTGCGCGTGCGGCGACTCGTTCCACTGATCTTGTGGCGACCGGGACCGCGAGACCCAGGTCCACGTAACGGCCAGTAGTCGTCCGAGGCGATTCCCCGCAGGGGGGTCGCCTCGACGCATGTCCGGACGACAGACTGGCTCGAGCCCACGACCGCGCAGACGGTCACGTCCAGCAATGGGCGCCGGGGCGCGGAAGGGATCGGGCCATGCACTCGCGAACCCGCTTCCGTACGCTGTCCTCGCTGTCGGCGCTCACGGTGGCGCTCGCGATCACGGCGGCAGCCCCGGGCACCGCCCTCGCCGCCTCGAGCGGCATCGCCTGGACCGTAGGCGCCGGGATCAACGGGCAGCTCGGCACCGGCTCCACCTCCAACCGGGCCGCCTTCGGTGCGGTGACCGGCCTGACCCAGGTGATTGCTGTCTCCGGCGGCCGCGAGCACGTGCTCGCCCTCGATGACACCGGGCACGTATGGGCCTGGGGCGACGGCTCGAAGGGGCAGATCGGCGATGGCGGCATCGTCGACAGGCTGGTCCCGACCCAGGTGCCCGGCATCTCCACCGCCGTCCAGGTCGCGGCGGGCCATTACCACTCGCTCGCGCTGCTGGCCAACGGCACCGCAAAGGCCTGGGGGTACAACAGCTTCGGGCAGCTCGGTGACGGTACGACCGCGCGGCGTACCAGACCGGTGACCGTCTCCGGCCTGACCGACCTGGTCGAGTTGGCCGGCGGCCGTGACCTCAGCCTCGGCCTCAAGAGCGACGGCACCGTGTGGGCCTGGGGTCTGGACACCTCGGGTCAGCTCGGCGACGGGGGCAGCACCAACCGGTCGACCCCGGTACGGGTGCTCGGCCTGGCCTCGGTGGTGCACATCTCGGCCGGCCGGGACCACGGCCTCGCCGTCAAGGGCGATGGCACCGTCTGGGCCTGGGGCCTGAACAGCTCGGGTCAGGTCGGCGACGGGACCAAGGTGGCCCGGCACACGCCGGTGAGGGTGCTCGGCGTCTCGGGCGCCGTCGACGTGGCCTCGGGTGCGGACCACAGCCTGGCGCTCCTGGCGGATGGGTCGGTCATGAGCTGGGGCGAGGACGGTCGTGGCCAGCTGGGCGACGGCAAGATCACCGACCGGGCGACGGCCGCAACGGTGGCCGGGCTTCCGGCGATCGCCAGCCTGGACTGCGGCCGTGACCACGTGCTCGCCGTCACGACGACCGGTCAGCTGTGGGTGTGGGGCTTCGACGACGCGGGGCAGCTCGGTGACGGCAGCACGGCCAACCAGCTGACACCGGAGCAGATTCCGGGGATCAGCAACGCCGTGATGGCTGCTGGCGGACGCAACTACACGGTGCTGCTCCGCTCGTAGCACCGTGCGGTTCCGAGGTTCCAGCATGCCGGGCACGTAGGCTTCTGGTACTGGTCGTCCCCGTCGCTAAGGAGCCCGTCGTGCGCGTCGCCGTCACCGGATCGATCGCCACCGACCACCTGATGACGTTCCCGGGTCGGTTCTCCGACTCGCTGGTGGCCGACAAGCTCGACAAGGTCTCGTTGTCCTTCCTGGTCGACGACCTGGACATCCGGCGCGGTGGCGTCGCAGCCAACATCGCCTTCGGCATGGGGGTGCTCGGGCTGCGTCCCTTGCTGGTCGGCGCCGTTGGCCCCGACTTCGCCGACTACCGCTCGTGGCTCGAGCGGCACAACGTCGACACCGGCTCGGTCCACGTCTCCGGCGTACGCCACACGGCTCGCTTCGTGTGCACCACCGACCTGGACCAGAACCAGATCGCGTCGTTCTACCCCGGCGCGATGAGCGAGGCCAGGGAGATCGAGCTCGGCCCGGTCGCCGAGCGCGTGGGCGGTCTCGACCTCGTCGTGGTCGGCCCCAACGACCCCGAGGCGATGATCAGGCACACGCAGGAGTGCCGTTACCGCGGCTTCGCCTTCGCTGCCGATCCCTCGCAGCAGCTCGCTCGGATGACCGGCGAGGAGATCCGCTCGTTGGTGGACGGTGCGGCGTACCTGTTCACCAACGAGTACGAGGCTGCCCTCACCGAGCAGAAGACGGGCTGGACGTCCGGCGACATCCTCGATCGCGTCGACATGCGGGTGACCACGCTGGGGGCCAAGGGCGCGATGGTCGAGCGCAAGGGTGACCCGGCGATCTACGTCGACTGCCCCGACGAGGAGCGCAAGGCCGACCCCACCGGGGTGGGGGACGCCTTCCGGGCCGGCTTCCTGGCCGGAGTCGCCTGGGGCCTGCCGCCCGACCGGTCCTGTCAGATCGGGTCGCTGCTGGCCACCTTCGTGATCGAGACGATCGGGACCCAGGAGTACGAGGTCACCCAGCGCAACTTCCTGGGTCGCATCGCCCAGGCCTATGGCGACGCCGCTGCGGCGGACATCGAGCCGCACCTGACCACCGCACGACACTGAGCCCGCCCCCGGGTCCGCCGGTCGGCGACGACGACCTGGTCGGCGTCGGGCTGGACCTCGAGGCGGAGACGCTCGTCAACGCCTACCGCAGCGGGGTGTTCCCGATGCGCCTCGAGGGTCGTCGCGGCCCGCTCGGCTGGTGGTCGCCCAACCCGCGAGGAGTCCTGCCGCTGGACGGCATGCGGGTGACCCGGTCGCTTCGGATCTCGAGCCGGCACTTCGACGTGACCGTCGACCAGGACTTCGAAGGGGTGATGGCCGGCTGCGCCGACAAGAAGCGCCCCGCCGGCTGGATCGGCAAGGACTTCGCCGTGGCGTACGCCCGCCTCCATCATCTCGGCTACGCGCACAGCGTCGAAGTGCGCGGCAAGGACGACGGGGAGCTGGCTGGCGGGCTGTACGGCATCAGCCTCGGGGGGCTGTTCGCGGGGGAGTCGATGTTCCACCGCCGGACCGACGCCTCCAAGGTAGCCCTGATGGCCCTGGTCGAGATGATGACGTCGGACGGTGCGCAGGGCCGGCTGCTCGACGTCCAGTGGACCAACCCGCACCTGCGTACGCTCGGCGCCGTCGACATCTCGCGCTCGCTCTACCTCGAGCGGCTGGCCTCGGCGCTCGAGCTGCCGTCCCCGTCCGCCTTCGTGCGCAGCCGTACGACGTAGGCGGTACCCCCTCCAGCCGCCGGCGACGTGCTGACCAGCAGATGCCCCTGCAACCGGCACCAGGCAGGGACGTCGGTCGCAGCCGCCACGTCGTCGGCCAGCAGCCTGACCTCGTGACCAGGCGGCGACCGGCGCGCCGCGCGCTGCAGCTCGATCACCGGCATCGGGCAGAGCAGGCCCCGCGCGTCGACCACCTCGACGTCGCTCGCCTCGACGTCGCTCATGAGGGCCCGCCCAGCTCGTCGCGTACCCGCTGGACGACCGTCGGCAGCACGGCCAGGAACCGGTCCACGTCCAGCGCCGCGACGCCGCGTGGGAGCGACACCCGGATGTTGCCGTGCGAGAGCGCGCCCATGGCCACCAGCACGTGGCTGGGCTCGAGCGTCGAGGACGTGCACGAGGAGCCGGAGCTGACCGCGAAGCCGGCCCGGTCGAGCTCGCGGAGCAACGCCTCTCCGTCGGTGTAGAGGCAGGAGAAGGTCACCAGGTGCGGCAGTCGCCGGTCAGGGTCGCCGACCACCTCGACGTCAGCCACCACCGCTGGGACGGTGGCGCGGATCCGTGCCGTGAGAGCGGCCAGCCGGGCGTCCTCGGCGGGGGCGTCCCGGGTCACGGCCTCCAGGGCCGCTACCGCCGCCCGGATCCCCGGTACGTACGGGAAGCCGGCCACCCTGGCATCACCCCGGTCGTCGGTCGCGCCAGGGACCCGCCAGCGCACCCCGGTGCGTACCGCCATCACCCCCACCCCACCGGGTCCGCCCCACTTGTGCGCGCTGCCCGTGAGCACGGACCAGCCGTCCGGAGGTGCGCCCCTGCCCAGGCTCTGGGCGGCGTCCACGACGAGGGGGACCTCCCGCGCGCGGCACACCGCCGCCACCTCCTCGACCGGCTGGAGGGTCCCGACCTCGTGGTTTGCGCTCTGGAGGCAGGCCAGCGCGGTGTCGCCGCGCAGCGCGGCCGCGAACGCCTCGATGTCCACCCGGCCGAGCGGGTCGACCGCCACCAGCGACGGCGCTGCCTCCGAGGGCATGCCGACGTGCTGCAGGTGCTCGAGGGCGTGCAGCACCGACGAGTGCTCGACCGCCGAGGCCACCGTGTGCTGCCCGACACGGCGCCGACCGGCGGCCAGCCCGGCGACGGCCAGGTGCACGGCCTGCGTCCCAGAGGCGGTGAAGGACACCTCGTCCGGACGGCACCCGAGCAGAGTGGCCATCGACTCACGGGCCTGGTCGAGCTGCAGGCGTACCCGGCGGCCGGCCCCGTACAGGCGGGCCGGGTCGGCCCAGCCCTGGTCGTCCGTGCCCTCCGTCGCGAGCACCTTCCGGGCCGCGGGATGCAGCGGCTCGCTGGACGCCGCGTCGAGATATCCCGGTGGTGGAAGGGGCACGTGTCGGACCCTGCCACAGGATCGGGCGGCCGTGGTCCCCGGGTCGTTCGACATGCTCCCGGAGAGGAGGTACCCAACGCGCCGTCCGGGGGTCCGCTGCGCTACGGTTTCCCTATGAACCGACCCGGAGTGCGCGGCGCCGTCGCAGTCGGGGCGACGTTGGCGCTGACGCTCGGGCTCTCGGGCTGCTCGACCTCCGACATCCCCGCGATGCTGAGCATCCCGCAGCCCGTCACCAAGCAGGGCGAGTGGATCCACAGCCTCTGGCAGGGGTCCTGGGTGGCCGCGTGGGCGGTGGGGGCGATCGTCTGGGGGCTGATCATCTGGGTCATCATCGCCTACCGCAAGAGGTCCAACGAAGCACCCACCCAGACCCGCTACAACATGCCCATCGAGATCATGTACACGGTCGTGCCGTTCTTCATCCTCGCGGTGCTGTTCTTCTACACCCAGCGCGACGAGTCCAAGCTCACGGCCATCAGCGAGAACCCGCAGAACAACGTCAACGTGGTCGCCTTCCGGTGGAACTGGACCTTCAACTACCTCGACGAGAACGTCTACGACGTCGGGAGCCCGGCCCAGACCCCCACGCTTTACCTCCCGGTCGACGAGACGGTCAAGTTCACCCTCAACTCACCGGACGTCATCCACTCCTTCTGGGTGCCTGCCTTCCTGTTCAAGCTCGACGTGATCCCCGGCCGCACCAACCAGTTCGAGATCACCCCGACCAAGATCGGTACGTACCCGGGCCGGTGCGCCGAGCTGTGCGGCGTGGACCACTCCCGGATGCTCTTCCAGGTCAAGGTGGTCAGCGCTGACGACTACGCCAGGCACATCGCTGACCTCAGGACCGCCGGTCAGGTCGGGCTGCTCGACACCGGCCGCGTCAGTGACCAGGCCGGCGGCGACAAGCAGGGCTACACCACTATCGGAGGCGGCTCGTGACCACGTACGACGAGGGCATCCGCGTCAACCTGGACAAGGGTGCCCCCGCCCCTCGGCAGCCTCGCGGCAAGATCGTCGTCAGCTGGATGACGTCGACCGACCACAAGGTCATCGGGTACATGTACCTGATCAGCTCGTTCGTCTTCTTCCTGTTCGCCGGGCTGATGGCCCTGACGATGCGGGCCGAGCTGGCTCGCCCCGGTCTGCAGTTCATCTCGGCCGAGCAGTACAACCAGCTGTTCACCATGCACGGCACCCTGATGCTGCTGATGTTCGCGACCCCGCTGTTCATCGGCTTCGCCAACGTGATCATGCCGTTGCAGATCGGGTCGCCTGACGTCGCGTTCCCACGGTTGAACCTCTTGAGCTTCTACCTGTTCCTGTTCGGCTCGCTCACCGTCGTGGCGGGCTTCCTGACTCCTGGGGGCGCCGCCGACTTCGGCTGGTTCGCCTACGCACCGCTCAACGACGTGATCCACTCCCCGGGCGCCGGTGCGGACCTGTGGATCATGGGTCTGGCGCTGTCCGGCCTCGGCACCATCCTCGGCGGCGTCAACTTCATCA
>JANMWN010000370.1:0-7223 GCA_031394045.1 Sporichthyaceae bacterium
AGCTGCGCAAGCTTCGTTGCGAACGAGACGTACATGGAGCGCGGCCAAGCGCCCGAGCCCTTCGTTGCTGGCGCGACTGAATTGGGGCCAGTGAGCGACGTCGTATATAACGCTAGCCCTGATCGTTCACGGGTTGTGATCTGACACGGGGTGTGGACGCGCGAAAGTGCCTGTCCTGTAAGGGAAACTTGGTCTTGCGACGGACCAGGAACACCTACACGAGAGGCACTTCGCAGGTGAAGCATACGACGTGGTCTTCGGGGTTGTCAGTCACCGCTGACGGGACGGGTGTGGTGGCGCACGCGGGGTCGGTGGCGGTGCGGCTGCTCGCTGACCGCACGGGGCTGACCACCGAGCTGTCCAAGGCGCTCGCGCTGGCCAGGTTCACCCCGGTCCATGACCGTGGCCGGGTCTTGGTCGATGTGGCGGTGATGCTCGCAGGTGGCGGTGAAGCGATCGCTGACATCGACGTGCTGCGCCACCAGGGTCAGGTCCTGGGACCCGTCGCTTCCGCGCCGACGGTGTGGCGGGCGCTGGACGAGTTGACCCCGGCCGCGCTGGTCCGGGTCGAGCGGGCCCGGGCCCGGGTTCGCCGGCATGTGTGGGCGCAGCTGCCCGCGGTCCCGACCTCGAAGGTCGCTGGCACCGACCTGGGTGAGGTGATCGTGCTGGACGTGGATGCGACTTTGGTGACCGCGCACAGCGAGAAGGAGCTCGCCCGGCCGACGTTCAAGGGCGGGTTCGGCTACCACCCGCTCGGGGTGTGGTGCGACAACACCACTGAGCTCCTGGCGGTGACGTTGCGGCCGGGGAACGCGGGGGCGAACACCGCCGCCGATCACATCGAGGTCCTGGGCCGGGCGATCGGCCAGATCCCGGTCGCGCACCGCAAGCAGCTGCTGGTTCGAGCCGACGGCGCCGGGGCCTCCCACGACCTGCTGGACTGGCTCACCGCCCAGGGCCAGATCCGCGGCCGCACGCTCCACTACTCGGTGGGGTTCGCGGTGACCGAGCGGGTCCGCGACGCCATCACCCTGGTCCCGAAGGCGGTGTGGGCGCCGGCCTTGGACGCCGACGGACACTCCCGTGACGGCGGGGACGTCGCCGAGCTGACCGACCTGCTCGACCTGCGGGCCTGGCCGGCGGGGATGCGGGTCATCGTCCGCCGGGAACGACCCCACCCCGGGGCGCAGCTGTCCTTGTTCGAAGAACGTGACGGCTACCGCTACCAGACCATCGCGACGAACACCACCAGCGGGCAGCTGGCGTTCCTGGAGGCCCGGCACCGCGCCCACGCCCGCGTCGAAGACCGCATCCGGCACGCCAAAGATTCCGGCCTGGGCCGGTTCCCCTCCCGGGAGTTCGCGATCAACCAGGCCTGGACCCAGATCACGGCTATCGCCGCGGACCTGATCGCCTGGCTGCGCCTGCTCGCCCTGACCGGTGACCTGGCCAAAGCCGAACCCAAAACCCTGCGCTACAAGATGCTGCACGTCCCGGCTCGGCTGACCCACGGCGGACGCCGAAGACAACTACGACTGCCCAAGACCTGGCCCTGGGCCACCGCGATCCTGACCGCCTTCGAGCGAGTCGCCGCGATCCCAGCACCGGGCTGAAACCACAACCTCACCCCAACCCGACCACCACCCAAGGACCCGGAGCACCACCGCCCCCGACTTCGTCGGGCACCCCGTCATGCCCTCGACCCGACCAAGTTCGCAGCACCGAAACGATCAACGCCATGAAAGACCGAGGCTAGTCATCGAGCAGCTGTAAGCGTTGCGCGGCGGCAGCTGCGGCGCCGCGGGTTGCGCAGCCGAGTTTGGCGAGGATGCGGGACACGTGGACCGATGCTGTCTTCTCCGCCATAGACAGGCGACTGCTGATCTGCCGGTTGGTTTGGCCCTCGACGAGTAACCGCAGCACCTCGACTTCGCGGTCGGTCAGGCCGAGGGCGGCCGTCTTGGATTTCAGGCCGTTCATGGGGATCCTGAGCCGGCGCGCAGTTTGCTCGATCTGTTGCGTCAACGGGGCGGCACCCAGGTCTGCGGCGATGCGGTGAGCCTCGGCCAGTGCAGGGCGGGCGGCTCGTCGGTTCTTCGCTCGCACCGCCGCACTGGCGAGGTGCAGCAGTGCATAGGCGCGCAAGTAGGGAGACTTGAGATCACCCGCCCGGTCCGCTGCAGCCCGCCACATCTGCTGGTCATCTGTGCCACCAGCCCGGGCCAGATCGGCCGCGCAGAACGTGGCTTCCAGATGGGCGTGAAGCTGATCGTCGTTAAGCAGTGCAACCCCTGCGCTGAGCATGTCGTGGAGCGGGGCGAGCCGAGCCGGTTTGCCTCGCGTGGCGACGTCACCGATCTCGGCCTCGATCCGAGCGGCGACGGCAAGCACCGGGAACAGCACTTGGGGATTTTCAGCCATCGGGGCAAGTGCGGCCAGCGCCTCGTCGACCGCAACCCGGGCAGCGACCCAGTCGCCCCGATGTAGAGCCAGTTCGGCGCTCAGCTGACAAAGATGGGCAATGGCCTCAGGGTCGGTGACATCGGCGGCGCAAGTGCGGGCCTTCGACAGCAGTGCCTGCGCCGCGTCCGCGTCGCCAATGAGGAGCCTCAGTTGTGCTTGCTGAATCACGAGCCAGCTAGCCTCGCTGGGGGGCGGTCGCTGGGCGAGTCCCTCAGCCAGGATTGAGTCGGCCAAGTGCCACTGGCCGAGCATAATGAGCGACACCGCAGTGTTTGGTAGCGCGAGCACAATCCCTGGGTCCTGAATGCTGGCCGGTGTAGTGGCCAGCGTCTCGAGCACGGTATCTGCTGCGTCCTGGTAGCGGCCTAACGTGTTCAGGACGTAACCTAAATTCACCTGAGCCCGCCAAAACTCCGCGACATGGCCGTGTGCCTGGCTGTGTGCGCGGCCCTGCCGCAGCAGGCTTAAGCCCTCGTCGGGGTTGATGATGACTGCGACGGCGATGCCCAGGGTGATCAGTGCACTGGACTTGGCTGGGTCGGCCTCGTTCGTGACGGCGCCAAGCGCCGCACGAGCCTGGTCTGCGGACTCTGCGTAGCGGCCCACCATCATCAGTGATCTTGAGTAGGTCGCCAACATACTTGCGCTTACAGTGCTGGCTTCGTCGTTGTCTTGGGCGCTCAATGCTTGCTCGATGCTGTCCATCGCACCGGCAAAATCGCCTGCATATGAACTGAATCGGGCCAGGCATTCGGTGGCCTGCTGCGTCTGTTCAACGGTGGTTGCGGCAGAGGCGGCGACACGCGCTAGCTCCATGCTTCGCTCGGGACGTCCGGCCAACGCCGCGGTCTCGGCAATCTCAAGGAGCAGGTCGACGCCGGGGCCGCCACTTTCCTCCCTTGTGCTTATCGGGGTGGTCCACAGGGTGAGGGCCCGTTCGTAGTGTGCGAGGGCTTCGGGGAAGGCGCTGAACCCGGTGCTGGCTCGGGCGGCGATCAGTGAGTAGTGGCGGGTTTGGTCGTGGTTGCCGGCGCTGTGCCAGTGCGCGGCGAGCCGGGCGACGACTTGAGGGGTGTCGATCGGTGCTTGGGCGGTGATTGCTTCGGCGGCGTGGGTGTGGAGGTGGCGGCGTTGGACAGACCCCAGGTCGGTGTAGATGACGTCGCGGTCCAGGCCGTGGCGAAACCGGTAGCTATCACCGTCTGAAAGCAGCAGGCCGGTTGCGCAGGCTTCGCACACGGCGGTGAGGTGTTGGTCGTGGTCCAGGCCCGGCAGGGCTGCGGTGAGCATGTGGTCGACGACGGCAGCGTCGGCGGTGCCACCGAGTACGGCTGCGGCAGCCAGGACGGCTCGCGCCGGTGGTGAGGTGCGGCGGACCCGGTCTCGCACCGAGATGGCCAGCGTGGCTGGCACCCAGGTCCCGTCGGGTGCAGTGCTGTTCGCAGGGGGGTTGCTGGCGAGTTCGCGTGCAGCGAGGGGGTTGCCCTCGGCACGCAGCACGATGGCCTCGGACTCGAGCGCGGACAGTGGTTGTGGTGCGTACTGCAGCACGAGGGTCGCAATGTCGTCATCGGGCATCGGTTCCATCGCGACAGTGGATGCCAGGGGGAGGCGTTGAACGTGGTCGAGGGTGGCCTGGGCGACGGAGTCCGGGGCGAGGTGGGTTCGTGTGGTGGCAATCAGCAGCAGCGGCTCGGAGGTCAGGTTCCGGGCCAGGAACACCAGCAAGGCCAGGCTGGACTGGTCGGCCCAGTGCAGGTCTTCGATCACGAGCACCAGCGGACGATCTTCGGTCAGTCGGTCGAACAAAGTCAGCAGGTCGGCGAACCGGGTGTGGACTGGATCTTGGTCAGCGTGGTCGCGGCCCGCCGCGGGGTTGAGCCAGGCGGTCAGCAACGCCTCGCGCGACTCGTTCTGCTCGCTTCGCCGCAGCCGGCGTAGCGCTTCGACGAAAGGACCGAACGGCACCTGAGCACGGTCGACCCCGGGGATGTCGACGCAGCCACCGGCCGCGACGCGTCCCTGTCTGGCGAACTGGGCACAGGCCTGGGAAACCAACGCTGACTTCCCGGCCCCGGGATCACCGGTGACAAGCACCACCTGGGCAGCACCGGATTGCACCACGGCGAATGCATCCACCAGCTGCGCGAGCTCGCGGTCACGACCCACGAACGTGATCTCGGGAGCGGTAGCACCCCTGTGGGTCACTGTGAGGGTCGCGGCGCTGTGGCCGCCCGAACGTTGATCGCCATGATCGCGGTGATCGCCGGAAGGCTCACCAAGGGCAAAGCGGACACTAGCCACCCCTGGTTTCCGGGTGCAGAGGCACGTTCATGATCACTCGCTCCTCGCGTCCCCCGCGGCCCCGGACAGTCGAGAGTGACGCAACGCGATCCGTGCGCACAAGGCCCGCTCGGACAGAAACGGGCGGGGTGAGGCCGGCTGCTTCGGCCTTGGACTGCGCGGCGCCGAGGCGGGTAGTGATGCCGTGCGATTCGGTCAGTGCCCGATGGACGACCTTGCGCTCACGACCGACGAGGGACGCTCGGTCGGACTCGACGGACATGACGATCATTGTGATCGCACTTCGGTCGATCCGCAGGCCGGCATTCGGATCATCCGATCATTGGCAACGTTGCGAATCCGTCACTCCGAGTCGGCTGAAGGCATGGAATCAGCAACCGGACGGAGGGTCTGCAACGGATTCGCTTGATATCGACCCCGCAGAGGGCCAAGATGCCATGCATGGCCGGACGCGAGCGGGTGAACGGGAACGGCATCGTCCTCGACGACGTCGCCAAGGCCATCATCGAACAGCTCCAGCAAGAGGGCCGCCGACCGTACGCAGCGATCGGCAAGGCCGTGGGGCTGTCGGAGGCCGCGGTCCGCCAGCGCGTCCAGCGACTGGTCGACTCCGGGGTCATCCAGATCGTGGCGGTGACCGACCCGCTCACGGTGGGCTTCCCTCGCGCCGCCATGATCGGGATCCGCTGCGAGGGCGACATGACCGTGGTCGCCGACCAGCTTGAGTCCCTCACCGAGGTGTCCTACCTGGTGATCACGGCCGGACAGTACGACCTGCTGGTCGAGGTGGTCTGCGAAGACGACGACCACCTGCTGGAGATCATCACCAAGCACATCCGGTCGATCCCGGGTGTGGTCCACACGGAGACCTTCGTCTACCTGAAGCTCCGCAAGCAGATCTACACGTGGGGTACACGATGATCAGGGGTACACGATGAGCAGGGTGACCAGATGACCACTTCGCCGCAGTATGTCGACGAGCCCGGAGACGACCGACTGGCCCGGCGGGCCCAGGAGCACCTTTGGATGCACTTCACCCGTCACTCGACCTACGAGGATGGCGGCCACGTGCCGGTCATCGTCCGCGGCGACGGTGCGTACATCTACGACGACCAGGGCAAGAAGTACCTCGACGGCCTGGCCGGACTGTTCACGGTGCAGCTCGGCCACGGGCGCACCGAGCTGGCGGAGGCAGGCGCGAAGCAGGCGGCCGAGCTGGCCTTCTTCCCCCTCTGGTCGTACGCGCACCCCAAGGCGATCGAGCTCGCGGAGCGACTGGCCGGCTACGCGGGCGGCGACCTGACCCGGGTGTTCTTCACCACGGGCGGCGGCGAGGCCGTCGAGAGCGCGTGGAAGCTGGCCAAGCAGTACTTCAAGCTGACCGGCAAGCCCATGAAGCACAAGGTGATCAGCCGCGCGGTCGCCTACCACGGCACGCCTCAGGGCGCCCTCTCGATCACCGGCATCCCCGACGCGAAGAAGTACTTCGAGCCGCTCGTACCCGGCACCCACAAGGTCCCGAACACCAACTTCTACCGCGCGTCGTACCACGCTGACGACGAGGAGGCGTTCGGCCGCTGGGCCGCCGACCGGATCGACGAGGCCATCGAGATGGAGGGGCCGGACACCGTCGCCGCCGTCTTCCTCGAGCCCGTGCAGAACTCCGGTGGCTGCTTCCCGCCGCCGCCCGGCTACCTCCAGCGGGTACGCGAGATCTGTGACAAGCACGACGTCCTGATGGTGGCCGACGAGACCATCTGTGCCTTCGGCCGGATCGGTGAGATGTTCGCGATGACGCGCTACGGCGTCAGCCCCGACATGATCACCTGCGCCAAAGGCATGACCTCCGGCTACTCCCCCATCGGCGCGATGATCGCGACCGAGCGACTGTTCGAGCCGTTCAAGCACGGCCAGAACTACTTCGCGCACGGGTACACCTTCGGTGGCCACCCGGTGTCGTCCGCCGTCGCCCTCGCCAACCTCGACATCTTCGAGCGCGAGGGCATCAACGCACACGTACGCGCCAACGAGGGCGCCTTCCGCGCGACGCTGGACAAGCTCAACGACCTGCCGATCGTCGGCGAGGTCAGAGGGGCCGGCTACTTCTACGGCATCGAGCTGGTCAAGGACAAGGTGACCAAGGAGACGTTCAACGACGACGAGGCCGAGCGGCTGCTACGTGGCTTCCTCTCCAAGGCCCTGTTCGACGCCGGCCTGTACTGCCGCGCCGACGACCGGGGCGACCCCGTCATCCAGCTGTCCCCGCCGCTGATCGTCGGCCAGCCGGAGTTCGACTTCATGGAGCAGACGCTCCGCGCGGTCCTGACCGAGGCCTGGTCGATCCTCTAGATGGCAGGCACGGCGCCGGTTCGCCCCGGGTCGACGCCACGTACCCGCGTACGCCGGATCGCGACCAAGACGGTCCGCGACACCGACGTGCTCTACGCGATCCT
>JANMWN010000014.1:0-5437 GCA_031394045.1 Sporichthyaceae bacterium
GGGCACGAGGGTGCCGGCTTCCACCTCATCCTCGACGGCACCGCGCAGGTCGAGATCGGCGGGGAGACCAGGGCCACCCTCAAGGAGGGCGACAGCTTCGGCGAGATCTCGCTCATCGACGGACGGCCTCGGACTGCCACCGTGATGGCCGGCGAGGGTGGGCTGAAGACCCTGGCGATCTCCCCCCTGGCCTTCGAGCCGCTGCTCGACGACCCCGAGGTGGCCCGGATCCTGCTCAAGGTGGTGACCGCGCGGCTACGAGCGGCCGAGGCCCGCGCGGCGACGACCTGATCCGGACCCGACGGTCGTGCTGATCTGCTACCTCGGCGTACGCGGGTCCACACCGGCACCTGGTTCGGACTTCGTCCGGTACGGGGGTCACACCTCATGCGTGGCCGTGACCACCGGCTCCACCGGTGACGGCCCGCCCCGGCTGGTCCTCGACGCCGGCACCGGCCTGCGCGCCCTCGGCGAGCACCTGGGCGGCCAGGCCTTCCGGGGATCGATCCTGGTCAGCCACCTGCACTGGGACCACGTGCACGGGCTGCCGTTCTTCGTCCAGGGCGACCGGCCGGACGCCTCGGTCGACCTGTACCTCCCGGCCCAGGACGGCGCCACCGGGCTCGCCCTGCTCTCGCGGGCGATGTCGCCCCCGAGCTTCCCGATCGCGCCCGACCAGCTCGGCGGTCGCTGGGACTTCCACGCCATCGAGCCGGGCACGTTCACGGTCGAGGGCGTCGTCGTCACGGCCGCGGAGATCAACCACAAGGGCGGGCGTACGTTCGGGTACCGCCTCGAGGATGACCGGGGCTCGATGGCGTACCTGCCGGACCACGCCCCGGCTGGAGGCGTGACCGCGGGAGCCCTGGAGCTGGCGCGTGGAGTGGACGTGCTGCTGCACGACTCCCAGTTCGTCGAGGCCGAGCGCTCGCTGGCCGACCTGTACGGCCACGCGACCGTCGACGACGCTGTTCGCTTCGCGGTCTCCGCGGGCGCACGCTCCCTGGTCCTGTTCCACCACGGGCCCTCGCGCACCGACGAGCGGCTCGAGCAGATTCTCGCGGCCACCGACGCGCCGATCCCGGTCACCCTGGCCCGCCAGGGCGACACCCTGGATATCGGGGTGCAGCGCTAGGGAAAGGTGTGGGACGGTGCGGCGTGGCCGACCTACTCGACGCAGCAGACAACGCCGACTACCGCACCCTCAACCTGGCGAACTGGGACGAACGGGCGCCGGCGCACGCGGCCTCGCCCGGGTACGCGGTCGAGCAGATGGTCGCCGACCGCGAGTTCCTCAGCCACGTCGTCCGGTTCGACGTACCCCGGCTCGGTGATATCCGGGGGCTGCGGGGTGTTCACCTGCAGTGCCACATCGGCACCGACACGATCTCGCTCGCCCGTCTGGGCGCGCGGATGACCGGGTTGGACTTCTCGCCGGCCGCCCTCGCCGAGGGTCGGCTGCTGGCCGGGCGTACGGGCGCCGACGTCGACTTCGTCCAGTCCGACCTCTACGACGCCGTGGCCGCACTCGGCGGCGAGCAGTTCGACCTCGTCTACACCGGTATCGGCGCGCTGTGCTGGCTCCCCCGCATCGACGACTGGGCCCGCGTGGTCTCCGAGCTGCTCAAGCCCGGCGGACGGCTGTTCATCCGCGAGGGGCACCCCGTGCTTTGGGCGCTGGCCGACCCCGACGAGCGCGCGCTGCTCCTGCTCACCGAGCCGTACTTCGAGACCGCGGATCCGGTGGCCTGGACCGACGAGACGACGTACGTCGAGACCGACGTGACCTTCGCGAGCAACACCACGCACAGCTGGAACCATGGCCTCGGCGAGATCGTCACCGCGCTCCTGGACCACGGCATGGAGCTCACCTCGCTGGTCGAGCACGACAGCGTCCCGTGGGACGCCATGCCCGGCCTGATGGAGAACATCGGCGGCGGCGAGTGGCGGCTGGCGGTACAGCCCGAGCGCCTGCCGCACACGTACACCTTGCAGGCGGTCAGGCGCTCGGGCTAGGGGAAGCCAGCGGTTACTCGGCCACCTCGACGATGCGGCCGAGGTCGCCGTCGACGTCGCACCACAGCCAGTCTCCTACGACGGCCCCGCTGTCGAGCACCCAGCGGGTGCAGCAGCCCAGCCGTACGCGACGCAACGGGTTGCCGGCCTGACGTGTGGCGAGCTTGCGCTCGGCCCGCCGTCGCTCGCTGGCGCTGAGAACCACCGGTTCGGTAGCGACGAGGGTGCTGTTGACGATCCGAGCCATCAGGTGGCCCTCCTTCCGGATCAGTACGAGCTTCGAGTGTCACCCGGCGAACCCGTTGACTACAAAGGGTTTTCGTCGCCCCGGGCCAACGGAGGCAGCTGATGGTCCGGTAGGTCGAGGAAGTGCAGCACCGCGCCTGCGTCCGCGCCGAGCGCGTCGGCGACGTCCGGAGGGATCGGCTCGAGCGGCCGCAGCGTGACCCGGCCCCCGGCCAGCCCCCAGGTCGCGACCACCCGCCCGTCGACCAGGGCCACGGCGCGGAACAGCCCGTTGCTGGTGACCACGCCCTGGTGCGCGCCGACGAATGGCTCGCGCGAGACCCAGCCGTGCAGGATCGGGTCGAACGGGCCGAGCAACCTCGGTGGTGGCAGCGGCGGAGCGGGCTTGCGGCCGCGCAGGTCGACCAGCCCGTGAGGGCGTTCGACCAGGTCGGCCGCGATGGCGGTCAGCCCACGCTTCGCCTGGCCGGTGGGGATCCCGGCCCACTTGGCCAGGTCGGCGGCGTGGGCCGGTCCGTGGCCAGCAAGGTATCGCCGCGCAAGGCGGGCCAGCGCCTCGTCGCGGTCGAGGGCGGGCGGAGGCGTACCCCACCAGTCCCTAGCGTCGACGAACGCTGCTCCCCGCCGACCATCGGCCCACGGACCACCGGCCCGCGCAGGCTCGCCGCGACCAGGACGTGGACCAGCGCCTGGCGCGCGGTCGGCACCCCCGCGGAGTCGAGCAGCGCGCGCAGCGCAGGCCTGGTCTGCGGGCCCGCGGACGTCAGGGCCCGCCCGATCACCTCGACCCCGCGGTCAGCCTGGGCCGGGCTCACCCCCTCCTGCGCCAGCCGCCGGGCGTTGCCGGCCGCAAGCTGGGGTGTCGTCAACGGGTGCAGCCACCAGTAGTCGGCCGCGCTCACCAGGTGGAGGGTGCCGCGGCCCAGCCACGCGACGGCCAGCGACCGCCGCAGGGTCAGCGCGTCGTCGATGTCGGCCGCGGTCAGCCCGACCGAACGGCTGCGGATGCTCAACCGGGTTGCGCGGGAATCCTGGGCCTGCACCGCGAGCAGCCGATCGACCACCTGCTCGGGACTGGTGGCCGCCGGGCCGCTGAGGAGCTGGGCGGCGAGCCGCTCGGCGATCATCTCGCCACCCTAGGCGCGAGCGGCCTGTCAGCGGCGAGCGCTAGCCTCTTGCGATCGGACCCCGCACCACCCGAGAGGAGCCAGCCGTGGCCGGCGTACGCGTACTCGTGGGAACCCGCAAGGGAGCCTTCATCCTGACCTCCGACGAGGGCCGGGAGAAGTGGGACGTCAGCGAGCCGAGCTTCCCCGGCTGGGAGATGTACCACCTCAAGGGGTCCCCGGCCGACCCTGACCGGATCTACGCCTCGCAGTCCAGCGGCTGGTTCGGCCAGCTCATCCAGCGCTCCGACGATGGGGGCCAGAGCTGGGCGCCGGTCGGCAACAACTTCGCCTACGCGGGCGTCCCCGGCACGCACCAGTGGTACGACGGCACGCCGCGGCCCTGGGAGTTCAAGCGGGTCTGGCACCTGGAGCCCTCGCTGACCGACCCCGACACCGTGTACGCCGGAGTCGAGGACGCGGCGCTGTTCCGCTCGACCGACGGCGGCGCCGAGTGGACCGAGCTGCCCGGCCTGCGCGAGCACGGCTCCGGGCCGTCGTGGCAGCCAGGTGCCGGAGGAATGTGCCTGCACACGATCATCCTCGACCCGAGCGTCCCCGGGCGGATGTTCATCGCGATCTCGGCCGCCGGCGCGTTCCGCAGCGACGACTACGGCACCACCTGGCAGCCGATCAACAAGGGCCTGCGCTCGCAGGGAATCCCCGACGAGGACGCCGAGGTCGGCCACTGCGTCCACCACCTCGCGATGCACCCGGACCGCCCCGGCGTGCTGTTCATGCAGAAGCACTGGGACGTCATGCGCAGCGACGACGCGGGCGACCAGTGGCATGACATCGGTGGTGACCTGCCGACCGACTTCGGCTTCGCCATCGACGTGCACGCGCACGAGCCCGAGACGCTCTACGTCGTGCCCATCACGAGCGACCAGCACCACTTCCCGCTGGACGGGGCGCTGCGGGTCTACCGCAGCCGTACTGGTGGCCACGAGTGGGAGCCGCTGACCAAGGGCCTGCCGCAGAGCAACTGCTACGTCAACGTACTGCGGGACGCGATGGCGGTCGACACCCTCGACTCGTGCGGCGTCTACTTCGGCACCACCGGCGGGCAGGTCTACGCGTCGAACGACTCCGGCGACAGCTGGGAGCCGATCGTGCGCGACCTGCCACCGGTGCTGTCGGTGGAAGTCCAGACGCTCCGGTGATCCGGGTCGTCCTGCCGGGTCAGCTGCGTACGCTCGCCTCGGTCGAGGGCGAGGTCGTGCTGGCGGTGCCTGCGCCCGTCACCCAGCGCGCGGTGCTCGACGCGCTCGAGGACCGTTTCCCCATGCTGCGCGGGACGATCCGCGACCAGACCACCCTGCAACGGCGCGCGTTCGTCCGGTTCTTCGCGTGCGAGCAGGACCTCTCGCACGACCCGATCGACGCGCCGCTGCCCGAGCAGGTGATCCTCGGCGTCGAGCCGTTCCTCGTCGTCGGCGCGATGGCTGGCGGTTGAGGCCTCCGGCCCGAGCCTGCGCTCCTGCAGACCGGCCTGGCGGGCCGACGCTGCCCTAGGGCGCGGGGCCGGTTCGGGTGAAGGCGGGTGAGCCGCCCGCGACTGGGGTGATGGTCCAGGTGTTGTTGGTGGAGTGGATGTAGCGGTGGCAGTGGCCGCAGAGGGCGACCAGGTTGTCCAGGTCGGTGGGTCCGCCGTCGGCCCAGTGCCAGCTGTGGTGGATGTGCCTTGGGTGGTCCCGCAGAACGGGGTCTGGCACCGGTAGTGGTCGCGTGCGAGGACTGCGAGGCGTTGGGCCAGGGTGGGGTTGCGGGTGGTCCGGCCAGCATCGAGGGGCTGCGATCCGCTACCGAGGACGATCGGGAGGATCTTCGCGTCGCAGGCGATCCTGCGTGCGGCCTCGGGTGAGAGCGGGGTGCCGTCGGTGAACATCGCCGGGCCGGCGCCGGGCTTGGCCTGCAGGGTCGCCAGCGGGATCTGGATGATGACCAGCGGCTGATGCCCACCCGTGGAGGGCAGCCCATCAGACGCGAGCGCTAGGGAGACGAGGTCG
>JANMWN010000015.1:0-17304 GCA_031394045.1 Sporichthyaceae bacterium
CAGGACGAGGTCGGCGCCGGACCGGTCGAACTCCTCCAGCGCCCCGGTCCCCGTGTCCGCGACCGCGACCTCGTACCCCTCCTTGCGGAGCATGTACGACAGTGCCTCGCTGAACGACTCCTCGTCCTCGACCACGAGCACCCGGGTCACGGGACCACCTTTCGAAGCGGCAGGACGGGCGAGGCGCCGGTGGGCTCCTCGGTCGGCGCGATGTCGACGTGCGAGGGAATCTGGAAGGCCGGGGTCCGTCGCTGGCTTGCGGGCAGCCGTAGCGTGAAGGTCGAGCCGGACCCCTCGGCGCTCCACACCACGACGTCACCGCCGTGGTTGACGCACACGTGCTTGACGATCGAGAGGCCGAGCCCGGTGCCGCCGGTGGCGCGCGACCGCGCCGGGTCGACCCGGTAGAAGCGCTCGAAGACCCGGGCCTGGTCGACCTCGCTGATGCCTATGCCCTGGTCTGCGACGCTGATCTCCACCCGGTCCTCGACGGCGTGCGCCGCCACGACCACGCGGGTGCGCTCGGGGCTGTAGTTGACCGCGTTGTCCAGCAGGTTGCGCAGCGCCGTCACGAGCTGCTCGCGTACGCCGTAGACGACGAGCCCGTGCTCCCCGGTGGCGCGCAGGTCGATCGCCTTGGCCGCGACCGCAGTACGGACGAAGTCGCAGCCGTCAGCGATCACGTCGTCGATGGAGACCTCGGTCGAGTGCGTAGTGCCGTCGTCGTTCTGCAGGCGGGAGAGCTCGATCAGCTCGTTGACCATCGACGACAGCCGGGCGGCCTCGTGCTGCATCCGGCCGGCAAAGCGGAGCACCGCCTCCGGGTCGTCAGAGGCGCCCTCGACCGCCTCCGCGAGCAGGGAGAGCGCGCCGACCGGGGTCTTCAGCTCGTGCGACACGTTGGCCACGAAGTCACGGCGTACGTCGTCGACTCGCGCCGCCTCGGAGCGGTCCTCGGCGAGCACCACCACCAGGTCGGAAGTCAGCGGAGCCACCCGTACCGTCATGAGCATGCGTGGGCCGCCCCTGCGCCGGCGGCGGGGCTCGAGGTCGAGGGTGCGCAGGTCTCCCTCGCTGCGAACAGCGCGAACCGCGCGGATCACCTCGTCGTCGGCCAGGCTCCCGTCGCGCACCAGGCCCCAGGCGTAGGCGGCGGGGCTGGCCCACACGACCGCCTCGCTGCTGTCGACGACGGCCGACCCCGACCGCAGGGCCGAGAGCACGGCGGTGGCACCAGGAGGCAGGGGCGCGGACTCCGGCTCGGGCTCGCCCTGCTGCTCGCGTTCGGTCAGCCGGAACGCCAGCATGGCCCCGGCACCGATGAGCACGCCGAAGACCCCGCCGATCAGTGCCACGTCCGTAGCGTTCACACTCGAATGGTAGGAGGTACTCAGGAGGCTAAGTTGCGTAGTTGGGCCTAGATGCGCCCAGAGCGGCTGATGTGAGTCGCCGCGTTGCCAATTGTTCACCCGGGAGCCTGGCTGCGTTCATCCTCGACCCGCGAAAGTGGCTCTGCCCGCCCCTAGGGTGGGCACCGGACCTGACCTCGACCAGTGGAGCGACCAGAAGATGCGCCAGGCATACCACGACTCGCTGGATGCGATCACCGACGAGCTCGTCGCGATGAGCCGGCTCGTCGCGACGATGATGCACCGTGCCTCGACGGCCCTGCTCGAGGGCGACCGCGAGAGGGCCGAGGCGGTGATCGAGTCCGATATCGAGATCGACTCGATCCAGCAGGAGATCGAGCTCGCCGCCACCGAGCTCATCGCCCTGCAGCAGCCGGTCGCGACCGACCTGCGGATGGTGCTCTCGGCGATGCGGATCAGTATCACGCTGGAGCGGATGGGAGACCTGGCCCAGCACGTCGCCAAGACCGCACGGATGCGGTATCCCGACAACGCGGTGCCCAGCAACGTCGCCGCCCAGTTCCGCGAGATGTCTGACATCGCCGACCGGATGGGCGCCAAGATGGCCGAGGTGATCGGCTCCAAGGACATCGAGCTCGCCCGTGAGATCGAGGCCGACGACGACCGCATGGACGCGCTGCACCGACAGGTGCTCGACATCCTGCTCGGCCAGGAGCCCGGTCCGGTCAACCAGGCCGTTGACGTCACCCTGCTCAACCGCTACTTCGAGCGGTACGCCGACCACGCCGTCAGCGTCGCCCGCCGGGTCATCTACCTCGTGATCGGTGAGCGCTCACACGGCTGACCGAGAGGCCGTCCGTCCTAGAGGACTTTGGACAGGAACGCCTTTGTGCGCTGATGCTGCGGGTCGGTGAGCACCTGCTTGGGGTCGCCCGACTCGACGATGACGCCTTCGTCCATGAACACGACGGTGTCGCCGACCTCGCGGGCGAAACCCATCTCGTGCGTGACGACGATCATGGTCATGCCATCCTCAGCCAGTCCGCGCATGACGTCGAGGACTTCCCCGACCAGCTCGGGGTCCAAGGACGATGTCGGCTCGTCGAAGAGCATCAGCTTGGGCTTCATCGCCAGCGCCCGAGCGATCGCCACCCGTTGCTGCTGCCCGCCGGAGAGCTGGCTGGGGTAGGCGTGCAGCTTGTCCTTGAGCCCGACCCGCGTCATCAGCTCCTCCGCCCGGTCGCGAGCCTCCCCCTTGGACATCCCGCTCACCCGGATCGGAGCCTCCATGATGTTCCCCGCCGCCGTCATGTGCGGGAACAGGTTGAACCGCTGGAAGACCATCCCGATGCTCCTGCGCTGTGCGGCGACCTCCCGCTCACGCATCTCGTGCAACTTGCCACCCCGCTCGTGGTAGCCCACCAGGGCACCATCGACCCAGAGCCGCCCACCGTCGATGTGCTCAAGGCGGTTGATGCACCGCAGGATCGTCGACTTCCCCGATCCGGAGGGCCCGATGAGGCAGCACACCTCCTGCGGCGCGACCTCCAGATCGATGCCCTTCAACACGTTCAGCCGGCCGAACGACTTGCGGACGTTGTCTGCCTTCACCATGGGTGTGACGCTCACATCGCGCTCCCCACTCCGACCCTTCGCAGGACCTTCTGGACCGGCGTCATCGGCAGGGCGCGGGCAGCCCCACGCGCGTAGTAGCGCTCGAGGTAGTACTGGCCCACCATCAGGATGCTGCTCAGCGCCAGGTAGAACAGGCTCGCCATGATCAGCATCGGAAAGGGCTTGAACGTGCGGTGCCCGATCGCCTCGGCGTTGAACAGCAGCTCGTAGTACGGGATCACCACGACCAGGGAGGTGGTCTTGAGCATCGAGATCGTCTCGTTGCCCGTGGGCGGGATGATCACGCGCATCGCCTGCGGAAGGATGATCCGGAACATCGTCAGCAGCCGCGGCATCCCGAGCGCGTCGGCCGCCTCGCGTTGGCCGTGGTCGACCGAGATCAGGCCGGCGCGGACGATCTCGGCCATATAGGCCGCCTCGTTGAGCCCCAGGCCCAGCAGCGCGGCCGCAAATGCCGGGATCAGTGTGTTGGCGTCGAAGGTGAACCAGGCCGCCCCGAAGGGGACGCCCAGGCTGATCTGCTTGTACAGCGAGCCGACCTGGGACCAGATCAGCAGCTGTACGTAGACCGGGGTACCACGGAAGGCCCACGTGTACAGCCATGCCGTCGAGGACAGGACCGGGTTGCTCGACAGTCGCATGATGGCGATCAGAACCCCCAGCCCGAGCCCGATCACCATCGACGCGACGGTGAGCCACAACGTGTTGCGCAGGCCTTCCAGGACCGAGCTGGTGAAAGCGTTGTCACGCTGGAATCCCCAACCCCAGTTGTGGTTCGTGACCACGCTGTTGACCGCCATCGCGACGATGACGGCGAGAATCGCGATCGTGACCCAGCGGCCCGGGTGGCGGACGGGTACGGCCTGGATCACTCCAGGCCGTACCCGCTCGTCCGTCATGGTCACTGGACCGCCGGGTTGATCGCCACCTCGGCCGCACTGATCCCACCGGGCTGTACTCCCCACTTCGCCAGGATCTGCGCGTAGGTGCCATCAGCGATCAGCTTCTTGACCGCACCCTGGACGGCCTGGGCAAGGCCAGCGTTGGTCTTGGCCACGACGTACCCGTACGGTGCGCTCCCGTAGATCGAGCCCGCGGCGATGAGCTGGCCAGTCGTCTGCTTGATCGCGTACGCGATGACCGGGGAGTCCGCCAGCATCGCGTTGTCCTTGCCAGAGATGACCGCCTGGGTGGCGGCGTCCTGGGCTTGGTACTGGTCGATCTGGATCGCACTCTTGCCGCCGGCGGTGCAGGTCTTGGAGCGCGCCGTGACGTCGTCGACCTGTACGGTCCCGGTCTGGACCGCGACCTTCTTGCCACACGCCGCGTCGGGTGTGATCGTCCCGCCGGCCGCCTGCGCCCAGGACGTACCGGCCGAGAAGTACGACACCATGTCGACCGTCTTGAGCCGCTCGGCATTGATGGTGAAGGAGGAGACCCCGATGTCGTACTTCCCGGACTGCGTGACGCCAGGGATGATCGCCGAGAAATCCGCCGTCTGTACGTCGGCCTTCAGCCCCAGCACCTTGCCGACAGCAGTGATCAGGTCGACGTCGAAGCCGATCGGGGTCTTGTTGTCGATGTCCAGGAACTCGCTCGGCGCGTAGGTCGTGTCGCTCCCGGCGACCAGCGTTCCCTTGGCCGCGATGTCAGCGGGGACCAGTGCTGCCAGCGTGGCGTCCTTGCCGCCCGAGGACTGCGCCGGGGTGCTCGCCCCAGCGACACCGGAGCTGGAGGTGCACGCCACGAGGGATGCGGCGCAGACCAAGGCCAGCACGGCGAAAGCGGCGGGGCGAGCGGGTCGAGCGGGCAGGCGGGAATGCACGAGTTTCTCCTCGGCGTCAGGATGGGGTGGGGTCTCAGGTTGAGCAGGGCGACCCTGGCACGATCAGAACTGCGGACGGAAGCACCCAGTACTTGAGTACAACTCCATAGCTCGTATTGAGCCCCCGAGCGGGTCCCGGCAAAGATGCGCGAAATTCGCCCAATCAGCCTGATCGACGGCCGCGGTTCTCTCGAAATGTCACCCGCGAACACCGAATTCACCAATTCGAGCGGGGGCGGGCAATCCAAAGCCGGCGGGCCCATATCATCGCTGCATGCTTGACCTGCGCCAATTCCATGTCCTGCGCGCGATAGCCAAGCAAGGGTCGCTGGCGGCGGCAGCCCGGGAGCTGCACTACGGCCAGCCCACCATCAGCCACCACCTCGAGGCGCTCGAGTCACACCTCGGGGCGCGGCTGGTCGAGCGTGGTCCGCGCGGGGCCGTGCTGAACGACCTGGGTCAGCTTCTCCTGGAGCAGATCGACCCGATCCTGGACCGGATCGACGCCGCCGAGACCGAGGTCAAGAGCCATCTGCAGCACGGGGTGTCGACGTTGCGGGTAGGCACCTTCCCGACGGCGGGTGCGCGGTTGCTGCCCGGGGCGTTGCGCCTGGTGATCCCGGGCAGCGGGGTCCGGGTCGAGCTGTTCGAGGCCGAGCCCCTCGTCCTGGTCGAGAAGCTGCGCGCCCGTGCCCTGCACTGCGCGCTGATCTACGACCTGAGCGACGCAGCCGCGAACGACCGCCCCGACCTCACTGTCACCCAGCTCGGGACGGATCCGTACCGGCTGATCATGGCCGCCGACCACAGGCTCGCGGATCGGGACCTGATCGACCTGCGCGACCTGGCGGAGGAGGGCTGGATCCTGTCCCGCGACTCCTACGACCCGGGCGACCGCAACCTGGCCGCGGCCTGCCAGACTCTCGGCTTCCGGCCCCGGGTGGCGTTGCGCAGCGACGACTACAGCCTCATCCAAGGATTCGTCGCCGCCGGCATCGGGGTGGCCCTGGTCCCCGAGATGGCGATCGACCTGCGAGAAGCCGTCGTGGTGCGGCCGACCCGGCAGGACGTCGGCGCCCGCTGCATCCAGCTGGCCATGCCTTCGGGTCGGAGACTGCCCATCGCGGAGGCTCTGAAAGGCGCGCTGCAGGCGAACGCGCGCGACTGAGCACGTTGGTCCGGGAGCGCGCTGTCGGCGACCGGCACCATCGTTAGCGGGTGGTGCCAACCAGCCGCTAACGACCCTGGTTCTTGACGCCCTCGATCGCAGCAGTCGCGCCCTCGGGGTCGAGGTACTCCCCACCGGTGATCAGGGGACGCAGCTCGCCGTCGAGCCGGTAGACCAGCGGGAAGCCGGTCGGGATGTTGAGCCCGGCGATGGCCTCGTCCGAGACGTCGTCCAGGTGCTTGACCAGCGCGCGCAACGAGTTCCCGTGCGCAGTGACCAGCACGGTGTCGCGACGACGCAGGTCGGGGACCACCGCGTCGTACCAGTACGGCAGCATCCGCGCGACGACGTCCTTGAGGCACTCGGTGCGCGGCAGCGTCTCCGGGGCGAGCCCGGCATAGCGCGGGTCGAAGGCCTGGCTGAACTCGTCGTCGTCCGCGATCGGCGGCGGCGGGGTGTCGTACGACCGGCGCCAGAGCATGAACTGCTCCTCGCCGTACGCGTCGAGGGTCTGCTTCTTGTCCTTGCCCTGCAGCGCTCCGTAGTGCCGCTCGTTGAGACGCCACGACCGGCGGACCGGGACCCAGTGCCGGTCGCATCCGTCCAGGGCCAGGTTGGCCGTGGTGATCGCCCGGCGCAGGAACGAGGTGTGCACGACGTCAGGCAGCACACCGGCCTCGGCCAGCAACCGGCCGCCACGCGCGGCCTCGGCCGTTCCCTTGTCCGACAGGGCGACATCCACCCAGCCGGTGAACAGGTTCTTGGCGTTCCACTCACTCTCGCCGTGACGGAGCAGGACCAGGGTGTACGACTCGTCGGGCATGCCCCGACCCTATCGAGCAGGATCGGCGCTCTACCTGTTAGTCGCAGGATCGGCGCTCTACCTATTAGTCGCAGGATCGGCGAATCTTGCAAA
Source organism: Sporichthyaceae bacterium (assembly GCA_031394045.1). Taxonomy (GTDB): domain Bacteria; phylum Actinomycetota; class Actinomycetes; order Prado026; family Prado026; genus JANYIP01. Next base: position 6,915 of record JANMWN010000015.1, read on the forward strand.
GGCCTGGAGGTTGGCCAGCGACTCGCCGCGCTTGACCCGCCAGGCCCACTCACGTCGGATGCTAGAGGCGAAGCCCAGCTCCAGCAGCGCGTCGAAGCTCTCGTCCGCGTACGTGAGCACGCACCCGAGCAGCCGGTCGACCTCGTCTGTGGTGACGGCTGACAGCGGTGTACGCCCGACGAGGTAGACGTCCCCGACCGGGTCCACGGCGAAGTGCACGCCGTAGGTCCGGGCGTTCTTCTCCAGCAGGTAGCGGGCGAACTCGGCGTGGTTCTCGTCCGGCCTGCGTACGACGAAGGCCTCGACCAGCAGGCTGTGGTCGCCGACCACGAGCCAGGCCTGCGTGGCCAGCTTGTGCACGCCAGGCAGGGTCACGAAGTACGCACCCGGGTCGGTCCGTTCGTAACCGAGCCCTCGCTCGTCGAGCACCTGGCCGATCAACCGGTCGAGACGACCGAGCTCGGGACCGCTCACCGGATCCCTGCGCGCGCTTCTTGCAGGGCCCGGTTCCGGTGGTCGGCGACCGCTCCGGCGTACACGTCGAGCGTCGCGGTCGCGGTAGCAGGCCAGCCGAACCCGGCCGCCTGCCGGATCGCGCCGGCGCCCAGCAGGGCCAGCCGGTCGGGGGCGCGCAGCAGCCCGCCGATCACCTGCGCCCAGTCGGCCGGGTCGTGGCCCCGCACCAGGACGCCGGAGCGCCCGTCGGCCACCGCGGTGCGAAGCCCGCCGACCGCCGCAGCGACCACAGGGGTTCCGCAGGCCTGGGCCTCGACGGCGACCAGGCCGAACGACTCGTTGTGCGAGGGCACCACGGCCAGGGTCGCCGCGCGGTACCAGTCGGCAAGGACGGCCTGCGGAACCGGCGGTGTGAAACGGACGAGGTCACGGATGCCCAAGCTCTTGGCTAGGTCGTCCAGGTGGGTCGGGTGGGCCAGACCGCTGCCGGACGGACCGCCGACGACCGCCACGACGAGCCGGTCGCGCAGCCCCGGGTCGCGGGCCACCATCAGGGCGGCGGCGCGCAGCAGGACGTCGGGCGCCTTGAGCGGCTGGATGCGACCGACGAAGAGCAGGACGTGGGCATCGGGCGGGAGGTCGAGCCGGCGCCGCGCCGCCAGTCGCGAGGCCGGGGTGAACAGGTCGAGGTCGACGCCCGGGAAGACGCTGGCCACCTTGGCCGGGTCGGCGCCGTACAGGTCGACGAGCTGGGCCGCCTCGTCCGGGGTGTTGGCCACCAGCCGGTCGGCGAGGTCGACGACCTGCTCCTCGCCGATGACGCGGGCGCTCGGCTCCGGACTGTCACCCTCGGCGAGCGCGGCGTTCTTGACCTTGGCCATGGTGTGCATCGAGTGCACCAGCGGGACCTGCCACCGCTCGGCCGCCAACGACCCGACCTGACCCGAGAGCCAGTAGTGGGAGTGCACGAGGTCGAAGTAGCCGGGCTCGTGCCGGGCCTCGACCCGCAGGACCCCACGGGTGACGGCGCACAGCTGGCCGGGGAGGTCCTCCTTGGCCAGGCCCTCGAAGGGGCCGGCCACGACGTGGCGGACCGTCACGCCAGGGCTCAGCGGGACCTCGGCCGGCAGGTCGCTGCGGGTGGCGCGGGTGAAGATCTCGACCTCGCTGCCGAGGTCGGCCAGCCGGCGGGCCAGCTCGACGACGTAGACGTTCATGCCGCCGGCGTCACCGGTGCCGGGCTGGTCGAGCGGTGAGGTGTGCACCGAGAGCATGGCGACGCGTCGCGGGAAGCCCACCGGTCCACCTCCACCTGGTCGTGTCACGCCTTCGCTGCTGTTCTGGCTGCAACTGCTCTCGCTGCAACCTTCGCCGATCCTCTCCGATTCCGGGGCCGAATCGCATCTTGAACAGCTGGCTCACCCGGTCGGGACAGTAGGAAGGAGAACAATTGTCGGTATGACGCCCGTCTTCACCACCGAGCGGCTCGGCGCGCAGCCCAAGGTCTGCGAGTCGGTCGAGGCGATGCACGGCACGATCGACCGCTGGGCGGCCAGCTCGGGGTCGGCCGGTGGGCCGTGCGGCATCTGGGCGGTGGCGCCTCGCGCGACCGGCGAACCGGTAGCCGAGATCGAGGTGGGCTGGGCGCTGCACCCCGGCCACTGGGGTCGGGGCCTGGCGACCGAGGCCGCCGGCGGGGCCCTCGCCCGCGGCTGGACGGCCGGCCTGACGGAGATCTACGCCGTCGTCTACCCGGGCAACGACCCGTCGGTAGCGGTCACGCAGCGGCTGGGGATGACGGCCCTAGGACGGACGAAGCGGTGGTACGGCGCCGAGCTCGACGCCTTCTGGATCTTGCGTCCAGAGGGCCGAGCCGACGACGTACCACCGCTTGCGTACGGCTGAGCTTTGCGGAACTACCAGGGTCCGTACGGGCCGTCGGACGACGAGCGTCCACCGCGGCCGCCTTTGCCGCCGTACTGGATCACCTGGGGACGGATCCCGAACAGGTAGACCAGCGCGACGACGATGCCGGCCAGACCGACGATGCCCATCCAGCTGGCCATCGACCCGGCGACGAGGAAGACGCCCACGTGACCGGCAGCGGCGAGCCCCAGCACTATCAGCCAGAAGGCCTTGGGCATCTTGTCGACCGCCTTGAACCCGGCGCTGGGCCGGATCGCGGCATCACCGAACGCCCAGCACTTGATGACCAGGGTCACCAAGGCCAGTGCGTCGCTGACCAGCGAGACGATGGACATGCCCGAACCCTAGTGGGGCGTGCTACTTGGCGGCCGGAGCCGCCTTCTTGACGGCGCGCTTCGTGGCGGGCTTCTTGGCTGCGACCGGGCTGGTCGCCTGCTTCGCCACCGGAGCCTTCTTCGCCACTGGAGCCTTCTTCGCGGCAGGGGTACCGGTGGACTTCTTGGCGACCGGGCGGCCGGCGATGTCGCGGACGAGCTTCTCGCCGCGCACGGTCAGGCTGTGCACCGTCTTGGTGGCCGGCTCGACCAGGTCGATGACCTGCTTGCGGGCGGTCTTGCTGGCGGCGGTGACGGTCTTGCCTGCGGACGTCACGGTCGAGGTGACGGCCGACTGGACCTTCTTGGCCTCCACGGCGGGCAGCTGCTTGCGTACGTCGATGACGACGTCGCTGGCCTTGGTGCGGACGGTCTCGACGGCCTCGGTGGCGGTCGTGGTGAGCTGGGACAGGACGGACATGGTGTGGTTCCTTCCGATCATTCGGCGTGGGGCGGGGCGGCGCTGGCATGCGCACTCCTGTGCGCATGGTTCTCGCGTCGGAACGACTCGTACACATCGAGCACGACGCGTTTCTGGCGTTCGGTGAGGCCGGTGTCCGCGAGCACCGCGGCGGCGACGGCTGGGTCGCCCTCACGCTCCTCGAGGATGCCGGCCCGCACGTAGAGGGTCTCTGCGCTGATCCGCAGACCGTTGGCGATCTGCTGCAGGATCTCGGCGCTCGGCTTCTTCAGACCTCGCTCGATCTGGCTGAGGTAGGGGTTGGAGACCCCCGCGACCTTGGCCAGCTGACGGAGCGAGACCTCGGCCAGCTCGCGCTGCTCGCGGATGAACTCTCCGAGAGATCCGAGGGAAGGACTGTTGAGCGAGGCCATGGCCCCGAGTCTCACTCATGGTGCTTGCTAGAGCAAGCGGGCAGCTAGCGCGTCGACGGTGAGGTCGGTCACACCCTTGACGCGGCGTCGCTGATGGAGGATGCTCCGAAGCATGTTAGGTGAACCGATCTACGATAGGCAGACCGAACGTCGTTCGGCAACGACCGTCGAGATCCTCGACGCCGCGTGGTTCGTTGCGCGCGACAAGGGCCTGGCCGACCTCACGCTGCGCGACGTTGGCGCGCGGGTTGGCATGCGAGCGCCTTCGCTCTACTCGTACTTCAGCTCCAAGAATGCGATCTACGACGCGATGTTCGGCCAAGCGTGGTCGGAGTACCTCACCCTGCTCGAGTCGCTGGCGATGCCACGCTCACCGCGGGCCGGCCTGAAGAAGATCGCGCACACGTTCTTCGACTTCGCGGTCGCTGACCTCGCGCGGCACCAGCTGATGAACCAGCGGACGATCCCCGGCTTCGTTCCCACCCCGGAGGCGTACGCCCCCTCGGTTCGGGCGCTGGAGCGTACCCATGCCTACCTGGCCGGCTACGGGATCACCTCGCTGGAGCACGGTGACCTCTACACCGCCATCATCGGCGGCCTCATCGACGCCCAGCAGGCCAACGACCCTGGCGGCGACCGCTGGGCGCGGTTGCTGGACCCGGCCATGGACATGTTCGCCGACTGCATCGGCCTTCCTGGCCGGGGACGGAGAAGCACATGATTCCGAGTACTGGCGTTGAGGCGCAAGGACGACCCAGGGTCTCCACCCTGGACCGACGCACGCTGATGCGGCTCGCCAAGACCGAGTACGTACGGGTGGGCGAGCTGTTGCACGGGCTCGACGCCGAGCAGTGGACCCGGCCCACGGAGTGCCCTGGGTGGGACGTCCGGACCATGGCCTCGCACGTCCTGGGCATGGCCGAGATGGCCGCCTCGATCCGCGACGGCAGCCGTCAGCAGAAGGCGGCGGGGGCGCGCGGAGGGGTGTTCATCCATGCGCTCACCGCTCTGCAGGTCGAGGAGCGCACGACGATGACACCGGGTCAGATCGTCGCGCGGTTCGACGTCGTCGGCCCCAAGGCCGCCCGAGGGCGACGGTTGGCACCGTTCTTCGTCCGGCGACGTCGGATGCCCGTCGACCAGCCGGTCGGCGGCGCGCAGGAGGCCTGGACCCTGGGCTACCTCATCGACACGATCCTCACCCGCGACCCATGGATGCACCGCGTGGACCTCTCGAGGGCCACCGGATGCGTGCTCGACCTCACTTCAGATCACGACGGGGTCCTCGTCGCCGACGTGGTCCAGGAGTGGGCGGCCCGGCACGGTCAGCCGTGCACGCTCCACCTCACCGGGATCGCCGGCGGGCGGTGGACGTTCGGGACCGGTGGCCCCGGCCTCGAGCTCGACGCCGTCGAGTTCTGCCGCACCCTCGCCGTTCGTGCGCCGGCCGAAGGACTGCTCGCGACCGAGGTCCCCTTCTAGCCCGATCTCACCCGTCCAGATGAAGGAGGCAGCATGCACGTCATGGTGGTCACGATGCAGGTTGACAACACAAGGAGCACCGAGGTTGATCGGCACCTCCGCGAGGACGTCCGCGGCTGGGCCACACGCCAACCTGGCTTTCAGGGCGGGCAGTGGATCCGCCTGCCAGGCACGGACCGCGCCTTCGGCCTGGTCACGTTCGAGTCCGCCGAGCAGGCGGAAGCGTCAGCGCAGGGACCGCGGGCACAGCCCCGCGTCGAGGGGCGCGCGTGGAACACCGAGAGCGTCGAGGTCTTCGAGGTGATCGCTCACGCCTGAGCGTCGCCGAGCTGGTCGAAGCAGTAGTAGACCGCGAGCGCGAAATGGACCAGCAGGGTCAGTGGGGCGCTGATGAAGGCCAGCCCCACGGTCACGGCGTAGAAGCCGAGCCCAGCGCCGAACCGGGTGATCGAGCGGCGGGCGACATCGACGTCCAGGTCGGGCATCAGCAGGTCCTGGCTCCGCGTCACCGCGAGCCAGAGCAGCACGAACGTGACCGACATCGCCAGCATCGTGCCGCTGTAGACGGCGGCGGCCACGTGCGCGTCGGCGTCGCCGGCGGTGAGGTACTCCGCGAGCAGCCGGGTCGGGAACGGGATCGTGGACACGACCAGCAGAAGCAGCAGGTTGGCGAACAGCACGACGCGGTCGACCCGGCGCACGCGTACGAAGATCGCGTGGTGATTGACCCAGATGATGCCGATCACCATGAAGCTGACCACGAAGGCCGCGAAGTTCGGCCAGAGCTTGCCGAGCGCGTGCGCCAGCGACTGGCCTTCGAGCTGCTCGCGCGCGGGGACCGCCAGGTCGAGGACCAGCAAGGTGATCGCGATGGCCATCACGCCGTCACTGAACGCCTCGAGGCGCCCGGTGTCCTCGTTCATGCGCAGACCAGGGCCACCGCGCGGATGCAGCCCACCGGCTGCCCGCCGCCCAGGAGGTCGAAGGTGAGCTGCTCGGTCACGACCGGTGCCTCGACGCCGACCGCCTGGAGCGCTGCGGCGCTGACGACCGGCCGGGCCCGCTGGCCTCCGTCGTCGATCTTGAGGGCGATCGCGCGTCCGTCGGCCAGTGCCACCACCTGGACACCCTCGGCGCCGTCCTTGGCCAGCAGCCCGGGTACGCCCCGCATCAGCGCGGTCACGTCCCGGCGGCTGCCCCCGACCCACTCGGGGAAGGCGCGCATCGCGTCGGCCACCCGGCGCTCGGGCGTACCCGGGTCGGCGAGCACGCAGGCTCGAGCGGCGCGGGCCAGGCCCTGCAGGGTGATCGCGAAGGCGGGCGCGCCGCAGCCGTCGACGCCAACCGCCGTGACAGGCTCGCCGGCCAGCCGTTCGAGGCCGGCACGCAGGGCCAGCTGCAGGGGGTGTGCCTGGTCGCGGTAGGTGGCCGTCGGCCAGCCGTTCTCCATGCAGGTCGCCAGCATCGCGGCGTGCTTGCCGGAGCAGTTCATCGCCAGCGGCTCGGGGCCGTGGCCTGCGCGCACCCAGTCCCGCTGGGTCTCCGGGTCGTACGGGTAGTCCGCCGGCGTCCGCAGGTCGTCGAGGGTCAGGCCCGCGTCAGCCAGGATCTTGCGTACGCCGTCGAGATGGAACGGCTCCCCCGAGTGAGAGGCCGCGGCCAGGGCCAACAGCTCGCCCTGCAGGCGCAAGCCGTGGGCGAGCATGGCGGCCGCCTGCATCGGCTTGTTCGACGAGCGAGGGAAGACCGGGCTCGTGCTGTCGCCGACCGAGAACGCCACCGAGCCGTCCGCCTCCAAGGCCACGACGGAGCCACGGTGGTGCCCCTCGACGAAGCCGGACCGGACGACCTCAGCGACCACGGGCAGGGCCGGTCGCACCCGATCAGTCCCCGTCGGCCTTGAGCAGCTCGTCGACCGAGGCCCGGCCGTCGCGATAGCGGTGGGCCACCTCGGCGGTCAGGGTGTCCATGGCGACCTGCACCCGGTGCCGGAGGTCGCTGACGGCCTGCTCGTGGTCGGAGATCTCCTGGTAGGCCTGGGCGATCTCGCCGTCGGTCAACGTGTCGATGTCCGACAGGTGCGGGTCGGCGATGAGCTGCTCGACGCGGCGCCGGCTCTCCGCGACCCGGCTGGGTTCGACGGACAGGAAGCGCCCGCTGCCGTGCGTGCTGCGAGGACCGTCGGCGAGTACGTCGGCCAGGTGGTCGACGACGCGCTCGCCGGTCTCCTTGGCCCTGCGGTCGCGCTCGGCCCGGATGATGTCCAGGCGGCCCTGGAGGAGCCGGCGGATGTAGGAAAGATCCGCGTCCTCCTGCTCGGCGTCATGCCGGCGCTCGCGCAGCTCCTGCAAGGACAGTCCCTCGAGATCGTCGAGGAACCCCTTGCCGAGCACGCGGTCGACCCGCCTGCGGCCTCCTGCGATCGGCTCGCTCATTCGACTCCCTTCCCCCGGCGATCCCGTACGTTGAGCAGCTGACGAGCATCGGTGCTCGACATCGGTGGCCGCCCGGCCAACCGGGCCAGGTCAGCCGCACGCTCCACCAGCTGAGCATTGTCGCGGACCGGCTCGCCAGGCGCGAACGTCAGCGTGTCTTCCATGCCGACCCGCAGGTGCCCGCCGCACGCGAGCGCGGCCAGGGCGACCGGCAGGCTGCTGCGACCAACGCCGGTGGCAGACCAGGACGCGCCGGCCGGCAGCGCGTGCACGGCGGCGACGAGCGCCTCGGCGGTGCCAGGCATCCCCCCGGGTACGCCCATGACGAGGTCGCAGTGCACCTGGCCACCGTACGGAGCGCCGAACTTGTCCAGGAGCCGGTTCATCGAGGTCACGTGGCCGAGGTCGAACAGCTCGAACTCGGGGACGATCTGCCGCTCCTGGGTGCGCTGGTACAGCTCGATCATGAACGGCCACGGGTTGAGGAACACGTCGCCACCGAAGTTGACCGTGCCGCAGGTCAGCGAGCAGGAGTCGGGCTCGGCGTCCAGGACGGCCAGCCGCTCCTCGAACGGGTCGTGGACCGACCCTCCGGTCGAGAGCTGGACCACCAGCGTGGTGGCCTCGCGCAGAGCAGCGACGGTGTCCTTGAGGCGTACGGGGTCGAGCGAGGGGGCCGCCCCGTCGTCACGGATGTGTACATGGACCAGGGCTGCCCCTGCGGCCTCGCAGGCCTGCGCGGCGGCGACCAGCTCATCGAGCGTGACCGGCAGCGCTGGCGCGTCCGACTTCGCGGTCTCGGCGCCCGTGGGGGCCACCGTGATCATGGTCAGAGAACCGGACATGGAGGGAATGGTGTCACGTTCGCCCGACTGGCGTAGTCACGCCGTCCCGGGGTAAGGCTCAACACCCTGCCCCGACCTGCCGATGGGGTGATATCCAAGCGTGAGGGAGGGGAGGACAAGCATGCTCGACAGCGACCTCCTGACCAGCCCTCTCGAACAGGTCCTCCTGGACCTCGGGGCACAGGGGTCCACTGGTTGTCTGTACGTCACAGACGTTAACGGCGAGGACGCCGAGGTCTACCTCCGGGACGGGCTGGTCTACTCCGTCTTCGTACCAGGCCGCCGTCCCCTGCTCGGCTCGCGGCTGATGTCGTCGGGCTCGCTCGCGCCCGAGACCCTCGCCGAGGCGCTGGAGATCCAGCGCACCGAGCTGCAGGGCTGGCGCCTGGGCGAGCTCCTGGTCTACCTGGGTTTCGTCGACCGCGAGGTCGTGGAGTCGTTCGTGTCGGAGCAGCTCGTCGACATGCTCATGGACCTCCTGCGCTGGCCGGTCGCGCAGTGGAAGTTCCGCAAGAACAAGAAGGCCCGCCAGGACGTCGCTCCGCCGCAGGAGGTCCACAACCTCCTGGGTGAGCTGCGCAAGCGGCACGTGCACTGGGAGCGGATGGCGGCCGCTGTCGGCGGGCCCGACAGCGTCCCCATGCTCTCCGGCAAGGGCGGGGCGGCCGACGACGTGGTCCTCGGACCCGGCGAGTGGGCCATGCTCTGCAAGGTCGACGGCGAGCGTTCGCTGGCCGACCTCGCCTCCGACTGCGGCTTCACCGTCTACGAGGCCGCGCAGGTCATCTATGCGCTCGTCGAGGCCCAGCTGGTCGAGGTCGACGCACCAGAGGACGAGTCGATCCCGTACGGCTCGGCGGCTGTCGGCCCAGCCGGCGAGAGCGGCGGTGTTGCCGCCGATGACTGGACCCACGACGACGAGCCCAGCGACGCCCAGGTCGCCGACTCGGTGGCCCGCGTCACTCGCGCGCTCGAAGGGCTGCTGGCCCCGGCCATCAACAAGCTCAAGGGCAAGAGCATCGCCGAGATCGCCGACGAGGAGGACCGCCGGCTGGCGGATGAGGTAGCTGCTGCCGCTGACGTGGCGACGGAGCCGGAGGCCGACCGCGAGGCGAACGAGAGCGGGCGCCGGCGCCGCGAGGCTGTGCAGATCGCCTCCGAGGTCGAGGAGGCCCGCCAGCGCGAGCTCGCCCGCATCGAGGGCGACCGGAAGCAGAGGAGCGACGCCCTGCGTACCGAGGTCGAGGTCGACGCCTGGGCCGAGCACGCCGAGCGGCTGGCCGGCGATCGTGCGGCCGCCGAGATCGAGGCCTGGCGCTTCCACAAGCTCTGGCTCGCCGAGCAGCGCGCCGAGGCCGAGGACGAGGCGTGGGCCGACCACGCCGTGTGGATCACCGAGCAGGAGGTCGCACACCGGCTCGAGGCCGAGATCGAGGCGTGGGCCGAGCATGCCGTCCGCCTCGAGGCCGAACGCGTCGCCGCCGAGCCGTTGGCCTGGGCGGATCACCAGATCTGGCTCGCCGACCAGCGCGCTGGGGTCGAGGACGAGGCCTGGGCCGACCACGCAGCCTGGCTGCAGGCCGAGCGGGCCGCGGTGGAGCCGCAGGCCTGGGCCGACCACGAGGAGTACCTCGCCGAGGTCGCGCGGGTAGAGGCCGGGCTGCTCGCTGCCGCGGAGGCTGCGCGGATCGCCGCTGAAGCAGCGGACCGGCTCGCAGCGCAGGAAGCCGCGCGGATCGAGGCCGAGGAAGCCGCACGTGCCGCCGCGGAGCGCGCGGCCCGCCTGGAGGCCGAGCGACTGGCCGCGGAAGAGGCCGCTCTCGTCGAGGCCGAGCGCATCGCCGCCGAGGAAGAAGCTGCCCGCGTCGAAGCCGAGGAAGAAGCCGCTCGCGTCGAGGCCGAGCGCATCGCCGCCGAAGAGGAAGCAGCGCGCATCGAAGCCGAGCGCATCGCCGCCGAAGAGGAAGCAGCGCGCATCGAAGCCGAGCGCATCGCCGCCGAAGAGGAAGCAGCGCGCATCGAAGCCGAGCGCATCGCC
>JANMWN010000024.1:0-7898 GCA_031394045.1 Sporichthyaceae bacterium
GGGATGTTGCCGAACAGCTCGCGCGCCCCTTGCGTCACGGAGGACACCGGGTTCCACTCCGCGAACGTACGCAACGGTCCGGGCAGGGTGTTGATCGGCACGAAGGTGTTCGCGATGAACGTCAGCGGGAAGATCACGATGAACGCCGCGTTGTTGACGACCTCCGGGCTCGGTGCGAGCAGGCCCACGAAGGCCATCACCCAGGAGAACGCGTACGCGAAGGACAGCAGGAGCACCACGCCGGCCAGCGCCTCGAGCAGCGAGGAGCGGATCCGCCAGCCGACGGCCAGCCCGGTGAGCGACATGACGACAAACACGATGACGTTGTTGACCACGTCCGAGAAGGTGCGCCCGATCAGCACCGCCGACTGCGACATCGGCAGCGAGCGGAACCGGTCGATGATCCCTTTCTGTATGTCGTCGGCCATGCCTGCGCCGGTGATCGTCGCCCCGAAGATCATGGTCTGGGCGAAGATGCCGGCGATCAGGAACTCGCGGTAGGCCTTGCCGCCGTCGGCCGAACCGCTGAGGTTGATCGCACCGCCGAAGACGTACGCGAACAGCACCACGAACATGATCGGCTGCAGCGTCGTGAACACCAGCAGGTCGGGCACCCGCTTGATCTTGATCAGGTTGCGCTTGGCGACGACGGCGCCGTCACTCAGGGTGTCGAGCACGCTCATCGGGTCTCCTCCGAGTTGTCCGCCGACTTGCCTGCCGACTTGCCTGCCGATGCCTTGACTGCCGTCGCCTTGTCCTTCGCCTTGCGATCGCTCTCGGCGTCCTCGGCGGCATGCCCGGTGAGGGTCAGGAAGACGTCGTCCAGGGTCGGTCGGCGCAGGCCGACGTCCTGCACCTCGATGCCGTCGGCGTCCAGCCGCCGCAGCGCGTCGACCAGGGCGGCCGACCCCCCGCGCACGGGCACGGTGAGTCGGCGGGTGTGCTGTTCGACGGTCGGCTCACCGGAGCCGACGGCGGCCAGCACCTCACGGGCGTGCCCGAGCCGGCTGCCGTCGGCGACCACGAGCTCCAGCCGCTCCCCGCCGACCTGGGCCTTGAGCTGGTCGGCGGTGCCCCCGGCGATGACCCGGCCGTGGTCGACGACGACGATCTGGTTGGCCAGCCGCTCGGCCTCCTCCATGTACTGCGTGGTCAGCAGCAACGAGGTTCCGCCGGCGACGAGCTCGCCGATCACGTCCCACATGTCGCCGCGGCTGCGCGGGTCGAGGCCGGTCGTGGGCTCGTCGAGGAACAGCACCCGCGGGTCGGCCACGAGCGCACCGGCCAGGTCGAGCCTGCGACGCATGCCGCCGGAGTACGTCTTGACCGGCCGATCGGCGGCCTCGTCCAGCCGGAACCGCTCAAGCAGCTCGCGGGCTCGCACCGAGGAAGCCTTGCGCCCAAGGTGGTAAAGGCGCCCCACCATGTCGAGGTTCTCGTAGCCGGTGAGGTACTCGTCGACCGCGGCATACTGCCCGGACAGGCCCATGATCTTGCGGACGGCGTCGGGGCGGGCCAGCACGTCGATCCCGGCCACGGTCGCAGTCCCCGACGTCGGCTTCAGCAGGGTCGACAGGATGCGTACGGCGGTGGTCTTGCCGGCGCCGTTGGGCCCTAGCAGGCCCAGCACCGTGCCCTCCTCGACCTCAAGGTCGACGCCGTCGAGCGCTGTCACTGATCCGTAGGTCTTGACGAGCCCCTCGGCGCGGATGGCCGCAGTCATCGATCGCTCCCTCTGGTTGGGCCACGCAGCCGCGCCTCGGCCTGGTCGACGGTGATGGTGCCCGCCGCGAGGTCCGCAAGGACCTGCTCGCGGTCGACCGGGACCAGCTGCTCCTCCAGACCCAGGCGTCCGAGCATCTCGGTGAAGCGCTGCCGTGCGGTCGGGTAGCTGACGCCCAGGTGCCGCTCGAGCTCCTTCATGTTGCCACGCGAGATCAGGAAGACGCGAAGCATTTGCAGGTCGTCGTCGGGAAGGCCGCAGTAGTCGCACGGGACGAACCCGCCCGACAGCTCGGTGCCGCACCCGGGGCAGCCCAGGCGGGTGACGAGCAGCCGCTGCGAGCAGACGGGGCAGTCCCTCGGCGGCCGGTGCTCGGCGGGCCCGTGCGTGCCGGCGGTCACGGGAGCCAGACCTTCGCCGATCCCATCGCGACCTGGAGGTCGAGGGTGGCCGTTCCGGCGCCGACGACGACGTCGCCGAGGCCGCCGCCAGGGTTGACGCGGGTGGTGCCGTCACCGGCGTGCACCTTGATCTCGCCCAGGTCGGCCCGGCCGGTGATGCGTACGTCCGAGCCCGGCAGCAGCCTGAGGTCGACGCTGCCGGTCTCGACCCGTACGGTCGACCGCCCCGTGATGGGACGCACCTCGAGCTTGGCGCTGCCCGCGCGGATCGAGCCGGTGAACGGTCCGGAGCAGTCGGTCGCTCGGACCGACCCCGCCGTGACCGAGAAGCCGACGGCGCCGCGCAGGCCCACGAGCTCGAGCGAAGCGGCCATCACCTCGACGTCGGTCGCGAGATCGGGGTGCACCCGCACCGTCAGCGGGACGCCGACAAGCGTGCTCTGGGCCAGCCACTTCGAGAGCCCGGTCTTGCGTCCGTACGTGTACGAACCCGCGGAGGAGTCGGCTGATCCCCCGGCGGTACCGGCGCCCCCCAGTGCGCCGCTGCCGAGGGGAGCGGCGTCGACGTGCAGGGTGGCACCGTCGCGGCGGACGGCGTGCGGCCCTTCGACGGTGACCGTGGCCACCGTGGGGTCGGCCACGACCCGGACCGGACGGCCCGAGCCGGTGATGCGTACGTGCGTCACGCTCTCGGTCGGCGTGGCCTTGGTGAAGCTGATCGTGGACGCGTCAGCGGCGCGGTCTGCGGGGGCACCGGTGGGCAGCTGGTCGATCAGCGCTGCGGCGCTGTCGGGGGTCAGTCGCCCTTCGGCGACGTCGGTGAGGAGCGAGCGAAGGTCCTGGGTCATGTGGCAGAACGTAAACGGAGATTTTCCTGATTGTCAAGCACGGCTTGCCAGATTGCACTCACGCGAGCCTGGTGGCCGTGTAGCCCTCCTCGAGCAGCCGACTCAGCACCTCGTCGGCGTGCGGCTCTCCGCGGGTCTCCAGCTCGATCGCGATGTCCACCTCGTGCAGCCCGAGCGAGCCGGCGATCCGGGCATGGCTCACCTCGAGCACGTTCGCGTCGAAGCGGGCCAGAGCGGCGAGCAGCCCGGCCAGGTTCCCCGGCCGGTCCGGCACCCGCACGGTGACCGAGAGGAACCGGCCGGCTGCCACCAGCCCGTGCCGCAGGACGCGCAGCATCAGCAGCGGGTCGATGTTCCCGCCCGAGAGCACCGCGACGACCGGCGGCTCGAACGCGGTCGGGTCGTCCAGGATCGCCGCGACCGCAGCCGCCCCTGCCGGCTCGACGACGAGCTTGGCCCGCTCCAGGCACAGCAGAAGGGCCCGCGACAGCGACTCCTCGGACACCGTACGGATCTCGTCGACATGGTCCCGGACCAGCTCGAACGGCACCTGCCCGGGCAGCCCGACCGAGATCCCGTCGGCCATCGTCGACATCTCGGCCAGCTTGACCGGGTGACCAGCCGCGAGGGACGCCGGGTAGGCGGCCGCCCGGGCCGCCTGCACGCCGATCACGCGTACGTCGGGGCGCAGCGACTTCACGGCCAGGGCGATGCCGGCGAGCAGCCCACCCCCGCCGGTGCACACCAGGATGGTCTTGACGTCGGGGACCTGCTCGAGGATCTCAAGGCCGCAGGTCCCTTGCCCCGCAACGATGTCCGGGTGGTCGTACGGGTGGATCAGGACGGCGCCGGTCTCCGCCGAGAAGGCGCGCGCGGCGTCCAGCGCCTCCTCCAGGGTGGACCCGAAGAAGCGCACCTCGGCGCCGTACCCCTGCGTGGCCAGGACCTTGGGGATCGGCGCGCCCACCGGCATGAACACGGTGGTCACGATGCCCAGCATCGACGCGGCGAGTGCGACACCCTGCGCGTGGTTCCCGGCGCTGGCCGCGACCACCCCGGCCGCGCGCTCCTGCGGCGACAGCCGCGACATCCGGGTGTACGCGCCACGGATCTTGAAGGACCCGGCCCGCTGCAGGTTCTCGCACTTGAAGTGGACCGGACCGCCGACCGCCTGCGACAGGGGCCGCGAGCCCTCGACGGGGGTCCTGCGCACGATGCCCTGGAGCAGGTCGCGAGCAGCGGTGACATCAGCGAGCGTGACCGTCATGCCGGGGAGTCTGTCAGCGCGGCGCCGCTCCCGGCAGTGGGTTCCAGTACGTGTCGCCGGCCAGGACCAGCCCCGCCGCCCCGACCAGCCCCGAGTCCTGCCCGAGCGCGGTCGGGACGACGCGTACGTCCCTGGCGTACGACAGGCGGGCGTGCCGGCGCAGCGACTCCTCGAGCGGGTCGAACAGCAAGGGTCCGGCCTGCGAGAGGCCGCCGCCGATGGCCACGACCTCGAGGTTGAGCAGGTGCGTGACCGAGGCGATGGCCACGCCGAGCGCCGAGCCCGCGCGCCGCATCGCGGCCATGGCCACCGGGTGCCCGCGGCGCGCGTCGTCGGCGAGGTCGCTGGCGGTCGCGGGCTCGGACGTCCGCGCGGACGGTCGCCAGCCCTGGTCCTGTGCCCAGGCTGCCAGCTTGGGTCCTGAGGCCACGGCCTCGAGACAGCCGAAGCCACCGCAGGAGCAGGCCGGCCCGTCGGGATCGACGACGACGTGGCCGATGTGCCCTGCGTTGCCGTCGGTGCCGTCGAACAGCCGGCCGCCGAGGATCAGACCTCCGCCCACACCGGTCGAGACGACCATGCCCAGCATGCTCTGCCGGCCCCGGCCGGCCCCGCGCCAGTGCTCGCCGACAGCGACGCAGACCGCGTCGTTGTGCACGCGTACGGGCCGCCCAGGGAACATCGCCTCGAAGCGGGCTCGCAGCGGGAAGTCGCGCCAGCCCGGGATGTTCAGGGGCGAGACCTCACCGGCCGGCCAGCCCATGGGCCCGCCGCAGCCGACACCGACGCCGGAGACCTCGCGGTCCCCCTCGGCGACCAGGCCTGCGACGAGGGTCTCCAGCGCAGTCCAGAGCGTCTCTGCGTCGGCCCGCCGACCTTGCGGCGTCGCGGACCGGGCGGACCGTACGAGGCGGCCCCCGCCGTCGACCAGGGCCGCGGCGATCTTGGTCCCACCCATGTCGACGGCCAGCACGTTCGTCATGGAGTACTCATCCGGTGGTGTCGCCGAGGAGCAGCATCGACGCCGAGAACGCGTGCAGGTGGTTGCGCCCGCCCACCGGGCCGATCTCGCCGGCCGCCATGAATCCGGCCACGCCACGAGCCCCCAGCCCCGACAAGACCGCGCGGACGTCGTGCCCCGGCTCGCCGAACATCGTTGCGCCGCGCCCGTTGCACGAGAACAGCAGGACACCCTCGACCGGGTCGAGCTGGCCACCCGCCCGGAACTGCATCAGCATCGACATCAGGTCGGCCGACGCGGCCGCGGCGTCGCGTACGTGGAAGCGCACGGTGCGTCCGACCTCGACGATGTCGCCGACCGCCAGCCCGCCACGGGAGTCGTCGGTGCCGACCAGGCCGCGGACGAGGAAGTCGCCCTGCGCCTGGCCTTCGGCGTACTCGTCGACCGCGACACCGATCTGCAGGCCAGCGGTCACGAGCGCCTGCTCCTGGCCCGGGAGCGCCGCCAGCACCGCGCGCAGCTTGTCGAGGGCCGGGATCCCCGCTAGGCCGAGGATCAGGTTGCCGTCGGCGGCGGTCACCGTCATCGCCGGACCGATCGGGCGGCAGCCCTGGCTCACGAGCGTACGCACGCCGATCAGGCCGCCCAGGACGACACCGACGGCCCCGCGATCGACGGTACGACCGTCGAGGAGGAGGCGTACGGACCCGGCCCCGCGCCCCCCGAAGGCCAGCCCGCCCACGATCGGCAGGCCCGGCAGCGCGTCGCCGGACTGGGCGACGAACCCGTCAGCCGGGAACGACCAGGGGTCGGCCAGCAGCACCGCGAGTGCGTCGTCGTCGTGCTGCTCGGGCATGCCGACGACCGCGACGGAGTCGGCGGTACGAAGCACCTCGAGGTGGAAGGCCCTGACCCTGGCCCCGGGGATCGAGGCGACCCAGACGCTGACCGAGCTGGCCGCCTCGGCGGTCTGGCCCGCCCCAATGACGCCGTAGGCGCTGCACCCGATCGTCGTACGCGCGCCGATGCGTTCGCTCGCCAGCAGCAGCGCGGCCTCGACGGTCGCGTGGTCGGACCCGCTGACGAAGACGCAGGCCAGGTCGGCCGGCGAGCCACCCAACGCGTCCCGGGCCTGCTCGGCGGCGTCGAGTGCGGCCTTGAGCAGGTCGGCACCCGCCGCGAACCCGTCCCCGCAACGCACCATGCCTCATCCCACCATGTCCGAGTGCCCGGGTGACCGTCCGATTCCCTGCCGTATTCCCAGGGCTGCTCCGCTTCGAGCGTACGGACAGCGGGGTGCGCATGGCCGGGCCAAGACGTAGCGTCGACGGGTGACGCCGACCCACACCCCCTTTCCCGACGCCCCCTCCGACCTGCCCGCCGACCTGGGTGCGCTGACGGCCTCTGGTCACGTGCACCGCACGGTCAAGGAGGAGGTACGCGCCAACCTCGTAGCCCGGCTGGCCAGCGGCGCGAACCCGTTCCCCGGCATCGTCGGCTTCGACGAGACCGTCCGGCCCGAGCTGGAGCGGGCGTTGCTGGCGGGGCACGACCTCGTGCTGCTCGGCGAACGGGGCCAGGGCAAGACCCGGCTGATCCGGTCGCTGGTCGGGCTGCTCGACGAATGGACGCCGGTGCTGGCCGGCTCAGAGGTCAACGAGCACCCGTACACCCCGATCACACCCTGGGGGCGGCGGCAGGTGGCCGAGCACGGCGACCGTACGCCGGTGGGCTGGCTGCACCGGTCGCAGCGCTACGGCGAGAAGCTCGCGACGCCGGACACGAGCGTCGGTGACCTGGTCGGCGACGTCGACCCGATCAAGGTGGCCGAGGGCCGCTCGCTCGGCGACCCCGAGACGGTGCACTACGGGCTCGTCCCGCGGACCAACCGCGGCATCTTCGCCGTCAACGAGCTGCCCGACCTCGCCGAGCGCATCCAGGTCGCCCTGCTCAACGTGCTGGAGGAGCGCGACATCCAGGTGCGCGGCTACCAGATCCGGCTGCCCCTCGACCTGCTGATGATCGCCAGCGCCAACCCCGAGGACTACACCAACCGCGGGCGCATCATCACCCCGCTCAAGGACCGGTTCGGCGCCGAGATCCGTACCCACTACCCGCTGCGGCTCGCGGACGAGATCGACATGGTGACCCAGGAGGCCGAGCTGGTGGCGCGCGTCCCGCGGCACATCGTCGAGGTGCTCGCCCGGTTCACCCGGATGGTGCGCGAGTCCTCGGCGGTCGACCAGCGGTCGGGCGTCTCGGCCCGGTTCGCCATCGCCGGGGCCGAGGCCGCCGCCGGTGGGGCGCTGCGCAGGTCTGCCATCACGGGCGAGGCCGATGCTGTGGCCCGGGTCTGCGACCTGCCGGGCGTGGTCTCGAGCCTGCGCGGCAAGGTGGAGTTCGAGGTCAGCGAGGAGGGCCGCGAGATCGAGGTCCTGCAGCACCTGCTGCGCCGCGCGGTCGCCGAGTCGTTCCGGCTGCACCTGGCCGGCTCCGACCTGTCCGCCATCGTCGCGCGCTTCGAGGAAGGCGCGACCGTCGAGACCGGCGACCTCGTCACCGCCGAGGAGCTGCTGCGACGGGTCGGTCCGGTCGAGGGCCTCGGCCGGCTGGTCACGTCCCTGGGCGACGACGACGCGGAGTCCCCCGGCATGGCGGCGGCCGCGCTCGAGTTCGCCCTCGAGGGCCTCTACCTGCT
>JANMWN010000066.1:0-4700 GCA_031394045.1 Sporichthyaceae bacterium
GCAGCGGCCTGCTCGTTCAGGTCGACCAGCTCGGCCCGCAGCCGCGGCAGGTCGATGACCTTCTCGACGCTGGTCAGGGTCGCGTCGAGCTCGCGCTGCTCGTCGATCGGGTCGATGGTGGCCACGAGTCACGAGGGTACGTGGTCTGCCGTCCAGCCTCGACGGACCACGTACTTCGCGCATCCGTGCATCGCCCGAGCGGACGGCGCGGGTCCATCGCGGGCCCTGTTACCCGAGTCAGACGAAGATCATTGACACGGAGTTGATCATGCGTCAATGATGATCATCCGAACAACCCGCGAGCAACGAGGGAGCAGCGCATGACGTGGCGACGCAAGATGGGGATGTGCCTGAGCGCACTGGCGATGATCTTCACGGGGGCCGCCGTAGCGGCAGGCCCGGCATCGGCATCCGGGGCGACGTACAACTACATCGTGATGCCGACCTGGCAGGGCAACTGCCCCGGCGGCGGGAGCGTCATCTGGGTCGGGGCGTCCAGCTGGTCGCCGAGTACCTCTGGCACCGCGGCAGACGGCGGCGACGACATCGTGTACCTGCGTGTGGGCTACAACGAGTCGGTCAACATCGTGGGCAACGTGCGATGCCGTACGTGGTGGGGGTGGACCTACAACGGGCCGGCCGTAAGCGTCTGGATCTACCCGACCCGGGCGAACCAGTCCTGGTACGTCGGGCCCAGCGGGGTCTCACACAACTGATCGGTGTCACCGCGCGCAGGCCGTCAGCGAGCGACGGCGGCCTGCGCGCGGGCGGTGACGCTGATGAGGACGCCGTCGGTCTGGCCGACAACCAGGCCGACCAGCGGGAGCACCGACCGGGCGGACAGGGTGACGGTAACGTCCGGGCCGAGCACGTCGACGGCGACGACCTGCAGGTCGGTCAGGCCGGTCTCGGCTGCGGCCCGGCGTACGTACGCCTGGACGTCGGCGGAGACCCTGGTCGGCGACAGCGGCAGGGCCTCGCCGGAGGGGGACGCGTACACCGAGGCGGGGTCGACGTCCTGGGCGGCCGAGACCGCGGCCCCGTCGGCCACCGAGGCCAGCGCCCGCCTGGTCAGGAAAAGCTTGGACGCGTCGACCACGACGGCGATGAGCAGCATGATCACGACGACGAAGCCGATGGTCAGGATCAGGACGCTGCCCTGCTCCCCCTGGCTGCACTGCCTGTTGCATCGGCGCTGGGGCGCGGGCCGGCTCATGGGCGTACGGGACGGAACCGGTCGACCGTCTCGACGTGTACCGCCCGCACGGTGACTGACGCGGTCGGCCGGCCGAGCATGGCGGGCACCCAGGGCAGCGTCACCTGCTCGACGATGGTGAGGGTGACGGTGGCACCCGGCGTCAGGCACGGGTGGGCGCTGCAGGTGATCCTCAGGTCGAGGCCTGCATCGGACAGACCTTGGTCGCGCAGAGCGAGGCGCACGGCCGCCGCGGCTCGGCGCCCTCCGTCTGCCTCTGAGAGCGCAGTAGCGAACGCACGCCCGGACTCGCGGGCCGCCTCGGTGACGGCATAGGCCGCGCGCTGGACCTCGAAGACCGCGAGCAGCACGTATGTGAAAGGGACCAGTAGGAGCAGCGAGAACAGCACGAACTCGACCGTCGCCGAGCCGGCGTCCTGCGAGGCGACGGGCTCGGTGTCGACGGGCTCGGAGCCGGCGTCCCGCGCGCGGACCGCCTTCACGGCGGCAGCTCCGCGAGTGCATGGCCCTCGACCACGAGGTCTCCGCCGGGGCCGACCAGGCCGAGCAGCGGCAGCGGAGCGCTGACGCGGACCACGACAGTCGTCAACCCGTCGACGAGCACGTAGTCGGCCGTGACGTCCTGGGCGTACGAGTGCGACAACGACTGGGCGACCAGGTCCTGGGTCCGCCCGACACCATCGGCTGGGGTTCGGTCGGCATGGGCGCCATACCTGGCACCTTCGGCGGCGGCCGCCACGAGCGTGTTGCGTACGTACAAGGCGACCCCGACCTGCAGGACCGCCAGGAAAAGGACCGCGAGGAGCGCAGATACGAGGGCGAACTCGACAACGGCCGACCCGTCGTCGCCCCCGGGTCTACGGACCATGGACAGCCTGGACCGCCGACTGGAAGAAGCTGGTCAGCTGCGGCTGGGCGACCAGCCAGAGCGCGGTCACCAGACCGGCGGTCATGACCGTGATGAGCACCCAGCCGGGGACGTCGCCACGGTCTTTCGGGCCTTCGGCACGGACGCGGGACAGCAGGGATGGGAGCGTGGACATGGTGGTTCCTCTCGGTCAGACGGTAAGGACTAGGCCGTAGAAGCCAGGGAAGAGGGCGAAGACGACGGAGACCGGGAGCACGAGGAAGACGACCGGAACCATCATCGCCACCTCTCGTTTGGCCGCTGTCTCGATGAGGTCGCGGCGACCGGACTCGCGTACGTCGACCGCTTGCGCACGAAGGACTTCGGCCATCGGGCTGCCTCTCTCGACGGCGATGACGACGCCGTCGACGAACCTGCGGAGCACGGGCAGGGACGACCGATCCGCGAGGTCCTGCATGGCCTGGACGAATGTCGAGCCGGCGCGTACCTGGCCAAGAGTTCGGGCCAGCTCGCCGCCGAGCTGGCCGCTGCAGAGGCGCGCCACCCGTTCGAGCGCGCCCATGGCCCCCTCGCCCGCGGCCACGGAGAGGGCGAGCAGCTCGGCGACGGTCGGGAACTCGGCCATGATCCGTTCGCGCCGGCGGACGACCTGCTGGGTGAGGGCGCGGTCGCGGGCCAGCACGCCGGCCAGCCCGGCGACCAGGCAGAGCAGGAGCAGGGCGACCGGGTTGGGCGGCATGCCGCTCGCGGATCGGAGCAGCCCGAGGCCGAGCAAGACACCGAGGGCGCTGCCACCCCAGACCAGCTGCTCGAGCCGGACCTGCTCGACGGTGCCCGCGCCGAGCTCGTCGAGCCGCAGCCGGATCGATGCGGTGCCACCGACGGCGGTGTCGAGGCGGGCCGCCAGCCTTCGCAGGGTCTGCTGGCGGAGCCTGAGGAGTGCTGATCCGGTCGCTGTCGTCCTCGTCGCGGCGAGCAGGGTCGACGGCAGCGCCGTGTCTCGCAGGTACGGCGCCACCCGGGCGTCGAAGGTGGGCCGACGGCGCCAGGGTACGCGGCGAAGGACTAGCCAGAACCCAAGCCCCGCAACGGCTCCGAGTATCGCTCCCACTGTCGCGGCGGTCATCGCAGCACCCTGACCTCGGCAGGGAGCCGGCCGATCCGCATCATCACGCGGTAGGCGAACAGGCAGGCCGCCGCTCCGGAGCCGAGGACGATCAGCCCGGCCGCGGAGTCGTACGCGGCCACCGCCTCGGGGCGGGTGGAGAGCAGGGCGAGCAAGAGCCACGGAGCCGCGACAGCGAGCCGGGCACCGTTCACCGTCCAGGCCTGCCGAGCCTCGAGCTCCCCCCTCGTCCGCGCGTCCTCTCGGAGGAAGCGCGAGAGGGTACGCAGGAGCCGGCCGAGATCGTTGCCGCCGACTTCGCGGGCCATCCGGAGCGACTCGATGACGCGGTCCCCCACCGGGTCGGCGAGCGCGTCCTTGAGCAGGTCGAGGCTGGGCCCGAAGCGACCGCCGGCCCGGTAGTCGAGGCTGAACTGGGCGAATGCGGGACGCAGCTCGACCGGGCCACGGTTGGCGAGCTGGATCAGGGCCTCGGGGAGTGCGAGTCCCGCGCGTACGGCCGAGGTGAGGTCGTCGACGACATCCGGCCAGGCCGCGCGCAGGGCGTCCTGTCGCCGGCGGCGGCGGGAAGCGACGAGGCCGATCGGCGCGTAGCCGGCGATGGTCGCGAAGGCACCCGCGATCACCACCGACCTGCTGACTCCGGCGGCGAAGACGAAGGTCACGACAGCGGCCGCGGACGCCGCCGCGGCAAGTCCGCCGGGACCGAGCCGCTGCAGGCCCGCCTCTCGGACCTGCTCGTTGGCCCTGGCCCTGACCCGTTGCGCGAGCGTTGGCGGCTTGACGCGGGCTGGGTCATCGGTGCTGACCGCGGCAAGGAGGAGAAGTCCGATGCCGAGTCCGAGCCCGAGGAGGGCGCCCATCAGAAGCCGTCCGTCGTGGCTGCGAGCAGGCCGCCGAGGTCGAAGCCCCGGTCGGCGAACCGCTCGACGTGCGGCGGGAACCCGTTGTCCCGTAGCAACTTCCCGCCCTTGGTGTGGAAGAGGCCGGCGACCTCGACGACGTCGCCCTCAACCCTGCCTGGTACCGCGACGATCTCGCGTACCCGCCTGCGGCCGTTCGAGTCCGTGGCGGCGTGCACGACGATGTCGATGCAGGAGGCGACGGTGGGGACCACGAAGGACGTCGTCACGTTCTCGCCCGCCAGCAGGGGCAGCGTGCAGAGCTTGGTGACGGCTTCGCGGGCCGAGTTGGCGTGGACCGTACACATGCCGGGTACGCCAGAGTTGAGTGCTACCAACAGGTCCAGGCACTCCTCCTGACGTACCTCGCCGACGACGAGGCGGCTGGGTCGCATCCGGAGCGCTTCCTTGACCAGACGCCGGAGCCGGATCTCGCCGTTGCCCTCAAGGTTTGGGCCGCGGGTCTGCATCCCGACGACATCGGGCAGCAGTGGCTGCAGCTCGAAGACCTCTTCGCAGGTGATCAGACGCTCGCCAGCAGGAATGGCATTGACGAGGGTGTTGAGCAGCGTGGTCTTGCCGGCCTGG
>JANMWN010000081.1:0-3336 GCA_031394045.1 Sporichthyaceae bacterium
ACCATCCCGGTGCAGGGTGAACTTCGGCGAGGCAACACCGTCTTCACCGCGAGCGCTGAAGTGCAGTTGGCGCCGCTCGGGGATCGCGCCAAGCTCTTTTACTACCTCGAGGGCTACACCGACGCCGCCGATTCAGGGAGCCTCGGTCTCGAGATCAGGAATGCAGGGGATCAGGTGGTGCTGGCCCTCCCCGCCCGTTCGGTGCAGTTCAATGCCGGCGGCGGGATCATCCGGGGCCAACTCGACCTGACGGGCCTGCCGGAGGGGCGGTACGACCTCCGGGCCGCCCTCGCCCTCCGCGGACGCACCATCGAGCGGAGCGCCCCCTTCCTGATGGGAAGCCTGGAAGCGGCGCTGGCGCGGGAGAATCAACAGCGCGCGATCCGGCTCGAGTCCGACAGCGGCTACTTCGGCGCGATGTCCGTTGAGGAGCTGGACGAGGCCTTCGGTCCGCTGACCTACCTCGGCGGCAGTGAAGACCACCTGTCGGTCTGGTCCCCCCAGTTGAGCGTCCAAGCCAAACGCGCTTTCCTGGTGAATTTCTGGAAGGGACGGGACCTGAGCTCCGGGACGCCACGGAACGAAGCGCGCGAGGCCTTCTACGCGCGGATCGCCGAAGCCGACCGGCGCTTCACCGACCAGCAGCACGGCTCCCGGCCCGGATGGCGGACCGACATGGGCCGGATCCACCTCCGGAACGGCGAACCGGTCGAAGTCCTGCGACGGTCGCAGATCGGATTGGCCGCCCCCTATCAGGTATGGCGCTACAGCGGGGCCCGCGATCTCTGGTATGTCTTCGTGGACCGCACCAACTTCGGCAGCTACGACTTGGTGGCGTCGAATGATCCGAAGGAGCCCTCCCGGGCCGCCTGGGAAGGCCAAGTGGGACCCGATGCGCTGAACGACATCGGCCGGTTCCTGAACATAGATTTCGTACGACGCGCCCGCAGTTCTACGCAGTGATCGGCCGCCGGCCTGGCGCAGGCCACGACGGCCATCATCCCGAGCTTCCGCAACGAGGGGCACAACCATGAATGCTGTGAAGCGTTGTCTGGCACTAATCGCCGTGACCTTGGTGGTCGGCGCATGCGGTGGAGATCCCACCGCGAAGGACGCCGGCGCCGACCTGAGCATCCGCGCGACCCCTGGGGCCGTCTGGATGCGCAACAATACCGCCGCCACCGTCAACATCGAGGCGGTCGACAAGCTTGGTGGCCCCGTCGAGGGCTCGTGGAGCGTGGGCACGATCGTCGGCCCTTTCACCGCGGTGCTCGACACCACCTTCCAGAATACCACCGCCGGCGCCCTCAGCGTGAAGGCGAAGTTCATCATTACCCCGACCGCCGAAGGTGAAGGTTCCGTGGTGTTCAGCGGCACCGGTGGCAGCGACACTGTCCCGATCCGCGTGGCCCCGGACACCAACGCCTTCAACGTGGTGTTCTCGACCCTCGCGCCTGCGATCGCGCAGACCATCACCGCGACCGCGCCGGCCGGGACCCGGTTCACCGCAGGCACCACGATCGCCTTCTACAGCGGCCCGCTGACGCTGAACTTGAGCAACGGGTTGGCCGGGCCGTCGATCGTCAGCTACAACGCCGACACGACGGTGATGACGATCCTTCCGGCCCCTGGCGCCACCGGCCAGATCCGGTTCACCGGCGTCGCCAACGTCAGCACCCCGAGCCTCACCACCACCGCCCGCTCGACCCAGTCGGTCACGGTCCCGGTGCTCTCGAGCGTCGGTGCGAGCTTCAGCAATGCCGCCCCGGCCGTCAACGTCGGTGTCACGCTCACGATGCCGGCGAGCTTCCTGTTCCGACCGACGTCCGCGCTCACTAACGCCGGCCAGGCGCTCGCGCCGATCATCCTGTCCCGGTCCGCGGACAGCACCGTGGTCTCAATCCTTCCTTGGCCCAGCACGGCCGGTCCGGTGACGATCACTGCGGTGAAGTTCGCTCCGCTCGCGTCGCTCTCGTTGACCCTCCCGACCACGGCCTCACTGACCGTGCCAGCTGCGGCCGACCTCGGTTCAGACGACCCGGCCAACGCGGGTAACTATGCCTTCAGCGCGCCGACGGTCACTGGGACGGCCACCGGGTTGTACGACCTGGCCTCGATGACCCAAGCCGACCCGACCTGCGACGGCGGTTCCGCCGCTCAGTTCTACACGCTCAACGTCACGGTCACCGGGAGCTATACCTTCAAGCTCAACTGGACCAGCGGGTCAGACTTCGACTTCGGCGTGATGGTCAAGGACGGGAGCTATGGGTCGCCGAGCTGCGCCGACTACCTCTCGACCTCCGGCCTCGCGAGCAGCAAGCCCGAGTCATTCACTGTCAACTTGACCGCTGGGACCCAGTACACGGTCATCGTCATTGACTTTGCCGGCGATGGTGCACCGACCGGTAAGGTCCAGCTCTGGCTCACCAAGAACTGACCGCCGGCAGGCAGGACAGTACGGCGCCCCCGGAGCTCTGCTCCCGGGGGCGTTCGCTTTCAGAGGACCTAGCCCGTGCCTACTCGGTGGGGTAGCTGTCGAAGGATCGAACAGCGTTTGCCGTGGTGTCAAAAATATTGACGAAATGGGCACTGAAGCTGACTTGGTGTCCGATTCCTGCGGATTGACGGATGGAAGAAACTACACGATCGTCGTGGGGCGTCGAACTTCGGCGCCCTCGCTCGTTCAACGTGTGATACCGGAGGACCCTCCCATGCGAAGTGCCCTGCTCGTCATCGTCCCAGGTCTCGTAGTCGCCGCGCTCGCCTGCGCGGATCCGGGAGCCACAGCGCCCAGGCCCCCAGGTGACAGGCCGTTCCTCACGGGTGGGTCGTGCGGCGGGTACTCGCCAACCTCCGCCAGCATCCTCGTCGATTCGATCGCCATTTTCGTTCGTGATTCGTTCTCGGTCGGCGGGTGTGATACGCGATATGGGGAGATCACCCCCGCGAGCGGCATTGCCGGCTTCTCGCAAGGGAGCGTCTGCAGTCAGACCACGAGCAGTGGAACCCTTCTCTTCAAGGTGCGGGGTTGCGCCCGGGGCACGGTGAGCCTGAAGATCTACACCAATTCCAGCAAGACCACATTGCTGCAGACGATTCCGATCGACGTTGACGTTCAATAGTCCACAACCGATAGCCCACAGCGGCCGGGATCTCGGCCGTTGTGGACTGTTGGTGCCGGCTGTGGGCTGACGACTGTCTAGACCCTGAACTGCTCCCGGTGGCGCAACGATGCGCCTCTGGTAGCACGGGCGCCGATCCCAGGTCCAGGGCAGCGATGTTCGGTCGAAGGCCGCGCCTCCGGCGCGGCCGTCGACCCGCCGGGACCCGCGCAGG
>JANMWN010000137.1:0-2547 GCA_031394045.1 Sporichthyaceae bacterium
AGCGCCGTCTCGCCGGGGAGCACGAAGCCCAGGAAGAACGCCGCTTCGGCGAACGCGATGAACAGCAGCAGCGCGAACAGGTACGGACCCCAGTGGTGGTCGACCAGCCAGGTCGATGCGCTGTCCAGCCAGGCCGCCATCGGTCCAGGCTACCGGCGCTGCGAGTCCCGGCTACCGGGGCCGACGTCTGTCACGGGCGTCCCAGCAGGTCGAGTGCCAGTGCCGGCGATCCTCGAGACCGCGCCCCGCCTCGACCGGCCAGGCGACGATGTGCGGCGTGGCCGGGCGGATCTCCTGGTCGCAACCAGGGCAGCGGTACGCCTTGGTCGAGGCCGACCCGCTGATCCGGCGGACCACCCAGTCCTCGCCGGCCCACTCCACGGTCTGCTCGGGCCCACCGAAGGCCCCGGGCCCCAGCTCACCGTCGCCCGAGGGACGGCGACGGTTGTTTCGGCGGCTCATCGGCCCAGCGTAGGCGGCGCTCGGCACACGTTCGGGCGGCAGCGCCTTCGGAGAACCTGCGAGACGATGGCTCCATGCCCTTCTCGCACCTGTTCGCCAGCGACAACACCTCCGGCGTCCACCCCGACGTGATGACCGCGCTCGCCGCCGCCAACACCGGTCACGCCGTCGCCTACGGGGACGACCCGTGGACCGCCAGGGCCACCGAGACCATCAGCGACCTGCTCGGCGACGTCGAGGTGCTGTTCGTCTGGGGTGGAACCGGTGGCAACGTCGTCGGTCTGCAGACGATGCTGGCGCCGCAGCACGCCGTGATCTGCGCCCAGTCCGCGCACATCAACGTGGACGAGTGCGGTGCACCCGAACGCTTCACCGGCGCCAAGCTGATCGACCTGCCGACCCCTGCCGGCAAGCTGACCGCCGGGCAGGTCGTCGCGCAGCTGCCGGCGCTCGGCGACCAGCACCACGTCCAGCCGCACGTGGTCTCGATCACCCAGTCGACCGAGCTCGGCACGGTGTACTCGCCGAGCGAGGTGGCGACCCTCGCCGACGTCGCGCACGCGAACGGGCTGCTCCTGCACATGGACGGGGCCAGGCTGGCCAACGCGACCGCGGCCCTCGGCGTCGACGTGCGGGCCATCACCGCCGACGCAGGTGTCGACGTCCTCACCTTCGGTGGCACCAAGAACGGCGCGATGTACGGCGAGGCCGTCGTCTGGTTCGACGAGGCCCTCGCGCGCGATGCCCGTTTCCTGCGCAAGCAGGCCGGCCAGCTGCCGTCCAAGACGCGGTTCGTTGCGGCCCAGTTCGAGGCGCTCCTGACGGACGGGCTGTGGTTGCGTACGGCGGCGCACGCCAACGCGATGGCCCGGCTGCTCGCCGACGCGGTACGCGGGATCGACGGGGTGCGGCTCGTACGGGAGCCCGAGGTCAACGCGGTGTTCGCCCGCGTACCCGCCGCGAAGGTCGAGGCCCTGCAGGAGGTCTCGGCGTTCTACGTCTGGGACGCCGCCGTGGACGATGCTGGCACCCAGGAGGTGCGCTGGATGTGCTCGTGGGACACGACGCAGCAGGACGTGATCGCCTTCGCCGCGGGCCTCCAGCGGGTGCTGGGCAGCTAGCGTCGGGTCCGCTCCCTGCTCAGGTGTAGACGCGGAACCCGCGGCCGGCCTTGCGGCCGTTGTAGCCGGCGGTGACCAGGTGCTCGAGCAGCGGCGCCGGCGCGAAGCCGGGCTCGCGGAACTCGCGGTACAGCGTGGTCTGGATCGCCAGCGACACGTCCAGCCCGACGACGTCCAGCAGCTCGAACGGGCCCATCGGGTAGCCGCAGCCGACCTTCATCGCGATGTCGATGTCGTCGGCTGTCGCGTAGTGACCCTCGAGCATGCGTACGGCGTCGTTCAGGTACGGGAACAGCAGCGCGTTGACGATGAAGCCGGCCCGGTCCGCGCACGTGACGGCGTGCTTGCCGAGCCGGTCGCAGACGGCCAGCGCGGTGGCCTCGACGTCGGCAGCGGTGTTCACCGTGGAGACCACCTCGACCAGCTGCATCACCTGGGCCGGGTTGAAGAAGTGCAGGCCCACGACGTCGGCCGGCCGCCTGGTGGCGGTCGCGATCTCGATCACCGGCAGGCTCGAGGTGGTGGTGGCGAGGACCGCACCGGCCGGGAGGATCTCGTCGAGCGTCGCGAACAGCGCCTGCTTGACCGACAGCTCCTCGATCACGGCCTCGACCACGAGGTCGCGGTCGCCGAGGTCGTCGAGACGCGGCGAGCCGGTGATGCGGGCCATCGTCGAGGTCCGGTCTTCCTCGCTGAGCTTGCCGCGCAGGACGCCCTTGTCGAGGGAGCGCTCGACCGCCGCGAGCACCCTTGCGACCTTCTCCTCGCCCCTGGCCACGAACAGCGTGTCGTAGCCGGCCTTGGCGAACACCTCGATCATGCCCGTGGCCATCGTGCCGGAGCCGACGATGCCGACCCGCTGCACGTCGCGCACCGGGGCGGAGGTGTCGCGCGGGGCCGGGGTGTGCACGTCGGGGACGACAGCCTGCGAGTCGGCGCTCTCGTACGTGTAGAAGCCCCTGCC
>JANMWN010000154.1:0-7480 GCA_031394045.1 Sporichthyaceae bacterium
CCACGACGATCAACACTCTGCCCCCTCACTACGCGCGTCCGATCCCGCCGCGGAAGAGGCCGCTCTCGTCGACGCCGAGCGCATCGCCGCCGAGGAAGAAGCAGCCCGCGTCGAGGCCGAAGAGGAGGCCGCCCGCGTCGAAGCCGAAGAGACGGCCCGGCTTGCCGCGGAGGAAGCCGCTCGCGTCGAGACAGCGGAAGCAGCAGTCCTGGAGGCAGAGCGGTACGCCGCCGAAGCGGCAGCACGAGAGGAGTCCGAGCGGCTCGAGGCAGAGCGGTACGCCGCCGAAGAGGCGGTCACCCAGGAGGCCGAGCGGCTCGAGGCCGAGCAGGCCGCCGCCGAGCAGGCAGCACTCATCGCCGCCGAAGAGGCAGCACGCCAAGCGGCCGAGGACGAAGAGGCCCGGCTGGAGGCCGAGCGGGCCGCACTCGAGGCTGACCGGCTGGAGGCCGAGCGGGCCCTCGCCGAGCAGGCTGAGCGTGAGGTGGCCGAGCAGGCCGAGGCTGAGGCTGCGTCTCGGCTGGCCGACGTCGGCACCGAGGTCCAGCTGGACCTGGGCGGCGACCAGTCCGCATCGTCGTTGCTCACCCAGCTCAACGCCGAGGCGTCGACCGCGGTGGCGGCTGCGATCCGGCACGAGACCGAGGCTTCGTACGAGGCCGTGGCCGCTGAGGTCGAGCAGCCCGAGCCCGTGGCCGCGAGCGCACCTGAGGACCTCGGCTACGGCGCCCAGACCGACACTGCAGCCCTGCTGCGCGAGCTCTCCGGGCTGTTCGCCAGCGGCAACGAGGACGCCAAGCCGGCCAAGCCTCCGACGGCACCAGGTCCGAGCGGCCCGCCCCGGCCCCCAGCGGCTGGCGCCAAGGACGACAAGAAGAAGAAGCGGGGTTTGTTCGGCCGCTAGGCCGAGAGTGGGTACAGCGGCCGCTAGGCCGAGAGTGGGCAGAGCGGCCGCTAGGCCGAGCGTGGGCAGAGCGGCCGCTAGGCCGAGCGTGGCACCATCGACAGATGCGAGCCGTCGTTCAGGTGGTCCGGAGTGCCAGCGTGAGCATCGACGCGGTGGTGGTCGCTCTCGTCGACCGCCCGGGTCTGTTGGTGCTGCTCGGCGTCACCCACACCGACACCGAGGCTGATGCCCGCCGGCTGGCCGCCAAGATCTGGGACCTGCGCATCCTCGACGACGAGAAGTCGGCGTCGGACACGGACGCGCCCGTGCTAGTGGTGAGCCAGTTCACCCTCTACGGCGAGACCAGCAAGGGTCGCCGACCGACGTGGGCCGCGGCGGCGCCAGGCCCGGTGGCCGAGCCACTCGTCGAGGCGTTCTGCGCCGAGCTGCGTACCAGGGGCGCTGATGTCGCGACCGGTGTGTTCGGGGCGAACATGCATGTCTCTCTCGTCAACGACGGACCTCGGACGCTGGTCCTCGACAGCTGAGCCCCGCTAGTGCCCGCGAAAGACCGCGAGCCCGGTACGCATCAAGATGACGACGTCCATGGCCAGCGTCCAGTTCTCGACGTAGTACAGGTCCAGCCGCACAGCGTCGTCCCAGCTCTGCTGCTCACGACCGCTGACCTGCCACAGCCCGGTCATGCCGGGCTTGACGAGATGCCGGCGGTGCTCGTGGTCGACGAAGGCGGTCCCTTCGACGGCGAGCGGCCGCGGTCCGACGAGTGACATGTCGCCGCGCAGGACGTTGATCAGCTGCGGCAGCTCGTCGATGGACAGCCGCCGCAGCACGCCGCCGAGCCGGGTGACGCGAGGGTCGTTCCTGATCTTGAAGAGCAAGCCGTCACCCTCGTTGCGTGCGCGCAGCCCGGCCCAGCGATCCTCGGCGTCCTCGTACATCGTGCGGAACTTGTAGACCCGGAACTCCTTGCCGGCCAGGCCCACGCGGCTCTGCCGGAACAGTGCGGGCCCTGGCGAGGTCAGGCGGACGAGTCCGGCGACCACCAGCAGCGGGATGCCGAGCAGGATCAGCCCGAGCAGGGCACCCACCCGGTCGATGGTTCCCTTGACGAGGCGGGGTGCGCCGGAGAATCGCGGCTCGTCGACGTAGAGCAGCGGCAGCCCGGCCACCTGGCGCACCGTCACGCGGGGCCCGGCGACGTCGGTGACTGCGGGTGCGACCACGAGGTCGACGTCGGAGCCTTCCAGGCTCCAGGCGACCCGGCGCAGCCGCTCAGGGCTGATCGACTCCGATGCCGTCACCGCCACCACGTCGGCGCCCACCCGGCGGGCCACCGCGGCAATGTCGGAGTAGTC
Source organism: Sporichthyaceae bacterium (assembly GCA_031394045.1). Classification (GTDB taxonomy): domain Bacteria; phylum Actinomycetota; class Actinomycetes; order Prado026; family Prado026; genus JANYIP01. The sequence continues at coordinate 2,263 of JANMWN010000154.1, forward strand.
GCCGAGCACCGGCACGCGGTCGCTCTTGCGCAGCTGGTCACCCACGTCGGGCAGGCACGCGCCGATCACCTTGAAGCCCGCGCTGGGCTCCTGGCGCAGCTGCGCGATGAAGTCGCAGACCGAGAGCCGGTCCCCCATGACGAGGACCTGGTGGCAGAGCTTGCCGACGGCGCGCTGCCGTACCAGCCACTGCCGGGCCAGGAAGCGGCCGACCAGCAGGAGGAGCAGCCCCACGGGGAACGCGATGGCCACGAAGCCGCGGGCCACCTCGATCTTGAGCACGTACGACCCGATGGCCATCACCGCGAAGACAGTGAAGGTCGCCCGGGTGAGACGTCGGTACTCCTCGCCGCCGACGCCGAGGAACCGCGGCTCGTAGGCACCCTGGAGCACCATGCAGCTGACCCAGCCGATGCCGATGAGAGCCGAGATCACCAGCGAGCTGATGCCTTGGAAGATGTGCGGGTCGGCGAGGCCGAAGCGCGCGACGTGCGCAAGGGCGAGCCCGGCGAGGATCGCGAGCGAATCGAGCAGAAAGAGGGTGGCGACGAACGTCGACGCCCGCTCGGGCAGCCGGTCGGTGTCACGCTCGGACAGGTGGGCGCTGGATGCGGCGAGCTTGTCCGGCGCCACGCGTCGCTCGGTCCGGCTGGTCGCGCTGGCCTCGGCGGGCAGGTCGGAGCGGCTGCGCGTCGACCTCCGGACGTCCATCTGCGTCACCCTCGGTGCTCCCCTCTCATTCCCACCTCTCCATCGGCAGATTCCCGGCTGAGATGAACGGATTTCGCTTCACCCGAACGGGTGTGCAGTCGATAGCAAAGGCGTGACTCCTGTGTGCTCGCACGCGCCCGACCGGGACGGTCGATGAGCCTGTCGACCGCGCACCCGGTGGTGGCCTGCGCGGGCATCCCCATCTCGTCGCTGACGCCTCGCGACGCGGCGCACAAGTTGCTGTGGCTCGCCCGCGCTCCGCTCGCGGCGGGCGTGGACGTCCACCTCTGCAACGCGTACACCCTCGCCCTCGCCGACCGCGATCCGGCCTTCCACGAGATCCTGCGCAACGCGATGATGAACCTGCCGGACGGCACCCCGGTCGTGTGGGCCAACCGGCTGATGCACCCGGAGGCCGACGTACCCAAGCAGCGCGTACGCGGGCCGGGACTGTTCCTGGACGTGTTCGACCTGGGCCAGGACATCGGGCTGCGGCACTACCTGCTTGGGTCGACCCCCGAGGTGCTCGCGTCGTTGCGCATCAACCTGGAAAGCAGGTACCCGGCGGCCCGCATCGTGGGCCTCGAGAGTCCTCCCTTCCGGGACCTGACCGAGCAGGAGCGCGCCGAGCAGCGCGAGCGGATCGACGAGTCGGGCGCCGAGATCATCTGGGTGGGGCTGGGGACGCCGAAGCAGGACATCGAGTGCGCCCGGATGGCCGCCGAGTCGCGCAAGGTCTTCGTCGCTGTCGGAGCGGCCTTCGACTTCGCGGCCGGGATGAAGGCCGAGGCGGCGCCCTGGATGCAGAACAACGGCCTGGAGTGGGTGCACCGGCTCTCGCACGAGCCCGGTCGGCTGTGGAAGCGATACCTGTTCGGGAACCTGCGATTCGTCCGCGCGGCCATGAAAGGCCGCCCGTCGTGAAGGTGCTCGTCGCGCACAACCGGTACCGGTCCGGGTTGCCGTCCGGCGAGAACTCGGTCGTCGACGACGACATCGCCCTGCTCCGCGCCTCGGGCGTGGACGTCGTCCCCCTGATCGAGGAGAGCGACTCGATCGCGGACCTCGGCCTGCGCGGGAAGCTCGGCGTCGCCGCTGGGCCCGTCTTCAACCCAGCCGGCGTCGGACGGATGCGGGCGATGCTGGCGGCGCACCGGCCCGACGTCGTCCACGTGCACAACGTCTTCCCCTTGCTGTCCCCGTGGATCGTGCGCGAGGCGCACGAGGCGGGCGTCCCGGTCGTCCAGACCGTCCACAACTTCCGGCAGGACTGCGTCAGCGGGACGTACTTCAGGGACGGGCAGGTCTGCACCGACTGCACCGGGCACCGGCTGGCGACGCCGGCCCTGAGGCACGGCTGCTACCGCGGGTCCCGCCTGCAGACGCTCCCGATGATCGTGGGTCGCTCGACGCACCGGTCGACCTGGCGTTCGGTGGACCGGTTCCTGGTGCTCACTGCGTTTCACGCCGCGTACCTCGAGTCGCTCGGCGTGCCCGCGGACCGGATCGTCGTACGCCCGACGTCGGCGCCCGACCCCGGTGTGGTCGGCGTACCCGGACGCGACGTGCTCTTCGTCGGACGGCTGGACGCGGAGAAGGGCGTCGAGCTGCTGCTCGACGCCTGGTCGCAGCGTGAGCCGGACAACCGCCGCCTCGTCGTCGTGGGCGACGGGCCGCTGTCCGGTCTCGTCAGCGAACGAGCCGCCGCCGACCCGAGCATCGAGTACCGCGGCCTGCTCTGCCCCGCTGACGTCGCGACGGAGATGAAGGCCGCAGCAGCCGTCGCACTCCCGTCGGTCTGGCTCGAAGGGCTGCCGCGGGTGGCGATCGAGGCCATGGCCCATGGTCGACCTGTGCTGGCCGTCGACCACGGCGGGCTGGCCACCGTCGTCGACTCCGACTCGGGCTGGCTGCTCCCCCCGGATGCCAGTGCCTGGGCCGCCGCCCTCGGCGACCTCACCGAGGTGGACGTACGTCGGCGGGGCGAAGGCGCGCGCAGGACATACCAGTCCCGGTTCAACCAGGCTGTGACCACCGGACAGCTGCTCGCGACGTACGAGGACGTGCTCGCGTCATGACCGGCCGACGCAGGGTACTCATCGTTCAGGAACGACTGCCGCACTACCGAGTCCCGTTCTTCGAGCAGCTCAGGTCCCGCCTGACGCGGGACGGGGTCGACCTCGCGCTGGTCCACGGCCGCGGACAGGGAGCGATGGCTGCCCGCGGTGACGAGGCGGAGCTGTCCTGGGCGCACGTCGTCGACAACCGGACGCTGGGCATCGGCGGGCACTCGCTCGTCTGGCAGCCGGTACGCAGTCTCGCGGCGCAGGCGGACCTCGTGATCGTGGAGCAGGCCAGCCGGATGGCGGTCAACTACGCGCTGCTGGCCCGACAGGCCGCCGGCGGGTCCCGTGTCGCGTTCTGGGGGCACGGCGCCAATCTGCAGACTGACGGGTCGCGGGTGAGCCGGCTCTCCGAGGCAGCCAAGGCGCGCTACTCGCGACTGCCGCACTGGTGGTTCGCGTACACCGAAGGCAGCGCCCGACGGGTCGAGGACCTCGGCTTCCCGCATGACCGGATCACGGTGGTCCAGAACGCCGTGGACACCAGCCTGATCGAGGCAACCGTCGTCGACCGCGACCCGAACCGTTGCATCTTCGTCGGCGGCCTCTACGCCGAGAAGCGCCTCGATCTGCTCTTCGCAGCCGCCGATGCCGTTGCGGCCGAGCTCCCGTCGTTCCGTCTCGTGGTCGTCGGTGCAGGACCGTTGCGGGACTACGTCGAGGCCGAGTCCACTCACCGTCCGTTCGTCGACTACCTCGGCCCGAAGTTCGGCAAGGACCTGGCGATCGAGCTCAAGGCGTCGTCGCTGATGATGCTCCCAGGAGCTGCCGGCCTCGGAATCCTGGACGCGTTCGCAGCCGGGCTTCCGGTGGTGACGGCGGCGGAAAGTCATCATGGCCCCGAGCTGGAGTACGTCGAGGACGGCGTCAACGGCCTTGTGTCCGACGGTTCTGTGGAGGGCCTCACAGCCGACACCCTGCGTTTGCTGGTGCCAGGCGTAGCCGACGGCTTTCGTGCGGCCTGTGCTGCGTCGTCCACTCGCCTGACCCTCGACGCGATGACCGAACGCTTCCGGGCCGGTGTCGTCGCAGCACTGACGCCGCAATCAGCAAGCCGGTCGACCAGCCATGTCTGACGTTCCCGACGCAAGCCGCGTGCTGGTCGCGATCCCGACCCGTGGGCGCCGCGACCTGAACCCTGCACTCGAGGCACTCGCCCGGCAGGCCGCAGCCAGCGACGCTGACATCGAGATCGCCGTGCTCGACAACAGCGGCGCGGAGCCGTTCGACGCTGACCGGTACGCCGACACCCACGGGTGCCGGGTTCACGTGGTGGCACAGCCTGGGCTGGCCCACGTACGCAACGCCGCCATCGACCTGCTCGGGTCCGAGCATCGAGCCCTGATCTTCATGGACGACGACGAGTGCCCCGAGCCGACGTGGCTGGCGGCGATGCTCGACGCCCACGAGACGTACGAGGCGACTGTCGTGGTCGGACCCGTACGAGTCGAGGTACCACCGGGATCCCCGGCCTGGCTCGACGGTGGCGCGTTCTGGCGGACCTACCCCAACCGGGCCGAGGGCCTGATGGACGGGGAGGCGTACTCGGGGAACACCCTCCTGGACGCGCGGTTCCTTCGCCGGACGGCCCTGCGGTTCGACCACGCGTACGACCAGACGGGCGGCGAGGACACCGACTTCTTCCGTCGCCTCCGCGCGGCCGGTGGCTTGGTGGCGTGGTCGGAGAAGGCCGCCGTCACCGAGCAGCTGGACGCCGACCGGGCCAGCCTCACGGGTGCGATCAAGCGGGCATTTCATGCGGCCAACCTTTCGTGGCGATTGGATCGGGAGTCGCTCGGCAGGACCGAGCTGATGGCAGCCTTCGTCCGTCGCAGCGCGCGACTCCCCCGTGGTCTCGCACTTGTCGCGGGCGGCGCCGTGAGCATCCGGTCCGACCGTGCGGTCCGCGGTCTCTGCGACTGCGCAGCCACAGCCGGCACCTGGGCCTCGGCCCTGGGCTGGAAGTCTCGCTACTACCGCTAGCCGGTCCGCCGAGGCGCACGCGCGGCCGTCACGGGATCTCTTCTGCTGGCTCGTCTGGTGGTTCCGGTGGTGGTGGGTGCGCTGGCGGGTGCCACTGAGGCTTGCCGCCGGTCATGGTGATGGTCCAGCCGTGGTGGTGGACCAGGTCGTGGCAGTGGTCGCAGACCAGGGTCATCTCCGAGACGTTGGTGTGCCCGCCGTGGTCCCACCAGGTCACGTGATGGGCCTGGGTCCACGCCGGTGGGGTGTCACAACGCGGCCGGGAGCAGCCCTGGTCTCGCAGGCTGAGGGCTTTACTTTGCGCCGGGCTGGCCAGCCTTCGGGCCCGCCCCAGGTCCAGGACCTCCGAGGCGCCGCCTAGGACCACGGGGATGATCCCGGCCTCGCAGGCCATCCGCCGG
>JANMWN010000242.1:0-1980 GCA_031394045.1 Sporichthyaceae bacterium
TCGACTACGCCAGGAGCAACAACGCGCCCTGTGGGCCGAAGCGTGGAGCGACAGTGGCCACGTCTTCACCAAAGCCGACGGCACCACCCTGCACCCCGAGACCGTGACCAAACGCTTCCGCGAACTCTCCGACGCCGCGGGGCTGCGACCTGTTCGCCTGCACGACCTCCGCCACGGTCAAGCCAGCCTCATGCTCGCCGCCGGCGTCCCCATGGCCGTGGTCAGCAAACGACTCGGGCACAGCTCGATCGCGATCACCTCCGACACCTACTCCCACCTCCTCGAAGGCGTCGGACTCCAAGCAGCCACCGCGGCAGCCGCTCTAGTCCCCCGCAGCGACCGCCGAACCCAAAATGAACCCAGTTCGGCGGTTGAAGACGCCGGGCTGGGGAGTGTCTCGGACATAACCGCAGGTCAGAGGGTGGGCCGCCTGGGGATCGAACCCAGAACCCGCGGATTAAAAGTCCGCTGCTCTGCCGATTGAGCTAACGGCCCCGGAGTCCACGCAGTCCCGTGGACCCCACGAAAGTATGCCGGACCCAGGACCAGTCATGGGCCCAGGATCGTCAGCGCCGCCCGGTCAGGGGCACCTCCGGCGTACCGTCCCACTGCAGGTAGAGCATCGACGCGTCGTCCCGGAGCCGGTCGCCCTGGTACGCCAATGCCGAGTGCACCAGCCGCCGCAGCACCTCAGTCGGGCTCAGCCCCGACGCCGCCTCCCGGCCGAGCAGGTCGCGCAGCCGCCCCTCCCCGAAGAACTCGCCCTGCTCCGAGCGAGCGTCCACGACGCCGTCCGTGTACAGCAGGATCGAGTCTCCTGGCTGCAGCGCGATCTCGCGGATCGAGTCGGTTCGGTCCGCAAAGCCGCCGAGCCCCAACGGCATGCCCGGCTCGAAGTCCGGCTCGCCGAGGACCTTCCCCCGTCGTACCTGGAGCGGGGCCGGGTGCCCAGCACTGATCCAGTTGACGACCCCCGTCTCGATGTCCAGCCGTGCAACCAGTGCGGTCACGAACTCACCATCGTCGCCGTTGGTTTGCACGGCCTCGTCGATGCCGGCAACGACATCGAAGAGCCGATCACGGTCGCGCCGACCGTTGCGGTACGCCCCGACAGCGAGCGACGCCAGCATCGCGCTACCGACGCCGTGCCCCATCGCGTCGAAGACCGCGAAGTCGAGCACCTGGCCGTTCAGGGCGAAGTCGAAGCAGTCGCCGCCCACGTCGTACGTCGGCTCGAGCAGCCCGGCCACGGTGGTGGTCCCCACGTTGAACGCGAGAGGTGGAAGCAGGCTCCACTGCATCTCCGCCGCGAGGCTCATGTCCTTGCGGCGACGGAGCAGGTGGATCTGATCGGTGTACCGGGACGCGGACAGGACGAGGTGGGCGGCGGCCACGCCGATCTCGATACAGATCCCCTCGAGCTGCTCATCCCACGACGGCAGAGTGAGCTCGAGCACGCCGAGCCGGTCCACCCTCTCGGTCACCGGCACCCACACCACCCAGCTGCTGTCACGCTCGACCGCGAGCACGGTCTGGGCGGAGAAGCAACGACCGACCATGGATCCGTCCGCGGTAACGGGCTCCGGTGGACGCGGGTGCGGAAGCTTGTCAGACGTGGGCCGCAGCGTCGCCTGCTCGTAGTCGAGCAGGAACAACACGACGTCGCTACCTTCGAGCTCGGCCACGGACATCGACACGACCTCGACGACATCCTGCGGGCTGACGGCCTGGGCGAGGCGCAGCAACCGACCGATGGGTCGCTCCAGCGGGTTGACCAGATCCACGTACGTCCCTCCGTCGCCGGTAGAAACGTAACAGTGTCCCCAGCCCCCGTCCTCCAGGGTGCGTGGTACGGCACCAGCACGTTCCGCCGCGAGTCGTCCTAGTTGCCCGGCTTCAACGGCCAGCCGGGCAGGTTGCGTACGACCATCCAAACCACAGCGACCGCGAGGACGGCGTACGCGCCACGCTTGCTGATGG
>JANMWN010000264.1:0-2091 GCA_031394045.1 Sporichthyaceae bacterium
CGCGCACCTCGAACAGCTTCTCCGCGCCGCGGTGCAGGTAGCCCACCGTCGGCGAGGCGTGCACGATCTGCTCGCCGTCCAGCTCCAGGGCCAGCCGCAGCGCCCCGTGCGTGGCCGGGTGCTGACCGCCGATGGACAGCACGACGTCGGCCCGCGCGAGGTCGCTGGTCGCCACCGTCAGGTGCGTCCGCTCGCTGGTCACCGCGCTGATGGTGCCAGAACATGCCGGAGGGGCGGAGGCGGTGGCCTCCGCCCCTCCGGGCGAGTGGTCGTGCAGACGGTCGGGCTATTGCTCGTGACCGTCGTCGTGCGCGTGCCCCCCGTGCGGGTGGCCGTGCTCGATGGCAATCTCGTCGGAGGACGACACACCCTCCGGCAGGTTGATCGTCGTCTTGGGCCCGGTGAACCACTTCTTGGCGGACAGGTGCCAGCCGATCCACAGCGCCAGCAACGCCCCGAGAACGACGACCGGGGTGTAGTTGAGGTACTTCATCTCGAACCCGTCGACGAACGGGATCGCGAGGTTGGACCCGGGCAGCATCGCAATGATCGACGTCACCACGATCTCGGTGATCGCGATCGGCGCCATCCACTTGTACTTGTTGCCCAGCGTCCACCCGCCGGGAACGAAGCTGTCCCCGGCCTTCCATCGCAGGTAGATCGGGATCGCGAAGGCGAGGTACAGGCCGACGACGCCGATGGTCACGACCGCGAAGAACGCGATCGGTACCGGTGCGCCGTTGATATCGACCTTGACCAGGGCGGGTGAGGTGATGATCAGCGCGACGACCACGGTGAGGTACACGCCGTTGACCGGCACGCGGGTCGGGCTGAGCTTGGACCACAGCTGGCTGCCCGGCACCGCACCGTCGCGGCTGAAGGCATACAGCATCCGGGTGGCGCTGGTCATGCAGGCGATGGTGCAGAACAGCTGCCCCGCCGACGAGATGAGCAGCACGGTGCCGGCCCAGTGCGGGGTGAGCGCCTGGCTGAAGATAACGGCTACCCCGCCGCCGCCCTTGGTGACGCCGTCGACGTCCTGCACGGCGAACACGAACGCGAGCAGGAGGATCCAGCCACCGATCGCAGAGTAGAAGATCGACCGCCAGATGCCCTTGGCCGCCGAGTCGGCTGCCGAGTGCGTCTCCTCGGAGAGGTGGGCAGAGGCGTCGTACCCGGTGATCGTGTACTGGGTGAGGATGAAGCTCAGCGGAAGGATGTAGAACAGGAAGCCGATCCCGCTGGTGTTCCCGCTGTTCAGCCCGGTGTTGTTGACCCAGGTGCTGAACACCTTGCCGACCGACAGGTGCGACGGGGGCACGATGATGAGGATCAGGACCACCGTTGCCGCACCGAACACGTGCCACCACACCGAGACGTTGTTGACGACCGCGAGCAGGTGGCTGCTGAAGATGTTGATGGCGCCGGCGATCAGCAGGATGGCGATGAACAGGATGAACACCCGCGTCAGCGAGTAGCCGGCCAGCCAGCTCGCGCTGAAGGACCCCAACGTCAGGTCGATGAACGTCGCGCAGCCGTACGCCACGGACGCCACGATCGCGAGCAGGCCGATCAGGTTGAGCCACCCGGTGTAGTACCCGGCCTTGGGGCCACCCAGCTTGGAGGCCCACCAGTAGATGCCGCCGGAGGTCGGGAAGGCCGACACCAGCTCGGACATGCAGAAGCCGATGATCAGGATGAAGCCAGCGATGATCGGCCAACCCCAGGCGATGGCCGCGGGTCCCCCGTTGTTCCAGCCGACGCCGAAGGTGGTGAAGCACCCGGCGAGGATCGAGATGATGGAGAACGAGATGGCGAAGTTCGAGAAGCCGGACCAGGAGCGGTTGAGCTCCTGCTTGTATCCGAGCTCCGCGAGTCGCTGTTCGTCCGCATTGAGACTGCTCGTATCAACCACGACTGTCCCTCCAACGGAACAACGAGAGCACAGGGGAGGACGGCGGGCCCGTCTTCCCTACGCGGAGGTATAGCGCAACCAATGGTTCGAATGTGTGACTTTCGGCCTCATCGGCGCAAACGATTCCTACGCGTCGCCCTCGCACAGGGCGAACCGTAGGGTGGCGCGGACGGTCG
>JANMWN010000275.1:0-19818 GCA_031394045.1 Sporichthyaceae bacterium
CTCGGTCGTCTCGGTCGTCGGCACCATGCCGGCAAGGTCGAGGAACGGACGGCCGTCCGCGCCCAGGACGATCGCCGAGGAGCGGACCGCTCCGTGCGAGCGCCCAGCTGCGTGCAGCGCCGCCAACGCCCGGCCGACGGCCAGCGCGATGGTCGAGACCTCGCAGGGAGCCAGCCCACCCCGGCGGGCCAGCAGCTGGTCGAGGCCGCGATGGCCGGCGAAGCGGGTGACCAGCATCGGCCGGTCGTCAGCATCGCGGTGGACGCTCGGCCGCAACAAATGTGGATGCTCGGGCAGCTCGTCGACCAGCGCAGCGGTAAGCCCTGCGGGCAGGGGCCGTACGACCACGTCGTAGCCCGACTTCAGGTCCCGGGCCCGCCACGGTGGCCCGGTCACACCGCTCGAGAGCGGCCGGACCAGGGTGAGCCCCGGTACGGACGGTAGACCCACCGGCGATGTCGGCGGGCGCCGCTGACCACGCTGCTGCTGACGGCTTCGGAAGATGCGCACATGATCACTCTGGCGCATCCGCCCGATCCGGCGCGGCGGTTGTCCACAGGGCTGGACCGGGTGAGCCCGAGAGGCCGCCCCGACCGGCAGCGACTAGGTTCGTGGACCGTGAGCAACGGGCCCGACGGCAGCACCGATGCCGACGTGATCATCGTCGGTGCCGGACTGGCCGGCCTCTGCGCGAGCCTGCACCTGGTCGGAGCCGGCCAGCGCGTGCTGCTCCTCGAGGCGTCCGACGCGGTCGGCGGCCGGGTGCGCACCGACTACGTCGACGGGCTCCAGCTCGACCGCGGCTTCCAGCTCTACAACCCGGCCTACCCCGAGGCGGCGCGCATGCTCGACCATGCCGCCCTCGAGCTGCGCCCGTTCGTCGCCGGGATGCTGGTGGCCATGGGGCGCAAGCGGTACCCGCTCGCTGACCCCCGTCGCGAGCCGGCCTGGGCGCTGGCAGCGGCCCGGGCCCCGGTGGGCGGCGTGAGGGACAAGGCCCGCTTCGCCGCGTACGCGTGGAAGGCCGCTCGCTCCCCCATCCGCACGCTGCTCGAGGCCGAGGACGTCAGCGCCGAGGACGCCCTGCGTTCGGCCGGTATCGGGCATCGGCTCGTCGACACCGCCCTGCGCCCCTTCCTCGCCGGAGTGCTCCTCGAGGACGAGCTGGCCACCTCACGCCGGTTCGTCGACCTGGTCCTGCGCAGCTTCGCGCGTGGCACCCCGTCGGTCCCGGCGGACGGCATGCAGGCGCTGCCCGAGCAGCTCGCCGCACGACTGCCCGCGGGGACGCTCCTGCTCGGGCACCGGGTCGAGCAGGTACGCACCGGCTCGGTCGACTCGGGTGGCCGCACGTTCACTGCCCGGTCGGTGGTGGTCGCCACCGAGGCGCCCGCGGCCGCCGAGCTGCTGCCCGACCTGACCGTCCCGCCGATGCATGCGGTCACGACCTGGTACCACCTGGCTGACTGCGAGCCCCAGTCACTGACCGACGGCCGTCCCGTGCTCGTCGTCGACGGCCAGCGCAGGGGGCCGGTGGTGAACACTGTGGTCATGACCCACGCGGCCCCCGGCTATGCGAGCGGCGGCCGCGTCCTGGTCTCGTCGTCATCCCTCGGCGTACGAACCGGTGCCGCGGTCGAGGCCGACGTACGCGGCCACCTCGGGCTGCTCTACGGAGTCGACACCCGCGGGTGGGAGGCCGTGGCGACGTACCCGATCGCTTACGCCCTGCCCGCGATGACCCCGCCCCTCGACCTGCGCCGACCGGTCGCGCTCGGCGACGGGCGCTACGTCAGTGGCGACCATCGCGACACCTCCTCGATCCAGGGCGCCATGGTCTCCGGGCGTCGCGTCGCCGAGGCTGTCCTCCACGACACCCGGCTCGGGCCAGGGAACCTATGAACCCCTGCCCACGTCAGGTAGGTGTGAGCATCCGACGGGGACCGTGGATCGTCGCTGCGTCCGTCGCGGCCGTCCTGATGCTGGCGACCGGCTGCTCCTCCTCGAGCGCCCCTGGCCAGAGCTCGCCGCCGCCGTCCGCCAGCCAGACGACGCCGTCACCGTCCGACACGACCACGGCGCTGGGCACCACGGGCCCGCAGCCGCCCACGACCGGTGCCTGGGTCGGCGCCTGGGTCAAACCGGCAGCCGGCCAGGACGACCAGGCCGGTCGTGTTGCGGCCGTCGCGACGTTCGAGCAGTCCATCGGTCGCCCGCTCGACGTGGTGCATGTCTTCCACAAGTGGGCCGACGACTTCCCTAGCTCGGCCGACCTGCAGTTCATCCAGCAGGGCAAGGTGCTGCTCATCTCGTGGGCCGGCACGGACCTCAGGTCCATCCTGTCGGGCTCCCAGGACGCGATCATCAAGGCCCGCGCCGACCAGGTGAAGGCGCTGCAGACCCCGGTGCTCCTGCGCTGGCGCTGGGAGATGAACCGGCCCAACCTGCAGGCATCCATCGGCACCCCCGCCGACTACGTCGCGGCCTGGAAGCACATCCGCGCGATCTTCACGACGGTCGGCGCCACCAACGTCGGCTGGGTGTGGTGCCCGCTCGCCTCCGGCTTCACCGCCACGAACGCGCCTGCGTACTACCCCGGCGACGACCAGGTGGACTGGCTCTGCACCGACGTCTACGGCGGCCCGACCAACATCAGCTTCGCCTCGGTCGCGGCGGACTTCACGACCTGGGCCGCCGGCCACCAGAAGCCGATCATCATCGGCGAGTACGGCGCCCGCAGCACCGACCCCGACAAGGCCGGCTGGATCCGTGGCGCGACCGCCTTCGCCGTGGCGCACCCGCAGATCAAGGCGATGGTCTACTTCAACGCCTCGCGCGTGGAGAACGGCACCAACCGCGACTTCCGCGTCGAGAGCGCCCCAGCTCCCCTGCAGGCGTTCGAGGCGATGGCCAACGAGCCGTACTTCAACCAGCGCAAGGGCCTCTAGCTGTCAGAGCAGCACGACGTCACAGCAGCACGACCCGGCGACCGGCCGCCGACACCCGCGCCGCCTCGATGACCTTGAGCGTACGTACGGCGTCTCCCGGGTCGACCGGCATGGCGGCCTCGCCACGGACGGCAGCAGCCACCGCCGGGTAGAACAGGTCCCACCGCCCGGGCTCGGACCGCACGGGCTCCCCCGCATCGCCTCGAACCAGACGTCCGTCTCGCTCAGGCGGCACGGGCAGTCCACCGACCGGCAGCCGGCCGGCAGCGCGGAGCTCGTCCTCCTGCCCGTCCAGGAGGTCGACGACGTACGCGCCCTGGCTGCCCAGCACACGCATCCGTGGTCCAGGCGAACCCGCCAGCGCTCCCACCCACAGGTGCGACCGGACACCGCCGACATGCTCGATCGCCACGAACCCGTCATCGTCCGAGAGCCCGCGGCGCGAGTCCAGCTCCGCGTACACGGCGGCGGCCGGGCCGAACAGGTGCAGGGCCTGGTCGACGAGGTGGCTGCCCAGGTCGAGCAGGAGCCCACCACCCTCGGCGGCGGGGAGCCGCTCCCTCCACGCCTCGGGCCTGGGCTCCGGCCGCCAGCGCTCGAAGCGCGACTCGAACCGGAGCACCTTGCCGATGGCGTCATCGGCAAGAAGTCGTTGCAGGGTCAGCAGATCGCTGTCCCAGCGACGGTTCTGGAAGACCGTGAGCGGCACCTGCGCCGCCGCAGCCGCCACCACGACGTCAGCCGCCGACTGCGACGTGAGGGACAGCGGCTTGTCGACCACGACAGCCTTGCCGACGGCGATCGAGGACAGCGCCAGCGATGCATGGACGTCGCCAGGAGCGGCCACCACGAGCAGGTCGTACAGGTCGGGCCGCGCGAACAGCTCAGCGCTCGAGGACAGCACCTCGGCACCGGGGTGGTCCGCGCGTACCTCGGCCTGTCGGTCGGCCCGGCCGGTCACCACCACCGACAGCTCGAGCCCGGCGGCGGTCACCAACGGTCCGTGGAAGACGCGCCCGGCCAGGCCGTACCCGACGAGCGCGACCCTCACGCCTTGGCCCCCGCTGCCGGCTCAACCAGTGCATCGTCGAGCGAGGGCTCGGCCACCCTGGCCAGCCGGCTCGGCCACCAGATCGGGCGGCCGATGTCGTACGACAGCGCAGGAACCAGGATCGACCGCACCACCAACGTGTCCAGCAGTACGCCGAACGCGACCGCGAAGCCGAGCTCGGCGAGGAACACCAGCGGCAGCGTGCCCAGGACCGAGAACGTGCCGGCCAGCACGATGCCTGCCGAGGTGATGACGCCGCCGGTGACCGTCAGGCCCTTGAGGATCCCGCGTCTGGTGCCCTCGACCACAGACTCCTCGCGCACGCGGGTCATCAGGAAGATGTTGTAGTCCACCCCCAGCGCGACCAGGAAGGTGAAGGCGAACAACGGGAACGAGGAGTCCGCCCCAGGAAAGTGGAAGACGTGGTTGAAGACGAGCGCGCACACCCCGAGGGTCGCTGCGAACGACAGGACGACGGTGAGCACGAGCAGCACCGGGGCGACGATCGACCGGAGCAGCAGCATCAGGATCACCAGGATCACCAGCAGGACGATCGGGATGATCACCGTACGGTCGCGGCGCGAGGCCTCCTGGGTGTCCAGGTTGATCGCCGTGAACCCACCGACCTTGGCGTCCGCGGCCGGGACCGCGCGGACTGCCGCACGCAGCGCAAGGATCGTGTCCTCCGCCGCCGCGGAGTCCGACGACGCGGTCAGGGTCGCCTCGATCTGCACCAGCCCGTCCGCGACCTTGGCAGGTACGGGTTGTGGCGTCGGCACGCCGGCGGGGACACCGGTGAACGGGACGACGTCCGAGACCCCGGGCACCGCCTTGGCAGCAGCAACCACGGCATCGAGCGTGGGCGCGTTGGCGATGATCACCGCGGGGTTGCCGGACCCGGCGGGGAAGTGCTGGCCCAGCACCTCCTGCCCGACCACCGAGTCGGGCTTCGTGGTGAAGGCGTCGGCCTGGCTGATGCCGTCGGCCTTGAGCGTCGTGAGGAAGAACGAGGCGATCAGCAGGACAACGGCCGTGGCCACCCACGAGATCCGGGGCCGACGCCCGATCAGCGAGGCGACCCGGGCCCAGATCCCTTCGAGCTTCTCGTCGACCGTGCCTGAACGCGGCACCTTCGGCCAGAAGATCCAGCGCGCCGCCGGCCACCGCATCCAGAACGCCCAGGACGGTCCGTGCCCCCGCCGCCGGGTGATCCCGGCGAAGACGAACGCCACCAGAAGCAGCAGGGCCCAGACCGGGATCAGCGCTGGTATGCCGGCGACCAACGCCACGACCAGCCCGATCACCAGGAGCAGCAGGTAGAACGCGACGGCCGGAAGGACCAGCAGCGCAGGCAGGAACGTCATCGTCGCGAGGTAGGCGCACACGATGCCGATGGCCGCGACCGGCCCGGTGGACTTGTTCGAGTTGAGCAGCGAGAACAGCAGGCAGAGCAAGCCGAGGCAGACGGTGGCCGCTGACGCGGACAGCGGCTCCAGGACGCCGAGCCAGGCCTTGCGCATCGCGTCGAAATGGTTGTCGTTGGTGTGCAGCTCCTCGCGGTAGCGCGCCACAAGCAGCAGGGCGTAGTCCGTCGCGGCGCCGAAGACAAGCACCGTCAGGATCCCCTGGCTCTGCCCGTTGAGGGTGAGCACGTCGTTGGTCGCCAACAGGTAGATCACGCCGCTCGCCGTACCCAGGGCCAGCAGTGCCGACAGCAGCGGGATGAACCACAGGATCGGGCTGCGGTAGACCAGGATCAGGATCACCGCGACCACGAGGCCGGCAAACCCGAGCAGTGTCGTGTCGAGCGAGCCGAACACCTTGAACAGGTCGGCCAGGATCCCGCCGGGCCCCGTCACGTGCAGCACCAGGCCCGGTGTCAGCGCGTCCCCGTGGAAGCGCAAGGTCTGCGAGACCCGGATGATCGGCGACTTGCCGTCGGACAGGGGGGCCTGGGTCTTGTCGGAGTCCAAGGGGAACGACACCAGGATGGCCTTGCCGTCCTGGGACGGGATCGGCACCAGCGCCTGGCCGGTCAGGTAGTCGCCGACGGTCTTGTCGTCCTTGATCTGCTTCCCGGTGTCGTCGGTCAGCCGCTCGCCGCCGGCCGACTGCACGAAGGCCGTCACGGCTGCACGGTCGGCGTCGGTCAGCCCCGAGTCCCTGACGAAGAGCAGGAACATCGGGAAGCTCTGCTGCTGCGCGAACTTCTTCTGCAGGTCGAGGACCTTCGTCGACTCGGCCGACGCGGGCAGGAACGACGCGTTGTCGTTCTTCTGCGCCTCGCTCAGCTTGCCGGCCCCAGAGCCGAACAGACCACCGATGAACAACCAGCCGACCAGGGCGAGGATGGCCCACACCAGGGGTCTACGGAAGATCGCGCGCATGGAGGCCACCCTAGGTGCGCACCCGCCGCTATGCCTGGTCGGGATGCCTGGTCGGGATGCCTAGTCGGGATGCCTGGTCGGGATGCCTGGTCGGGATGCCCGCCCGGGCTCCGGGCTACCCTCGTCGAGTGAGCACCTCCGGAGCCGACCGCGCGCTCCACCTCGTCCACCTCGGCCTCGGCGCCGACCTCGTGGCCGAACTGGTGCCGTACGAAGCGGCGTGGGCCCAGCAACGACGGGTGCACGACGCGGTCGTCGAGGGCACCGCACCGGACACCGTGCTGCTGCTCGAGCACGAGCCGGTCTACACCGCCGGGCGCCGCACGGCGTCATGGGAGCGACCGACCGACGGGTCGCTCGTCGTCGACGTCGACCGGGGTGGGCGCATCACCTGGCACGGCCCCGGCCAGCTGGTCGGCTACCCGATCGTGCGACTGCCCGATCCCTTCGACGTGATCGCGTACGTCCGCCGGGTGGAGCAGGTCCTCATCGACGTCTGCGCCGAGCTCGGCCTGGCCACCACCCGCGTCGAGGGCCGCAGCGGGGTCTGGGTGCTGGCCGACGACAATGGCCCCGACCGCAAGGTCGCTGCCATCGGCGTACGCGTCGCCAGGGGCGTGACCATGCATGGCTTCGCCCTCAACTGCGACTGCGACCTGGCCTGGTACGACCGGATCGTCGCCTGCGGCATCGAGGACGCGTCGGTGACCTCGCTGAGCGCCGAGCTCGGGCGCACCGTGACCGTGGCCGAGGCGCTCACCCACGTCGAGCGGCTGCTGCCCGCGCTGACCGACTACGCGAGCGCCACCAGCACGACCTCGCCGGCCTCCGCGGCTGCGCGGTAGAACGCGACCAGCCGCTCGTACGCCGGCGCCAGCTCGTCGCCGAGCACGCCGTCCTCGTCCCAGACCTCGGGGTAGACGCCGAGGCCGTTCATCCGGTCGGGGTCGAACCGCTCGGCCAGCACCTCGAACGGCGTGCCGTCCAGGTATGCGGCCACCGCCTCGACCTCCCCGGGTACGAGGTAGCGGACCGGGCCGAAACCGACGTCGTCGCCGATCTCCTGCCCACCTAGGACTGCCTGCGCGGCGACGGCGTCGTCCTCACCCTCGACCAGCAGGTAGTGGATCCCGTGCCACATCTTGTCGAGGTCGATCACCTCGGGGTCGTCCGCGTCGAGCAGCTCGTCGTCCTCGGCGAAGACCAGCTCACCGGCGATGGTCGGGTCGTCGAGGATCTCGCCGAGCCGAGCCGCCGGGATCCGCCGGTACGCGATCCGCATGCCCATGCTCCGCAGCGTAGGCGCTCGGCCGACGACCTATGCTGTAGAGGTGACTGTCGCCCCCGAAGGCCGCCGCATGCTGCGGCTTGAGGTACGCAACGCCGCCGTGCCGGTCGAGAAGAAGCCGCCGTGGATCAGGACCCGGCTGCGGACCGGGCCGGAGTACACCGAGCTCAAGGCCCTGGTCAAGCGTGAAGGCCTGCACACGGTCTGCGAGGAGGCCGGTTGCCCCAACATCTACGAGTGCTGGGAAGACCGCGAGGCGACCTTCCTGATCGGCGGCGACCAGTGCACCCGTCGGTGCGACTTCTGCCAGATCGACACCGGCAAGCCGCAGCCGCTCGACCTCGACGAGCCGCGCCGCGTCGCGACCTCCGTGCAGGCGATGGGCCTGCGCTACGCGACCGTCACCGGTGTGGCACGGGACGACCTCGACGACGGCGGCGCCTGGCTCTACGCCGAGACCGTCCGGCAGATCCACGAGCTGAACCCTGGTACCGGTGTCGAGCTGCTGATCCCCGACTTCAACGCGGTGCCGGCCCTGCTGGAGCAGGTCTTCGCCGCTGCCCCCGAGGTGCTGGCCCACAACGTCGAGACCGTGCCGCGGATCTTCAAGCGGATCCGTCCCGGCTTCCGCTACGACCGCTCGCTCGACGTGATCCGGCAGGCCCGCGCCGCCGGGCTGGTCACCAAGTCCAACCTGATCCTGGGGATGGGCGAGGAGCCGGCGGAGGTCTCGCAGGCCCTCGCCGATCTGCACGCGGCAGGGTGCGAGCTGATCACCATCACGCAGTACCTGCGGCCGAGTCTCCGGCACCACCCGGTCGTACGCTGGGTCGAGCCCGCCGAGTTCGACGCGTTCGCCGCCGAGGCCACCGAGATCGGGTTCCTCGGCGTGATGAGCGGCCCCCTCGTACGTTCGTCGTACCGAGCAGGGCGGTTGTTCCAGCAGGCGACAGCGGCACGCGCCCAGGCGCTCTGACCCATGGCTGAGCTGCTCTACCCCGCCGTGATCGGCGTCGCCAGGGCCACCTTCGTCGGTCTCGGGCTGAAGTTCACCATCACCGGCACCGAGCACGTCCCGGCCCATGGTGGCGCAGTGATGGCGATCAACCACACCGGCTACATGGACTTCACCTTCGCCGGGCTCGGGGCGCACCCGGCCAAACGCCTGGTCCGCTTCATGGCCAAGGACGGCATCTGGAAGCACCCGGTCGCGGGCCCGCTGATGCGCGGCATGAAGCACATCCCGGTCGATCGCGACGCGGGCGCCGCCTCCTACAACGCGGCGGTCGACGCCTTGCGGGCCGGTGAGATCATCGGCGTCTTCCCCGAGGCAACGATGAGCCCGTCGCTCGAGCTGCTCCCGTTCAAGCAGGGCGCGACGCGGATGGCGATGGAGGCTGGCGTACCCATCCTGCCGACGATCCTGTGGGGCTCGCAGCGGGTGCTGTCCTACCACGCTCGCAAGCCGCTGCGGCAACGCAAGCTGCCCATCATGATCGTCATCGGCGATCCGTTCGTCGTCGCGCCGGACGAGGGTGTGGCGGCGGCGACCCGGCGGCTGCGCTCGGTGATGACGCAGATGCTGCACGCGGCGCAGGAGGCGTACCCGGACCGTCCCAAGGGCCCCGAGGACTCGTGGTGGTTGCCGACCCGGCTCGGTGGCACCGCCCCCACGCCCGAGGAGGGCCAGCAGCTCGCGAACGCCAGGCGCAAGCGTGGCACGGAGGGCAGAGCGGCGTCCGCTGTCGAGTAGCCCTCGATGCGAGGTCGCGGGCCCACTCCCCCTAGGCTTGCCCACATGGCCGCCAGGAAGAAACGAACCAAGAAGGAAGGACCTGGGCGCATCGCCCAGATCCGGTCCGCCTACACGATGACCCGCAAGGGTGACCCGCGGATCGGCTGGATCCTGCTGGGACTGTTCCTCGCCGTCATGGTCGTCTTCGTCGGCGTCGGGCTGCTGCTCGGGCACGCCGTGCTGCTCGGGATCCTCGGCCTCTCGGTGGCCTTCCTGGTCGTGACCTTCGTGTTCGGCCGGCGCGCCGAGAAGTCGGCGTACAAGCAGGTCGAGGGCCAGGCCGGAGCCGCACTGTCTGCCCTGTCGACCCTGCGCAAGGGCTTCACGGTCACCAAGGAGCCGATCGCGTTCAACCGCAACCAGGATCTGGTGATCCGGGTGGTCGGCAAGTGCGGCGTCGTGCTCGTCGGCGAGGGTGCACCCTCCCGTGTCCAGCACATGCTCGTGGCCGAGAAGAAGCGCTACCAGCGGGTGCTCGGCGACATCCCCGTCCATGACCTGCAGGCCGGCAACGCCGAGGGCCAGGTCCCGCTGCGCAAGCTCACGAGCACCATCATGAAGCTCCCACGTACGCTGACCGGCCCGCAGATGACCGAGCTCGACCACCGGCTCAAGGCGCTCGCGGTCACCCAGGGCACGCTCCCGATCCCCAAGGGTCCGCTCCCCAAAGGCGTCAAGATGCCCAAGGGTGCTGGCTGAGCCGATCGCTCGGCCGGCGCAGGTGGCACAGCTCGCTCAGGTGTTGACGACGGCGGTGAGGACCGCCCGGTCGTGCAGGCCCCGGCCGTCGCGGTCCCAGATCAGCGGGGGCACCGCCAGGCAGATCAGAACCGTACGTGCCGCGGCCCGGAACGCACCGACCCGGCCACGGTCGAGCGCGACCACGCGAATCCCCGCCAGCCGCTGACCGAAGCTGGCGCCCGCGAGCCAGGTGAGCCCGAAGACCTCCAGGGCGAAGACCGCGAGCACCACGAGCGAGAAGTCCGGGGTGCCGTACCGGAGGTGACCGCGCACGATCGCCAGCGTGACCAGGTTGGCCGCGACCCAGTCGATGGCCAGCGCGCCGAGGCGGCGGCCGAACGACGCGAGGGACCCTGGGCCGGTCTCGGGCAGCTGCAGCCGCTCGCCGCGGTACCCGGTCGTCACAGTCAGCAGGCTACCGAGGCGCAGCGTGGGGAACCGGAGCGGTACGGTCGGCGCTTGCGTGCGTAACGCCCGCGAAACATTCGAGATACTGCCGGGAAACGCCGCGGACCTAACGTCGCTCCTAGTCGTTGCTAGCTCATGGACCGGGCAGACGGTGCCGCGCCGAAGGAGGATCGATGTTCTCGAACGCCGATGAGGTTCTGAAGTTCATCAAGGACGAGGGCGTCAAGTTCGTCGACGTCCGCTTCTGCGACCTGCCCGGCGTGATGCAGCACTTCAACGTGCCCGCACAGTCGGTCGGTGCGGACTTCTTCACGGAGGGCCAGATGTTCGACGGGTCGTCGATCACCGGCTTCCAGGCGATCAACGAGTCGGACATGAAGCTGCTGCCCGACCTCGACACGTCCTACATCGACCCCTTCCGCGCCGAGAAGACGCTCAACATCAACATGAGCATCGTCGACCCGTACACCGGCGAGCCGTACAGCCGCGACCCGCGTCAGGTCGCAGCAAAGGCCGAGGCCTACCTCAAGTCGACCGGGGTCGCGGACACCGCGTTCTTCGCGCCGGAGGCCGAGTTCTACATCTTCGACGATGTGCGGTTCGAGACCAAGCAGAACGCCGGCTACTACTACATCGACTCCATCGAGGGCGCGTGGAACACCGGCCGGGTCGAGGAAGGTGGCAACCGCGGGCACAAGACCCCGTACAAGGGCGGCTACTTCCCCGTACCCCCGGTCGACCACTACGCGGACCTGCGCGACCAGATGAGCATCGAGCTCGACAAGCTCGGCCTCCAGGTCGAGCGCGCCCACCACGAGGTCGGCACCGCCGGTCAGGCCGAGATCAACTACCGCTTCGACACCCTGCTGAAGTCGGCGGACAAGGTCATGCTCTTCAAGTACGTGATCAAGAACGTCGCGTGGGCGGCCGGCAAGACCGTGACCTTCATGCCGAAGCCGCTGTTCGGTGACAACGGCTCGGGCATGCACTGCCACCAGTCGCTGTGGAGCGACGGGACCCCGCTGTTCTACGACGAGCTCGGCTACGGCGGCCTGTCCGACCTGGCCCGCTGGTACGTCGGCGGCCTGCTACACCACGCGCCCTCGCTGCTGGCGTTCACCAACCCGACCGTCAACTCCTACCACCGGCTCGTGCCCGGGTACGAGGCACCCGTCAACCTGGTCTATTCCGCCCGGAACCGCTCGGCCTGCATCCGGATCCCGGTCACCGGCTCGAACCCGAAGGCCAAGCGGATCGAGTTCCGGGTGCCTGACCCGTCGAGCAACCCGTACCTCGCGTTCTCGGCGATGCTGATGGCGGGCCTCGACGGCATCAAGAACAAGATCGAGCCGCCCGCGCCGGTCGACAAGGACCTGTACGAGCTGCCCCCGGACGAGGCCGCGAACATCGCCCAGGTGCCCGGCTCGCTCGGCGAGGTCCTCGACAACCTCGAGGCCGACCACGGCTACCTGACCGAGGGCGGCGTCTTCACCCCCGACCTCATCGAGACCTGGCTGGACATCAAGCGCACCAAGGAGATCGACCCGATCCGGCTGCGCCCGCACCCGCACGAGTTCGAGCTCTACTACAACATCTAGGACCCGGACCCGCTCTGACCTGCGCAAACGTCAGGCGATCACCTCCTCAGTCCGCATAGAGTCCGCACGACGAGCCAGGGCCGCATCCACAGCGGTCCTGGTTCTGTCGTCCGAGTCGGGGAACAGGTGGCCGTAGACGTCGAGCGTGGTCTTGGCTGACCTGTGCCGTAAGCGCGCCTGCACGACCTTCACGTCCGCGCCGGACGAGATCAACAGGGACGCGTAGTAGTGCCGCAGGTCGTGGTAGCGGAACTCTGCCGGCAGGTCCTTGACCTTGCCCTTGGCTGCCCGGAAGGCTCGCTCGAGCCCCCACGGAGCGAAGAGGCCACAAACAGACTTCGGCGGGGTTCCCTGGCGGAGGCGGCCCCGAGGGAGTCTCTGGCGCACATCTCCGCACATGGTGCTGGCGCCAGCGTTACTGACCTTGATCGGCGTGGTTCTGGTCGAGGACGGCGTCGCGGGCTCCATGGCCTGGCCGAGGCGCGTGCTCACGCTGACCGGTGGCCTTCTGCTGACTGCCGCGACGGTCGCCTACTGGGTTGTGGCATGGCTGTACGTCGAACGTCCACACGACAAGACTCTCGACAGCTGACGGGCTTCACCGCGTCGCCCCGAAGTGCCTGATGGAGCGCCGTCGAGATCCCAGACAGCACGGACCCCCGCCACAACGGGGGATGCGTAGGCGGGGGTCCGTGGGTCGGAGGCTAGAGCACCGCTACGGCCGCTGTCAGGGGATCGGGGGCCAGCCGGGCGGACACACGGTGGTGTGCATCGCCTTACGCCAAGCCACGGTGCAGCCCACCGTCTTGGTCCAGTATTTCGCGGGCGGGTTGCACGGTTTCCCGATGTAGCAGACGAAGTGGGTCGGCTTTGGTGTTACCTGTACAGGCGTGTGGTAGATCTTCGTAGCGAGCACCTTGACGGCTGGCTTCGGCTCCTTCGGCTTGACCACGGGCTTCGGCTTCGGCGTAGGCGCGGGGGGCACGACCGGAGCAACGGGAGTCGGCGCCACGACGACCGGCGCAGAGCTCGGGGCTGCGGGCTTGGCTGTCACGGCTGGGCCGGTGCAGGCCGCGAGCAGTGCGGCTGCTACGAGAAGACCAAGGCGGTTCACGGCTCCCCCTCTGCGAACCCGCGTCAACAGTGGGCGGCTAAATCATCGTGGGCGACGGCGAGCGAGCGCGCGTCGTTTCGGCTTGCCGTGACCCGAGAGGCTCTGCACGAATCGCTGATCGTGACCGTCCGCACACGCGCCGGTGACAAAGAGGTGCAGCCCAGGCTGGAACATTGAGAATGCCGAACCCGCAGCCGGCTAGCTGGGAGATTCGGCCCGATGGCTCGACACCACGGTTCGAGCCAGCACGAACCCCCGCCACGACGGGGGATGCGTAGGCGGGGGTTTCGTGGGTCGAGAGGCTACTCGGCTGCGTCCGCCGCCTCGGTAAGCAAGGCAGCCCGCTCGCGTGCCTGCGCCGGCGTGAGGCGTGCCTCGTCGGCTACCACCAGGACATCGCCGACGACGATGCCCCGCTGGTCATCACGTCGCGGCGGTAGAGCCACACGTCCACGATCGACCCGGACGCCTGCGCGTTGATCTGGCCGATCTCCCGCTCGTACAAGATCGCCGCATCGTCGACCTCTCCCGTGCCGTCGTGCCAGGCGGGTCGTGCGGGTAGCGGAGCTGTGGTGCTGGTCATGTTCACTCCTGAATGATCTTGTGCCGGTCCGCAGGACGTCCGCAGGACGTTCACAAACGGCCAACACTTACCAATGGTGTCCAACGGTAAAACCGCAGGTCAGGAGCGTGACTGTCGGTCCGCGAGCGTAGGCTCGGCTCCGTTGACGAGTTTGAGCTCTACCACAACATCTGAGCCAGGCAGCGTCACGAGGGCCCTCTCCCGAACATCGGGAAGGGGCCCTCGTCGCGGTATCAGCGGGAGGGCTTGGGCCGTCCCGATGCGTGGCAGCCTGGCGTCGCGCGAACGTGAGTACAGTCAAGTGCGCGCCCGAGCTGCGATGGAAGGAAGCACCATGACGAACAAGCTGTCCCTGGACGCCGTCGCGCGCGAGCAGCTGAAGATCGCCGGCGCCGCGACCAGCGGGCGCAGCGCTGAGACCGTCTACGGCGGCCACGAGAGGGTCCTGCGTCAGACCCTGATAGCCCTCACCGCGGGCACGAAGATGGCCGAGCATGAGAACCCCGGCGAAGCCACGCTGCTCGTGGTCCTGGGACGTGTCCAGGTTTCCGCCGGTGACAACCACTGGGACGGCCGGCCCGGTGACCTGATCGTCATACCTCCAGCACGCCATGGCCTCGAGGCGCTGGAGGACTCCGCCGTACTCCTCACGGTAGCCAAGAACGGTTGACCCAGCCGGTCAGAGGCGCAGGTACACGAGGTGCAGCCCGACGAGTCCTTCGGTGGGGTGGTCGAATGCCTCGGGCACGGCTGCGACGACATTGAAGCCGAGTGACCTCCAGCTGCTGACAGGAGCAGCCACCTCCCTGCTGCACGCGGTGCTCCCTAGCCCCTGGTCGGCACCTGCGAACGCCGCCAGCCCCGTGGCTCGCAGTGGCGTTCGTCGCGGGAGCCCTTGCATCCGCTCCTGGGGTCGCCGCAACAGCCGGGGCCGCGACCTGTGCCGGTGAGGTCGTCGGCTACTACCTGACTGCAGCGGCCAGGGGCCTGCCCTTCAGCGAGTCGACCGTTCTCTTCTGGATCGTCTGCGGACTCTCGGCCGGCCCCGTCCTGGCGGTGGCGGGTCATGGCTGGCGTGTCGGAAGCGCGCGTACGCGACTGGCGGCCGGGGGTGTGCTGGCGATGTGCTTCCTCCTGGAGGCGCTGAGGTACGCAGTCGTACTGCACTACGGGTCGACCGCCGCATTGTTCGCGGCCTTCGGGGTCATGGTGCTTGCCCCCAGCGCGGCGTTCTCATCGCGTACCACGTCCGTGGATATGGACAGCACCAGGGGCGATGCCCGATAGCCCGGGACATCAACGCTCGAGGAAGGAGTCGCCCGCCATGGCAGAGAGCGAGCTTTTCGAGAGGGGCCTCAAAGTCCGCCGAGAGGTGCTGGGTGCCGAGTTCGTCGACGCGAACCTGGCTGGCACCGACGACTTCATGATGGCGTTCCAGCGCGTCGTGACCGAGCTGGCGTGGGGGTACGCCTGGAGCAGGCCAGGCCTGGATCGCAAGACCCGGAGCATGCTGAATGTTGCGATCCTGACGGCGTTGGGGCGACCCGACGTGCTGGGCATCTACGTGAAGGGCGCGCTCGCCACTGGCGTTTCGGTCGACGAGATCAAGGAGATACTGATCCACGCCACCGTGTACTGCGGCACACCAGCCGGGCGTCAGGCGTTCGAGGCGGCGCACGAGGCTCTCCTGGCCGAGGGCGCGCTCCCTGACAGCAGCTAAGCGCCGGGCCTACCAGCGGGAGAGGTCGGGGCATTGGTCCTGCGAGCGGCACGGACGATGTGACGCCACCTGGCGACGCGGCTCGACGCCAGGGGACGACTCCCTCGATCTCGAGGGAGAAGCTGAGGAAGGTCCGGATGAGGACGATCAGTCCAAGGATCGCCACGTTCTCCAGTGTCGGTGCAACGGCGACGGTCCGGATCAGGTCTGCCGCCACGAGGATCTCCAGGCCGAGCAGGATCACCCCACCGAACGACTCACGAAGCGCCTGGTAGGCGAGTGTCCGTCACCGCTGCGACGGAGCGAGCGGACCGAGAGGACCACCGACACGAGCAGCCCGGCCAGCAGTACGACAGCACCGATCGCCTCGCACAGCTGCGCTGCCCGACCCATCACCTGGGTGAAGTGCACACGGTGACCCTAGTCCCGGGCCAGCGGCTTGCCACCTTCGTCAGCCGAACGTGTGGTGGACGGCCTCGACGTTGTTGCCGTCGAGATCGCGCAGGAACAATCCGTAGTACCCCGGGTGGTAGTCCGGCCAGACGCGCGGCGGATGCAGCACCTCGGCTCCGAGCGCCACCGCTTCCTGGTGGACCTGGCCCACGGCGTCCCGCGAGGGTGCGGTCAGGGCCAGGTGCTCGGGCCGATGCCCGTCGTCGACCGCCGGGCCGAGCCACAGGTGCGGGAACCCGTCGGGTCCCGAGAGTCCGACCACCGGCCCCACGGGTCGCGGTACCCGCATCGCCTCTCGCACTCCCAGCGCCGCGAAGACTCGGACGTAGAACGCGGCGGCCGCATCGACGTCCGTGACCTGGAGCGCGAGGTGATCGAGCAGCGGCCCAGCCTAATTGGGCCGCCAGGGCGGGTTCCGAGCGCAGGATCAGCTCCGCAAGCTGTAGTCTCGGCTTCTAACATAAGCGTAAGAGCCTTGACTTATGTTAGGCTCTTCCAAGATAAGGGAAGGAGTCTGAGATGCCGAAGCCGCGAGCGCCTGCGCCAACAGCAGCGTGGGCAGTCACTCGGGAGACGCTGCCGTGGGAAAGTCGCCACACCACGCAGGCACTCTCCCGGGCTCAACGGGCGGCGATCAGACCCACCTATGACGCCGCGATACCAGCGGTGATCGCCAACCTCGATGCCACCATCGCGCCGGCAGTACTGGCCGAAGTCGACGACGCCCGGGCCGAGATCGCGCGCTTCGACGCTGAACTTTCGACGATGCTTCCGGGCTCCGAGATCGCTCCCCTTTCCGCGGTGCTCGTGCGCACCGAGTCCGCATCGTCCTCGCAGATCGAGAACATCACGGCAGGCGCAAGGGCACTCGCGCTCGCGGAGGTCGGCGTGGTCCGCTTCGGAAGCAACGCCGGCCTCGTCGCGGCCAACGTCGACGCCATGAACCGCGCCCTCGAGCTCTCCGACGCGGTGGCCCCGAAGGGCATCTTGGCGATCCACGAAGCGCTGATGCGGGGCCAGGCCCAGGCGAATCCCGGTCACTTTCGCACCGAGCAGGTGTGGATCGGCGGCGGTAGCTCGTCACCTCATGCGGAAGACTTCGTCCCGCCGCACCATTCCCGAGTCGGCGCGGCAATCGACGACCTCTGCGCGTTCATCCAGCGCACCGACATTCCACTGCTGGCCCAGGCGGCCATCGCGCACGCGCAGTTCGAGACGATCCACCCGTTCAACGACGGCAACGGCCGAACCGGTCGCGCCCTCGTCCACACCATGCTCAAGCAGGGTGGCGCGACCACGCGTACAACTGTTCCTGTCTCTGCTGGTCTGCTCGCCGACACCGACTCCTACTTCGCGGCATTGACCGCCTACCGCAACGGCGATCCCAGCCGGATCGTCGAACGTTTCACGCACGCCACCTTCGCAGCGGCGACCAACGGACGTGCGCTGGCCGCCGACCTCGTGCAGGTGTACGCGACATGGGCGGGCACGGTGAGAGTCCGCAAGTCCGCTGCCGTGTGGACCGTCCTGCCCCTTCTGCTCAGCCACCCCGCCATCACCTCGTCCATGGTTCAGGAGGCGACAGGTCTGTCTCAACCGGCCGCCGACAGCCTCATCCAGCAGCTTCGCGACGCCGGCATCCTCACCAAGGCCAGCGGCCGCCAGCGGTACGTCGTCTGGGTTGCTCCAGCTGTGCTCAAGGCACTCGACGACTTCGCTGCGCGCGCCCGACGACGTCACTAACCCGAACACGAACACCCACAGAACGCCGCTCCGCCTTGGCTCAGGCGTCGCGGCGTACGAGCAGCACCGCGCCGATGATGAGCGACAGGACGGCGTACCCGGCGAAGACCGAGAGCCCCGTCCACGGCGCGAGGGTGATGGCGTCCGCGTGCGACTGGAAGATCGCCTGACCGGCCTGGCCGGGCAGGAGCTTCACGACGTGCTCCTGCCAGCTGCGCGGAAGGAAGTTCGCCAGAATCGGCAGCACGAACAGCAGGGCCAGCACGGTGCTGATGCCGGCGGCGCTGTGCCGCAGGATGGTGCCGATCCCGAGCCCGAGCAGCCCGACGATGACCAGGTACAGCGCACCGCCGATGACCATCCGGAGCGAGTTCCCCTCCCCCAGCGTCACGCCGAGGTCGTGCGTGTTGAGCACCGACTGGACGACGAAGAACGCCGTGAAGGTGAGCACGAACGACACGACCGCGACTACGACCGCGAAGGTGAGCAGCTTGGCGAGCAGCATGAGCAGCCGTTGCGGTGTCGCAGTCAGGCTCGCGCGGATCGTCCCCGTGGAGTACTCGGCACTGATGACCAGCACACCGAGCGCCCCGATGATCAGCTGGCCGAGGAAGACCCCGAACAGGCTGAAACCCGCCGCGTCGAAGTCCGGGCCGAGCTCCGACTTCGGCTGGTTGATGATGGCGAACGAGATCAGCAGCGGCAGCCCGACGCAGACGACCAACGCCCCGAGCAGGGTCCACACGGTCGAGCGGACGGTACGCAGCTTGGTCCATTCCGCACGCAGGACGCGCGGCAGCTGGACCCCGAGCCCGACCGGGCGCCGGGGGGCGGCAGCGGGCCGGCCGGCGGGCGTGGTGGCCACGGTGGTCATGTCAGGCTCCTTCGTACGACGGAACGCCGTCGATGATCGCGGGCTGGTCGGCGTGGTACTCGACGCTGTCGCGCGTCAGCTCCATGAACGCCTCTTCGAGCGAGGCCCGCTGAGGGGTGAGCTCGTGCAGGACGGTTCCGGTGTCGGCCGCGGTCTGGCCGATCTCGGCGGCCTCCAGGCCGACGACGTGCAAGGCGCCGTCGTCCGACCGGGTGACGGTCCCGCCGCGACGCGTCAGGGCTTCGGTCAGCGAAACGTCGTCCGGCGTACGGACGACGACGGCCCGGCCGCTCGCCTGCGCCACGAACTCGGCCACCGTCGTGTCGGCGATCAGCCGGCCGCGACCGATGACGACCAGGTGGTCGGCGGTCAGGGCCATCTCGGCCATCAGGTGGCTGGACACGAGGATCGCCCGGCCCTCGCCTGCGAGTGCCTTGAGCAGGTTGCGGACCCAGATGATGCCCTCGGGGTCGAGGCCGTTGACCGGCTCGTCGAGGAGCAGCACGGCCGGGTCGCCGAGCATCGCGGAGGCGATCCCCAGCCGCTGGCCCATGCCGAGCGAGAACGTCTTGGTGCGCTTCTTGGCGACCGACTCAAGACCGACCAGTGCCAGGACCTCGTCCACCCGCTTGCGGCTGATCCCGTTGCTCTGCGCGAGGAACAGCAGGTGGTTGTACGCGCTGCGCCCGGGGTGCACGGCCTTGGCCTCGAGCAGCGCGCCCACGTGCGTGAGCGGTGCCCGGTCGTACGAGTAGCGGTGGCCGTCGATCGTGACGGTGCCGCCGGTCTGCCGGTCGAGCCCGATGATGGCGCGCATCGTCGTCGACTTGCCAGCACCGTTCGGGCCGAGGAACCCGGTGACGTGACCGGGCTCCACCGTGAAGGACAGGTCGTCCACCGCGAGCACGTCCCCGTACCGCTTGCTCAGGCCTTTGACCTCGATCATCAGACTCGCTCTCGATTCGTCGTCGTCGCTGCGTGCGTGTATCCCACCACCCTGCCCTTCCGTGGGCGTCGGACGATAGGGGGATCGCCCTGACCCGACCCTGACCGGACCCTGAGTGAGCGCCGGCTGCGGCTGCTGGGAGCTAGGGGGCGGGGCCGGTTCGGGTGAA
>JANMWN010000347.1:0-2021 GCA_031394045.1 Sporichthyaceae bacterium
CGCCCCGTGACCTCTCAACCTCGACTCGGGAAATCGGGGCGGGGTCAGCCGGTGACGAGCTCCTCGTGCTGGACGGCCGAGGCGTGCCTCGACGCGGAGGCGGCGGCCACCGCGGCGGCCAGGGTGGCCGTGTCGTCGCCCGCGTGCTCGGTCCACCACGCACGGCCGGCCTCCGGCAGGGTGTCGATCGGGTCGTAGTACTCGTACGTACGCTCCAGCGCCTCGGCGTGGTCGAGCTCGATGCCGGTGCGGTAGTTCTTGGTCCAGTACGAGATCCCGCGCACGGTGTCGTACGACTCGAGCTGGTGCACCCAGCGCTTGCCGACGTACGGGACGTCGCAGACGATCCGCGGGGTGGCGAAGCCGGGCAGGTAGCCCATGATCGCGTGCTGCAGGTGCTGCGCCTGGCCGACCGAGACCCGCCAGTGCTCGCTGAACGGGATCATGTCGCACATGTAGAAGTAGTAGGGGATGATCGCCGCCCCGTCGAGGAGCTGGAAGCACAGGTCGAGCAGCTGCGCGGGGGTGTCGTTGACGCCGCGCATCAGGACGCCCTGGTTGCGGACGTCGCGCACGCCCGCCTCGAGCATCGCCTTGGCGGCCTGCTCGACCAGCGGGGTCACCGACTGGGCCGCGTTGACGTGGGTGTGGATGGCGATCTGGACGCCACGCTCGCGCGCGATCGTCGACACCCGCTCCATGCCCGCGCGGACCTCGTCCTGCAACCAGTGCTGAGGCATCCCCATCAGTGCCTTGGTGGCCAGCCGGATGTCCCGGATGTTGTCGATCTCGAGCAGCCGGGTCACGAACGACTCGAGGTTCTTCCACGGCAGGTTGGCGACGTCGCCCCCGGAGACGACCACGTCGCGTACGCCCGGCTGCGTGCGCAGGTAGGCGAACATCGCGTCGTACCGGTCCACCGGCTTGAGGTCGAACTTCAGCTTCTGGATCACCGGGGTGGAGTTGCCGACCAGGTCCATCCGGGTGCAGTGACCGCAGTACTGCGGGCAGGTCGGCAGCAGCTCGGCGAGCACCTTGGTCGGGTAGCGGTGCGTCAGCCCCTCGGCGGTCCACATCTCGTGCTCGTGCAGGGAGTCGCGGCTGGAGTACGGGTGCGAGGCCCAGTCGGTCCGTCGGTCGCTGAAGACCGGGAGCATGTAGCGGCGCACCGGGTCGGCGTAGAACGCGTCGGTGAAGTCAGCCGGCGAGGGCGTCCCGCGGTCGTGCGAGGCCGGCACCATCGTGTTCATCATCTGCGGCGGCACGAGCATCGACATGGTGGCCCGCTCGGCCTGGTCGCGCTCGAGGTCGGCGTAGAACCGGTCCTCCAGCAGGTCGCCCATGAGCTCGCGCAGCTGCTTGAGGTTCTTGACGCAGTGCGAGCGCTGCCACTGGACGTCGGCCCACTCTGCGGCGGTCACCGACGCCCACCCGGGCAACCGGGTCCAGTCCGGCTCGACCAGCTCTTTGCGACGGTAGGCGTACGGCTGCTCGGTGCTCATCCTCCGGAGGATAGTGAAGGATCTTCGGCAAATCCACTTGGTGACCGTAAGATCTCCCGCGAGCGGGCAGACTGCCCGTTCCGCGTCCCGTTCTGGGAGGATCTGCCCCGTGTCCAGCCAGTCCAGCCAGCCGAGCCGGCCGAGCCGCTCCAGCACGGTGCCGTCGTCCCCGGTCGGCCTGCACCGGGTGCTCGAGCCGAGCGGCGTGCTGCCCCAGGCGGCGACCCGGCTGGACGCCGACCCCGAGCTCTGGCCGGACGAGGTACGCATCCGGGTGGAGACGCTGAACCTGGACGCCGCGTCGTACCGCCAGCTCGAGACCAAGCACGCGGTGGACGTCGACGCGGTGCGCGCCGAGGTGCTCGACTTCGTCGCCAGCCGCGGCAAGATGCAGAACCCGGTGACCGGCTCGGGCGGGATGCTGATCGGCACCGTCGACGAGGTCGGCCCCGACTCCACCCTCGGGCTGCGTACGGGAGACCGAGTCGCCACCCTGGTCTCCCTGTCGCTCACGCCGCT
>JANMWN010000006.1:0-1915 GCA_031394045.1 Sporichthyaceae bacterium
GCGCAACTCACGACGAAGGCCGGAGCGGTTCACCTACCGGGTGCGGCGGACACGCAAACGCGCGATGTACGGGCTGCCGCCTTCCCGATCTCCATCGACTCCGCCGGGCTCGAGAACCTGGCCCGCAGCACCGATGTGCGGACTCGCGCCGAAGGGATCAGGGCTGACCTGGGGAACCCTTCGACCGTCCTGCTCGGGGTCGACCGGCTCGACTACACCAAGGGAATCCTTCATCGGCTGCAGGCGTACGAGGAGCTGCTCGCGAGCGGTGAGCTCGGACCGCCCGACACGGTGTTCCTCCAGGTGGCCAGCCCCAGCCGTGAACGCGTGTCGGAGTACCAGGCCCTGCGCGCGGAGGTCGAGGGCGTCGTCGGTCGGATCAACGGCAAGCACGGGACGCTCGCCCAGCCCGCTGTCCACTACCTGCACCACTCCTACCCGCGTGAGGAGATGGCTGCCCTCTACCTCGCCGCCGACGTCATGCTGGTGACGCCTCTGCGGGACGGCATGAACCTGGTGGCCAAGGAATACGTCGCCTGCCGCTACGACGAGAGCGGCGCACTCGTCCTCAGCGAGTTCACGGGTGCGGCCGACGAGCTCGGCGCCGCCTTCCTCGTCAACCCGCACGACATCGACGGGCTGAAGGAGACGATCCTGCGCGCTGCGCAGGTGACGCCGAGGGAGGCCCGGCGCCGCATGAGGTCGATGCGCAAGCGAGTACGGAACTACGACGTCGATCGGTGGGCTGCGTCGTTCCTGGACGCTCTGGCACTGCGGGACACGGGGAAGGGTTAACGTGGCTGGCCTTGGACGTGTCGGAGCGGCCGCGTGCCTACACGCCCCTCCCACGACCAGCACCAGGAACTGCCCCGGGCCCGACCCTTACCGACTACACCCTTCTCAACGCCACCGGCAACAGCAGGCCGGATTTCCACGTGATGTGCCGCTCATGGGCGCGCGTCCACCCTGTGCGAGACGACCGAAAGCCCGGCTTAGCTGCGGGCAGACAGGCGGCTAGGCCGGTGCGTCTGCGCGGTCCTGACTCCACTGCGCGGACGGCGGTGGGGCCGGATCGCGACCGTTCATCCCTGACCGATCAGCGGTGGCCGTTCCAGTTCCCAGCCCGCGGCCTGCAGTTGGCTGCCGTACTGCTCCGTGTGGTGGCCGCAGAGCAGTAGGACGCTGCTCCCCCGGGTGGCGCGGACCAGAGCGCGGGCGGTGCACCTGTCGCAGCGGTCGAAGGATCGCAGCGGCACCACGGGCGGTGGTCGGGTGGGCTTCATGTGAGCACGGCCTCAATGTACGCCGCCTGGTCACGGTGGTCCGGCGGCCTGGAGACGTGGGCCTCGCCCGCACGCTGGACTCCTTCGGAAAGGTCGAGCAGCCTGCCGTCCGGTGCGCCGGACGATCTAGCAGCGGGGGCTCCACAGCGAGTGGAATCAGCGACCCGTGAGTTGAGATGGACTCGTGCGCGCAAGCCGCCAACAGAGCACTGACAGCCGTCCCGATGGGGATCGGTCATCGCCCCGAGGTGCCGATCAGGGGCACGTGCCGATGCGCTGTATCCGAGCATGTCCGCCCAGTACCCTCTCGACCAAGAAGCCACGAGCCCCATGGCAGGCCGGTCGGCGTGCATGGGCGCGACTGAATGGCTGGCACCAGGACGCCGGCGCGTCGCCTGGTCATCCGGATGATCCCGAGGCGGCGCTACTCGCGCTGTCAGACATTGCGCTCGTCAAGCGGCTGACCGCCCAGGCCGAGCTCGGCGCAGTCAAGACCGCCCGATCGGGAGGTAAGTCCTGGCCTGAGATCGGGTCGCTTTGGGCGTTGACGCTGAGAGCGTGCGCAATCGGTGGGGCGACGCGACAGACAACCAGACGTGAGGACGTCGGGGAGGCCAGAGCCTGCTGCGATG
>JANMWN010000302.1:0-6906 GCA_031394045.1 Sporichthyaceae bacterium
ACGGGGCTTGCGCCATTGACGGGCTCCTGAGGTCTCGGCAGCGCGGCGGCAGACTCGTAAGGGGGTAGCGGCGAGCGCCGCAGCCAGCAACGAACGGATCCGACGCCCGACTCCGCTTCACCCGCCCGGGCGGATCAAGGGGTGAGAGCGGTCCCCCGAGTCCTCGCCGCTGTCCTGCTGCTGCCCTTCGGGGTACGCGGCGACTGGAACGCGAGCTCGCCGGCGGCGGCCTGGTCGAGCAGGTGGGCGATGAAGAGCCGCGTTGTCGCCGTCGGGGC
Organism: Sporichthyaceae bacterium; assembly: GCA_031394045.1. Taxonomy (GTDB): domain Bacteria; phylum Actinomycetota; class Actinomycetes; order Prado026; family Prado026; genus JANYIP01. The sequence goes on from JANMWN010000302.1 coordinate 279, forward strand.
CCGCCCGGTGACGGCGTTCCAGGGGCGGGCGAGCGGCGTACCAGGCACGGGGACCACGACCAGCTCGCGCGAGTCCAGCCGCCGGCGTACGGCGTCTTGCGAGACCAGCGCCAGGCCCAGCCCGAGCGATGCCGCCGCCACGACCGCACCGTGCGAGCCCACGGCCAACGTCGGAGGGGTGATCTCGAGGGTGTCGAGCAGGGCGAGCGTCGTGGCCCGGGTTCCCGAACCCTGCTCGCGCAGGAGCCACGCTGTCGTCGGCAGATCAGCCGGCAGCCCGGGCGCCGCCACGACGACGAGCGAGTTCCGTCGCATCGCGCGAGTGACCAGCCCGGAGCCGCGTGGCGGGCGACCGGCGATGACCAGGTCCAGCTGGTGCGACGCGAGCAGCTCGTGCAGCCGGTCGCGAACCCCCACCTCCAGAGTGACCACGACGTCCGGGTGATCGGCGAGGAAGGTGGCCAGCAGGCCGGGCACGAGGTACTCCCCCGCCGTCGTCACCGCGCCGATGCGCAACGCGCCGCGCTCGGGGTCGGCTCCCTGGACGACAGCCGACGAGGCTTCGTCGAGCAGGCCCAGGATCTGGCGTACGTAGTCGGCGTAGACCGAGCCGGCCCCGGTGAGCCGGATGCCGCGCCCGTAGCGCTCCACCAGGATCGCCCCGAGCTCGGTCTGCAGCGCCGCCAACGCCGCCGACACCGCCGACTCGGTGACCGACAGGCTGGCCGCGGCCGCGCGGACCGAGCCCGTGTCGGCCACGGCGAGGAAGCTTCGAAGGCGGGACCAGGTCATCTCTGCGGGACTCCGGACGGTAGAGGTAACACTCAAGCATTTGGTCAAGTGTCGGGCCAGAACACTCAATAGACAAGCGCGACCTTCGACGCCCATCGTTGAGCAACCGATGGTGTGGGAGGAAGCATGAGCGTGACCGTGCACGACGACCCTGCGACGCAGGACCGGTGGGACCCGGGCGTCCACAGCTACGCGAGCATGGGCTACTACGCACCCGACTACATCGCCAAGGACACCGACATCCTGGCCGTCTTCAGGGTCACTCCCCAGCCTGGGGTCGACCCGATCGAGGCCGGCGCGGCAGTCGCGGGCGAGTCGTCGACGGCCACCTGGACCGTCGTCTGGACCGACCGCCTCACCGCCAACAGCCACTACCAGGCCAAGTGCTACAAGGTCGAGCCCGTTCCGGGACGCCCCGGTGAGCACATGGCCTACATCGCGTACGACATCGACTTGTTCGAAGAAGGCTCCATCGCGAACCTGACGTCGTCGATCATCGGCAACGTCTTCGGCTTCAAGCCGTTGCAGGCGCTGCGCCTGGAGGACATGCGGATCCCGATCGCGTACGTCAAGACGTTCGCCGGTCCGCCGCACGGGATCGTCATGGAGCGCGAGTACCTCGGCAAGTACGGGCGACCGCTGCTCGGGGCGACCATCAAGCCGAAGCTGGGCCTGTCCGCGCGCAACTACGGCCGGGTGATCTACGAGGCTTGCCGGGGAGGCCTCGACTTCACCAAGGACGACGAGAACATCAACTCCCAGCCCTTCATGAAGTGGCGAGACCGCTTCCTGTTCGGCATGGAAGGCGTCAACCGCGCCGTTGCCGAGACCGGCGAGATCAAGGGCCACTACTTCAACGTGACCGCCGGGACCATGGAGCAGATGTACGAGCGGGCCGAGTTCGCCAAGGAGATCGGCAGCGTCGTCGTCATGATCGACCTCACCGTCGGCTACACGGCGATGCAGTCGATGTCGAACTGGGCCCGTAAGAACGGCGTCCTCCTGCACCTGCACCGCGCCGGTCACTCGACCTACACCCGGCAGAAGACCCATGGCGTCAGCTTCCGGGTCATCTCCAAGTGGTCCAGGCTGATCGGGGTCGACCACCTGCACGCGGGCACCGTGGTCGGCAAGCTCGAGGGTGACCCGGCAACGACCAGGGGCTACTACGACACCCTGCGCCTGGACCACGTCCCGACCAACGTCGCCAACGGCATCTACTTCGACCAGGACTGGGCCTCGATGGCACCGGTCATGCCGGTCGCGTCCGGTGGCATCCACGCCGGCCAGATGCACCAGCTGCTGGACTACCTCGGCGAGGACGTGATCCTGCAGTTCGGGGGCGGCACCATCGGTCACCCGATGGGGATCTCGGCCGGGGCCGAGGCCAACCGGGTGGCGCTCGAGGCCATGATCAAGGCCCGCAACGAGGGTCGCGACTTCCTCCGCGAGGGCCCGGACATCCTGCGTACGGCGGCCAAGAGCTGCGTGGCCCTGCAGGCCGCCCTGAACACCTGGGGCGACGTCAGCTTCGACTACACCTCCACCGACACCCCCGACGCCGTCGCTGTCGCCACTCCTGGGAACTGAGGGACCACCATGCGACTGACCCAAGGCTCCTTCTCGTACCTGCCCGACCTCACCGACGACGAGATCTCGTTGCAGGTGCAGTACGCGCTGGACCACAGCTGGCCGATCTCGATCGAGTACAGCGACGACCCGCACCCGCGCAACACCTACTGGGAGCTGTGGGGGTTGCCGATGTTCGACCTGGTTGACCCCGCCGGCGTCCTGCGCGAGATCCAGTCGTGCCGGGCCACCTTCCCCCAGCACTACGTACGCGTGCTCGCCTTCGACGCCAGCCTCGGGCGGCAGACCACCGCGATGATGTTCCTGGTGCAGCGGCCCGGCTTCGAGCCCGGGTTCCGGCTGCAGCGCACCGAGGGGGCCGACCGGCAGCAGAGCTACTCGGTGCAGGCGTACTCCAGCGAGCAGCCGTCCGGCCAGCGGTACCTAGCGCGATGATCCTGCCCGGGCAGCGGTCCGTCTCAGGGCCAGCAGGGCCAGCAGTGCAAGCAGGGCCAGCAGGGCCAGCAGAGCCAGCAGAGCCCGCAGAACCAACCCCGCTGGCACCCGATGCCCGGATCGCGCTCGCCGACGACGAGGCGGCCGCTCGGGTGCGCGAGGTCCTCGACTCGCTCGACGCGGACCTGGTCGGTCTCGGCGCGGTCAAGACCCGGCTGCGCGAGATCGCATCGCTGCTCATGGTCGAGCGCGCCCGTGGGCAGTTCGGCCTGACGACGTCGAAGCCGACCCTGCACATGAGCTTCACCGGACCTCCCGGCACCGGCAAGACCACCGTGGCGCTACGGATGGCCGAGATGCTGCATGCGCTCGGCTACCTGCGTACCGCCCGGGTCCACGCCGTCACGCGCGACGATCTGGTCGGGCAGTTCATCGGGCACACGGCGCCCAAGACCAAGGAGGCCATCGCCAGGGCTGCCGGCGGGGTTTTGTTCATCGACGAGGCGTACTACCTCTACCGGCCCGAGAACGAGCGCGACTACGGGCAGGAGGCGATCGAGATCCTCCTGCAGGAGATGGAGTCCGAGCGCGGCGACCTGGTCGTCATCTTCGCCGGGTACGTCGACCGGATGGACTCCTTCTTCTCGTCCAACCCCGGGCTCAGCTCACGGGTGGCGCACCACATCGAGTTCGCCGACTACGACCGCGCCGAGCTGCTCCACATCGCCCAGCTGATGCTGGAACGCGACCAGTACCGCTTCAGCGCCGATGCCCTGGTCGCGTTCGACGAGTACGTCGGGCTGCGGATGGCCAGACCCCGGTTCGCCAATGCCCGGAGCATCCGCAACGCACTCGAACGGATCCGGCTCCGGCAGGCCAACCGGTTGGTGGCGCAGGGGGGCAACCTGGGCCGGGACGACCTCATGACGCTGGTCGAGGCCGACGTCCGGCTGAGTCGGCTCTTCGCCCCCGAGGAGCCGGCGGGGGCCTGAGCCTGGCGAAGGCCCAACTAGAGTCCCAGCATGCTCTTTCCCTTGCGGGTCGTCCGCAAGCCGCCTGCGGGCACAGCCCTCGGCCGCTACGGGACGCCGACACCGATTCGCTGGATCCTGCTCGTCGTCGCCCTTCTCAACGCGTACCAGGGGGCGTGGGTCCTGTTCGTGTTCGCACTCCTCGTGACCTTCTGGGCGACCTTCATCCCGTTCATGGCCGTGACACCCACCGAGGTCCAGCGGATCCTCGCGAAGAACATCCGGTTGACCGACATCACCTCCGTGGCCCCCGACAAGCGGCGCGCCTCGCTGGTCCGGATGGGCGTACGCGACAGCAAGACCCTCGTCACCCTGAACGGATTCGCGCCGGCCCGGATCCCGGCCCTCCAGGAACTCGTCGCCGCGGCGCGCCGGCACCGATAGTTCAGCGCATGCGAACAAGGGAGCCGCAAGCGTGAGCCGCTCAGCAGACCTGGTGATCACCGGTGCCGATGTCTACTGCGGGGACGCGGGAGGTCCTCCTTGGTCGGGTTCCCGCCGGGGAAGTACTCCATCGCCCACCGGCCGCCGACGATCCATGGCCGGCTCAGTCGGTGCCGGCGCGCGCGAGCACGTGCTCTGCGTGGCGCAGGACCGGCGCGTCGACCATCCGGCCCTCGAACGCGAACACCCCCCGCTCGGCTCTGGCCTGAGCCAGAACCCTGCGGGCCCACTCGGTCTCAACCGCCGTCGGCTGGTACGCGGTCCTGATCACGGGCACCTGCGAGGGGTGGATGCAGGCAGTCGCGCCGAAGCCGGAGGCAGCAGCGTCCTCGGCCTCGGCACGGAGACCGTCGACGTCGGTGATGTCGAGGTGCACGGCGTCGATCGCCACCACGTCGTGGGCTCCCGCCGCGAGCAGAACCCGGGAACGTGCAAATCGGGCCAGGTCCCGGTAGGTGCCGTCGACCGTCCGACTCGACCGTCCGCCGAGCGCGGCGACCAGGTCCTCGGCACCCCACATCAGCGCGAGGGTTGGCTCGGCTGCGGAGATCGCTTCGGCGGCCAGCACTCCTTTCGGTGTCTCGCACAGGGCGATCACCCTGCGCGGCGCCAGCGATCGCACCTGCTCGGGGTCCTCGGTCTTGGCCAGCATCACCACGTCGTACGGCGTCTCGGCCAACGCCGTCAGGTCGAGAGCGTGGTCAGCCGAGCCTGAAGGGTTCAGCCGGACCACCGTGCGGGCCGGGTCGAGCAGGGTCGACTGCAGCGCAGTGCGGGCCGCCGCCTTGTCGGCCGGTGCCACGCCGTCCTCGAGGTCGAGGATCACAACGTCCGCCGCAGCAGCGGCCTTGGCGAACCTCTCGGGCCGGTCAGCGGGGCAGAACAGCAGGGCCGGTCCTGGCGGCCACGTCACGGGGCTGCTGCCGGACGTACCTGCATCAGGGTGGTACGGACGGCGACCACCACGACGTCGCCATCCTGGTTGTGCCCGGTGTGCTCGAACGTCACGATGCCCTCGCCGGGGCGGCTGGCCGACAACCGCTTGTCGAGCACGACGGTCTCCGCGTACAACGTGTCGCCATGGCGTACGGGCTTGGGGAACCGGATCTCCTTGAAGCCGAGGTTGGCGACGATCGTCCCCTGCGTCAGCTGCGGTACGGACAGCCCCACCAACGTGGCCAGGGTGCACATGCTGTTGACCAGCCGCTCACCGAACGGCTGCCCGGCGCTCCACGCCGCGTCCAGGTGCAGCGCCTGCGGGTTCATCGTCAGGGTCGAGAACAGCACGTTGTCGGCCTCGGTCAGCGTCCGCCCCGGGCTGTGCGCGTAGACCACGTCGAGCTCGAGCTCCTCGAACCACAGGCCGCGCTGCTCGACCCGGCGCCTTGTCGATGTCTCGCTGTGTTCCATCCCCACATCCTGCCCTGCCCCGTCGTGTCAGACCCAGACTGAGCCACAGCCTCCGGCGAGTCTGACACGAGAGGTTCGAGCACAACTTCCCGCGCGCGAGTCCCCCTGGCAGGACTTGAACCTGCGACCCGCGGATTAGAAGTCTGGCGGAACCTCGTCCGCTCGTGACCGCTGAGGTACGGAAGTCGTTGCTGTGCATAGGCTGGGAGCCAACGGCGGTCCGTGGGCATCCGCTGGCATGCGCCCCGTTGGCTGCCGCTTTGGCTGCCAATCTCACGCCCACAGCGCGCTTCCCATCCGCTCCGCCGCATCGGTGGCGAGCTCGGGCATGACGTGGCTGTAGGTGCCGAGGGTGAGCCCGATCTGGGAGTGACCGAGGATCTGCATCGCCACCCGTGCAGGGACGCCCATCGAGAGCATGAGCGTCGCGGCGGTGTGCCGGGCGTCGTGAAGGCGGGCATCGCGTACCCCGGCGCGAGCCAGGAGCGCTTTCCAGTCGCGCCGGTCGGTTGAGGGGTCGATCGCTGCCCCGACCTCGGTGGCGAAGACGAGCCCCGTGTCCTGCCACTCCGAGCCGGCCAGGAGCCGCTCAGCGACCTGAGCCGTTCGGTGCGCCCTCAGGGCGTCCACGAGCGGCTCAGGGAGGACGATGGTCCGCCGGCCCGCGTTCGACTTCGGCTCAGCCAGGGACAACCCTCCGCCGGTCCTCTGCGGGCACCTAGAGGCCCGACGCAGAGGCTTGAACTGAGTACCGCACACCTCGGGATCGGCGCAGCCGTGACGCCACGAGAGGCGCTGCAACGACTGCCGCACCGTCAGCGTCGAGGCGTCCACGTCGACGCCCTCCCATGCGAGGCCAAGCGCCTCACCCTGGCGCAGACCGAGCGCCAGGGCCACGGACCAACGGGCAGCGTTGCGATGACCGG
>JANMWN010000071.1:0-10908 GCA_031394045.1 Sporichthyaceae bacterium
GCGACCCACCACCCGCGGCAGCGCACCCTGCTGGGCGTAGAGCGCCACGATCCGGCCCATGCCCATGAAATAGACGCTCAGCGTGGTGTACGTCGCGATGATCATCGTGAATATCGCCAGGTAGAAGAGCGGGTTGTGCCCATACTTGTCCTCGACCACTGACACCGTCGGCACCGGGAACACGATGAGCGCCGCCAGCGGGAGGCTGCCGAGCACCGCCAGCGCCAGCGGGATCTGCCGGACCCAGAGCTGCCAGGCGGCCGAGAGCAGCCCGACGTCGCGCGACTGGGTGAAGTTGCGCCACTCGTCAACGAGCACCTGCTGCACCTCGAGGATGCCGGCCATGATGCCCAGCCACAGACCCGCCACGGTAAAGAAGGTGAGCCAGTCGGTCGGGCTCGGCGAGGCCCAGTTCGCGTCCCACGATGAGCGGTTGACGATCAGCATCCAGACGAAGAGGGCGAGGAAGACGTCGCCGACCAAGGTGATGACCACTAGAAGGGACTGCACCTTGCCGGTGATCTGCCGGCCGGCGAGGTTAAGCGCCACCACGGGGATGAGGACCGCGTACGGCCAGATCCAGGACGGGACGCTCGGCCAAAGGTTCTCCAGCAGACCCTGCGCGACGAACAGCTCGAGCCACATGAACGCGCCATAGACGGGGGCGTACAGGATCAGGTAGGAGGTACCAAGCGAGAACACCCCGGACTCCCGGGCGTAAGACTGGAGCGAGCCCGGCTCCGGTACTGCGGTGATCATCTCTCGGTAGAGCCACCACGCCACGTGGATCACGACGGCACCGCCGATGAAGCCGATGATCGTCCACTTGATGCCGTAGAGGCTTGCGATGTAGACGATCCAGGCCCAGCCAGCCGTGAACAGCATCTCTCCGGTCCCGATGGCCGAGACGTCGAACCACGTCAGCGGCTTCTCGTTGACGAGATCGAGGTCGTCGAAACCAGGTTGGTTGGTCTCTTCTGTTGCCATGTGCCACTCCGTGGGTGAGAGCCAGCGATGGACGGGTCGGTCGGTCGGGTCAGTCGAGCCGCGATGAGATCTCGCGGCGGCGTACGTCGGCCACGAGGTCGGCGGCATCGGCGGCCTCGTAGGTAGTTGCGTCAACCTCGTGCCCCGGCTCGGGCGTGTCCCCGTGAACCAGCTCGTACGTGAGATCGGTGGTCGAGTAGGTCAGGCCGCGCTCGTGCGGCCAGCGCCGGGCCACGGCGTCCTCGTCGAAGACCACAACCCGGCCGCCCTTGACCACCGTCTCGATCTTCTTCCTGTCCTGCAGCACCCGGATGTCCTTGACGGGGTCACCGGCCACGACGATCAGGTCCGCGAGCTTTCCCGGAGCGACGACGCCGACCTGGTCATCCAGGCCGAGCATCAGCGCACCATTCTTCGTCCCCGCGGTGATCGCCTCCATCGAGGAGAGCCCCGCGTAGGTCATGAGCAGCTCGAGCTCCCGGGCATGCCACTCGCCGTAGGGCGACACCGAGAATCCGCTGTCGGTCCCGAGCGCGAATCTCACGCCGGCGGCATGTGCACGGTGCAGGCTGTCCGCCGTCTGGTCGAGCATCCTTGCCATCCCGTCGCGAAGCGCTGCAGGGGTGCCGACCATCGCCCCGAAGTCGACGATGTTGGCGAGCAGCAGGAGTGTCGGCACCAACGGGATCCGGGAGTCCGCCAGCGCCTCGACCGTCTCGTCGTCCATCACGTTCCCGTGCATGATCCAGTCCATTCCGGCCCGTACCGCGGCACCGACCTCGGCAGAGCCGCGGGCATGGATGGTGATGTGCCGCTTGAGCTGGTGGGCCAGATCGGCCAGCACCTTCAGCTCGTCGTCGGTGAACGCCTGGAACTGGCCGTAGGGGCTGTCCGCCAGCTTGATGAGGTCGACGCCGTTCTTCACCTGATGGCGTACCTCGTCGATCATCCCGTCGAGGGTGTTCGTGACGACCCCGATCGAACCCTCCGGGACGCCGACCGAGTCGGGGTACCAGTCGGTGAGGCTGTTGCTGGTGCTGATGTATCGGCCGGCCGAACTCATACGGGGGCCGAGGACGATGTCGTCCCGAATCGCTTCGCGCAGCCCGACCCCGATGTAGTAGCTACCACCCGGCTGAGAGATCCCCGTGACGCCTGCGCGCAGCACCTTCTGCGCGTTCCAGGCGGCCTTCAGCGTCCGGAGCTCGGGGCTGGTGTAGAGATCGATCTCCTCTTCGCTCTGGCTTTCGCCGTACGTCATGTGACAGTGCGCGTCGATGAGGCCCGGCATCACGGTCCTGCCGGTCGCGTCGACCTCCCGCAGCGGCTCGCCGCGCGGTACGTCCGCACTGCTCACCTGCGAGCCGACCGCGACGATTCGGTCATCCTTGACCAGCACGTTGGTTGACGGCTGAACCGGAGCGCCCGTGCCGTCGACGACATTCCCGCCGGAAAGCAGGAGCCACGATGACGTCATGCGCGAGATGCCCCTTCTGCTGAACCCGAGGTCGACCGACGGTGTGTCGCCGGTAGTCGCACAGGCTCGCGCCGGTCCGTGAGCGAGACCGAAACGCTGACTTGGTCAGCGCCGCAGATTGACCAGCAGCTCAGTGGTCGTGGGGCCTGGCTTCGCACCGATCTCGCCGAGCGCTCGCTCGCAGGCGCGGAAGGCGGCGATCACGCGGTCGTGGTCTCCCATGGCGTGGGCGATCCGCATCTGGGCCCGCCAGGCCGTCTCTCGGAACGGGTCGGTTCGCAACACTTCGCCCACGAGTCGCTGGGCCAGGTGAACGTCGTCCGCGGCCAGTGCGATCTCGGCCGCCTCGTAGCGGGCATCGCGAGCGAGTGCCGCAATCTGCTCACGTCGCTCGTCGACCCAGACGGCGACGACCCCTGGCAGGTACTCGCCACGGTCGATGATCTCCAGCGCGGAGAGCAGCATGGCGAGGCGCTCCGCACCACGCAGGCTTGCGGCCTGCCGCAAGAGCGCGACCGTCCGCTCCGACTCGGTGGTCACGTGCACGCTGTCGGCCAGCCGCAGGCGACCGACGCCGGCGTCGGTCTCGAGGAGGTCAGGGACCACCTTGCGGAGCTGCAGCACCGCCTGCCGCAGGTATGACGCTGCCGAGTCGTCGCTGCGACCCTCGAAGAGCGCCTCCATCACCTCGATTTTCGCGACCACACCCCGGCTGCCGTTGGCCAGGTAGGACAGGAGCTCGAAGCTCTTCTTGAGCCGCGGCACAACCTCAAGAGCGTTGACCCTGATCCCGGTCCTGCCGAACTCCACCACGTGTACCGAGCCGGTGTGCACGTCCGCCACCTCGACACCGCGGGCGTGCAGCGCGCGTCCGAGGTCGTGCCAAGGCGAGTCAGCGCTCCGCTCGGAGTCCAGCCGGCGGGACAGAACCGCAGGAAAACGGGCCAGCGCCCTGATCAGGACATGGTTCGATCCCTGCTCCTCGGCCGCTGCCAGAGCCAGGTCGGCGACACGGTCCGCCTCTTCCTGGGCACCGACCCGCCAGTGCGCCTCAGCCAGGTAGACCGCCGCCGCCGGAAGCAGGAGCAACCGGTCGCCCGACTGCATGGAACGCACCGTCCGGTCGAGCTCGGTCCGCGCCTGCTCGCTTTCCTGGATGAGCAGCAGCGCCAGCCCGCGCAGCACGCCGGCATGCTCGGCGAGGAAGAGGTATGAGCCGCCGACATGGTTGGCGAGGACCTGGTCCAGAACGACCAACGCAGACTTCGGATCCTCGTTCAGCTCCAGCAGCAGCTCCGCCTCCGCCAGCAGGCTGAAGACCGTGAACATCGCTGAGCCGGAGGCCACTACGCGCTCGCGGCCGCTGCGCAGCAGCCGCCAGGCCGCGTCCGCCTCGCCGAGCTCGCACATCAACCGCGGGCCCAGGATCGCGGGCAGCCAGACCCCGGCCTCGGAGTGGTCCTGAACGCCTTGGTACAGCTCGAAGGCCTGCACGATGTGGCCGCTGGAGAGCAGCGCGTTGACCCGCCAAGGCAGGGCGGCCTGGGCTGCCCAGGGCATCGCGAGCGGCTTGGCCAGCAGGCCGAGCCGGCCGCGGTCGTGATGGGTGCGCAGGACCAGTGCGTCGAGCGGGCTGCCAGTCAGCGCGATGCTCGCGGGGTTGCGTGGCGGGCTCGACTGGTCCACGACTCCCATCGCATAGCGGACGGCCTCGGTGTCGGGTCCGGTCGGCGCAAGCTCGAGGAGCTGGTAGATCTCCGCGACCCCGCCACTGTGCAGGTAGCACCACGCCATCAGGCTGGCGGCCCGGCCGGAGGCCCCGGCGAGGTCGTTCCTGGTACCGCTCTTGGCCAGCCGGTCCGCCAGCCGTACACCGCGGCCGTAGTCCTCCAGTGCCACCGCCAGCATCAGCTCGGCGGTGACCAGACCGGGTTGGTCCTCCCGCCGGACGGCGGCGAGCTGCTCCAGCCAGCGCTCGGCCACGGCGAAGTCGGTCCGCTCGATGACATGGATGATCAGATCCTCGACTATGGGCAGGGCCTGCGCCGGTGAACCGCTGGCGAGGTACTCCTCGACAGCCTCCTCGAAGTGTTGCTGGGCCACCAAGAGCCCCGCGTGGGCCCGGTGCAGTCCCTGCACCTCCTTCTCGCCCCGCCGGCCGAGGAGCTCGAGCAGGTACTCACGAAAACGCGGGTGGAAACGCATAGCGCGCCCCTCGGCGTCCCAGCTCACCGGTAGCCGCCGGCCGCGTAGCGTATGCAGCCGCGCTGCCGCGTCGGCCACGCCTAGGGCCTCAGCCGCAGCCACGGTGACCTCGTCCAGGACAGCGGTCGACACCAGGAGGTCGCGCTCTTCGGGCTCCATCTGGCCGAGGATCTGGACAGCTAGGTATCCGTGCAACGGGTCGGACTCGCCGCCGATCCCGATGACGTGGTCGCTCGAGCGCCAAGCCTCGAACATGACTCCGGTCACCCAACCTCCGGTCTGGACCAGTGCTTCCACCGGGTCGACCTCGGGGCGCCCAGCCTCAGCGAGCGCCTCGGCCGCCTCCCCCACGGTGAACGCGAGGTCCTCCTCACCGACCGCAGCGAGCAAGGAGAGGCTGGTCCCGCTCGCCGCGAAGGGCAGCTCGGAGCGGCTGAGCAGCACCAGTCGGGCCGACGGAGGCAGGTACCGGGCGAACATCGCCAGCACGGCGAGTGCGTCCGGTTGTGACCCGAGTCGCTCGACATCGTCGACGACCAGAAGCACCGGCACCTCCCCGACCGCCTCGGCCAGGAGCCCGGCGACCTCGGCGTGCGGCAACATCGTGGCCAGGGTTGCGGTCGCCAGACCCTCGACCGAAGGGACGTGCACGGCCAGCGCCGCCTCGAGGTACGTCAGAAGCCGACCAGTAGCCACGTCGGTGCCGTCGACACCGAACCAGGCCAGCGGCCGGTTGAGGGTGCTCGCCGCCTGAAGCACGGCGGTGGTCTTTCCCGCGCCGGCGGACGCGTAGATGCACACGACCTTGTTCTGCTCGATCAGCCGTGTCAGCAGCGACTCGACCCGGGGCCGCCGGACCACCGTCGACGGCAGGGGAGGCGGTGTGATCTTTCGCCGGATAACCCGGGTTGGCACCTCCGGTCGCCGAGCGTCGCCAGGACCGGATGCAGCGTTATCAGTCAGCGCTTCCTCCCAGTCGCAGAGGGCCCAGCGCGAGGCCGGACCAGGGTCAGGCGGGCTTCGCTGCTCGTCTGGTACGGAGTGTGCCACGCGGTGTCAACGTCGGGTACGCGACGATTTCGCACCTGCTCACGCCGGTCGCCGATCGTCACGGCGAGCACCCGGGCGAGAGAGGAGCACCGATGCCGACCGTCCGTGCGGGCAACGTGGACCTCTTCTACGAGGAGGCTGGGACGGGCGAGGTCATCGTCTGGATCCCCGGTACCGGACTGCTCGGAACCTCCTGGTCCCGTCAAGTCGACCACTTCAGGCACCGGCACCGCTGCATCACGGTTGACCTACGCGGCAGCGGCCGGACCGAGGGCGGCGGCACCGACTTCACAGTCGGCGAAATGGCCGACGACATCGCCGGTGCCCTCGACGCGCTCGGCATACGACGAGCCATCGCCGTCGGCCTCAGCCTCGGCTCCGCGGTCGTCCAGGAGCTCGCCCTACGTCGCCCCGAGCTGGTACGCGCGGCAGTGCTGCTCGCCACCTGGTCCTCCACCGCAGACGAGCACCACATCCGCCGGCACTTCGAGTCACGGCTGTACGCACTGGAGCACGGACCGCTCGACGTATTCGTCCAATTCGCCTTCTGGATGTCGGCACCGAGCCTGTTGGACCACGAGCCGGACCTCCAGTCCCGTGTCGAAGCCGAGCTGGCGCAGCATGTGTCGCCCAACCTGGCTGGCACCGCCGCGCACTTCCGCGCCGACCTCGGTCACGAGACCCGCGAGCGACTGCCCCGCCTCGCCTGCCCGACCCTGGTGCTGCACGGCACCGAGGACCTGATCACGCTGCCCTGGTACAACGAGCGGGTCGCGGCGCTGATACCCGGGGCACAGCTGCGTACGGTCCCGGGTGCAGGTCACCTGGCGTGGCTCGAACGTCCCGACCAGGTCATCCAGCACATCGATCAGTTCCTGACCACCCTCGCACCCGACCCCGGAGCAACCTCGTGACCAGCAGAGCCCGCTCAGACCAACAAGGAGATCTTCCGGGAGAGCAAAAGCGATGATGTCTCCCAGATCTCTCCAGGAAGGTGCGCGGTGACCAGGACTGCCGTTGTCGCCGGTGCCGGCATAGGTGGGTTGGCGGTCGCCACCGCGCTCGCTCAGCGAGGCTGGCAGGTACAGGTGCATGAGCGCGCGCCCGAACTGCGCATGTTCGGTGCCGGGATCTGGATGTGGGAGAACGGGCTGCTCTCGCTCCGCTGCCTCGGGGCCGAGGAGGAGACCGTGCGTCGGGCCCGGGCCATCAAGCGTTGGACTGTCCTTGACGACAAGGGCGACGAGGTCTTCACCCGCGAGTTCACCCCCGACGACCACATGGTCCTTCCACTGCGCGCCGACCTCTACCAGGCGCTGGTCACGGCGGCCGACCGCGCCGGCGTTCAGGTGGTGACGAGCTCGACAGCTGTCGAGGCCGTCCCCTCCGGCGAACTGCTGCTCGAGAGCGGCGAACGCGTCCAGGCCGACCTCGTGGTCGCTGCGGACGGCGCCTTCTCCCGGATCCGCGAAGGACTCTTCCTCACCGACCGCATCGCCTACCTCCGTGAGGGCTACATCAGGCTCACCGTCCCGACCCGGCCGGCCGACGAGGACTCGGTCATCTACGAGTGCTGGAACGGGTCGAGGCGGCTGCTCTACTGCCCGTGCACAGAGGATGTCCACTATGTCGCGTTCAGCTGCGCCGTCGACGACCTCGCCGCGCGGGGTATCCCAGTCGACCACGGCACCTGGATCGCGTCTTTCCCGCGTTTCGAGGATGTCGTGGGCCGGATCGGCGACCAGGGGCGCTGGGACCGAGGCATGACGGTTCGCTGCAGCTCGTGGTCGCAGGGCCGGGTCGTTGTGGTCGGCGACGCCGCGCACGCGATGGCGCCGAACCTCGGTCAGGGCGCCAATCTCACCTTGACCAACGCTGTCTCCTTGGCGGCCGCGGTAACCGGTGTGGCCGACATCCCGGCCGCCCTGATGGCTTGGGAACGACGGGAGCGGTCCCTGACCGACCATGTCCAGCGCTGGAGCCACGCCTACGGAACTGTGGTCAGCCGCTGGCCGCAACAGCTCGAGCAGTATCGCGCGCCCGTGCTGCAGGCTCTGACTTCCTTCCCTTGGGTCGACGCCCAGCTGAACAGAGCCGCCCGGCACCGGCCGGTCGGCGCCGCCTGAGGGGGGATCCGCATGGCCAAGGCTGCCGATAGGACCGCTGTGAGCAACCCTGTGGGTGTTGCGGCCCCGCTGCGCCCGTACTACTCCAACGCCGTCAGCGTGTCCCCGGGACCACTGCTCTTCATCTCTGGCCAGGTCGCTTGGGACGAGGACGGCGCTGTAGTCGGCGTCGGTGATCCGGCGGCTCAGGCCCGCCAAGTGTTCGCGAACCTGGCAACGGTCCTGCAGGCACATGGAGCCGGGCTGCAGGACGTCGTCAAGGTGACGGTGTACGTGACCTCGCTGGACTGGTTCGACCAGCTGGCGGCCATCCGCCGGGAGCTATTCACAGTGAGCCCACCGGCCAGCGCCATCGTGCAGGTGGTGGCGCTCGTCCAGCCCGAGCTGCTCATCGAGGTCGAGGCCGTGGCCGCGATCCCGGGATGAGCAGCGGAAGCAGCGTCTGCTCGCTGTGTCCGGTGATCTGCGAGGCCGTCGGAACGAGGTCTGGCTCTCCTGTTGGCGAGCACCTCCTGGACATCGACGGCTGGCCGTTGCTCGTGCTTCACCAGTACGCGGTGCCGGGCTGGTACGTGCTCGCCGCCCCGCGACACGTCGAGTCTTTCGGCGAGCTGTCAGTGGCCGAGCTGCAGGCGTACGGCACGGCGTTGGGCCGACTGGATCGCGCCTTGCGCGCCCAGATCGCGGTGGCCAAGACCTACCTCGTGGCATTCGGCGAACAGATCTTGCACCTCCACGTCCTGGTGTGCGCCGTCACCGACGAGTTCCGCGCGTCGTCAGGACGCGGGGCCGACCTGGTCGCCAGGCGCGCGGATCTCATCGACGAGGAGCAGGCGCGGGCGGTGGCCGCCACAGTGGTCCGAGCGCTGCGCGCCGACCCCGGTAGTCAGCCAGCCACCAGGTAGGTCGTGAGCTCACCGATGCCCTCGACCCATGCGGTGACCTCGTCCCCGGCCTTCAGCCAGCGCGGCTCGGGGGCTGCCATGGCGACACCAGGAGGTGTTCCCGTCGCGATCACGTCGCCCGGCTCCAGCGTCATCACCTGGCTGAGGTAGGCGACGATCTCGGCAACCCCGAAGACCATCTGCTTGGTGCTGGACCGTTGGCGGTGCTCGCCGTTGACCCGGCACCCGAGCGCCAGCGCCTGAGGGTCAGGCACCTCGTCCGTCGTGACGAGCACCGGTCCCATCGGCAGGAACCCGTCGATGGCCTTTCCGTACGTCCATTGTGGCCCGGAGAATTGTAGGTCGCGCGCGGACAGATCGTTCATCACCGTGTACCCCGCGACTGCCGTCAGGGTGTCGGCCGCGTCCAGTCGGCGCGCCGTCCGGCCGATGACCACGCCGAGCTCGACCTCGAAGTCGACCTGTGACGTGGCCGGCGGGATCGCAACCCTGGCATCCGGACCTACCACCGAGTTGGCCCACTTGGCGAAGACGACCGGCTGCGCGGGCAGCGGGAGGCCAGCCTCGGCGGCATGATCCGCGTAGTTCAGTCCGATGCAGATCACTTTGCCAGGGCGCGGCACCGGTGCGGTGAGCCGGAGGTCGGCCAGCGGAACGGGCAGGCCGGTTCGCTCCGGTGTTCCGGCCAGGTAGGCGACCAGGTCCTCACCCATCGGCACGACCATTGAGCCCTCGACCCGACCGAAGCCGCCGGCAAACGAGACCAGCCTCATCACACGCCCTTCCACCCGCGTCGTGATGCCATCTGACCGGGTGAGCGTTACCCACGCCGGAATCGCGCAGATCTGCGAACCCCAATGTGGACCAATCCTGTGACCACAGGCCCGCTAGAGGACAATCGCAACGAAAGCCGGTGCCCCCGACCTGCAGAGACACCGGCCGCGGTGAGTCGGGGTGGCGGGATTCGAACTCCGGCTGAGCGTGTCCGGCAGGTGTCGTACTCGTCCGCGGGAATCCGTATCGTCGCAGGTCAGAGGCCCTTTGGGGTCCAGGGACGTCCGGCCACGACCGCCGGTGTCCGGGGTTTCTGTGACCAGTTCTGTGACCACTCCCGTGACCACCGCCCGTCCCTCACGGCTCCGACGGTGCTGCGTCGCGCCAACTCGGGGACGACCTTGGCCACGTGACTTGTCTCTCGGCCCGGTGCCGCCCGCCACCACGCCAGGACTGCTTGCGGGCGGCGGTCTGGTAGTCGAGCCAGTCCAGGATCAGGGGCCAATGGTCCATGCGACAGGGATGACGGGTCGAGCGCCCTGAAACGGCACATCTAGTGCACAGTTCCGTAGTCCAGATCTCGACTCTCGATGCGTCTCGGCCGACGCGATGGGAGCCACGAGGTCAGCGGGTTGACCTTGGTACTGATCAGGCGCTCCGCTCCGTCGGAAACGTCGAACCGGCCACGGCTCCTGGAGGACGACTGTCCAGTCGTCGTCGGCGTTCACAGGCCCAAGTGTGCAGGGCGGATCCGCACCGAGCGGCACTTCGGCGCCGCCTCGTAGGGCCTGGAGATTTGTCACTTGAGCCAGATGATGACGAGTCCGCCTGACGAGTCCGTGCCTTGGAGCCAGTGTTGCCCCGGGGCGAGGTAGTCACCGAACGGCCTCGCGTAGGTCGTGGCTTGCCCGGGTTGGAGTGTCCTCGAAGGCAGGCCCGCGAACTGCAAAGTGATCGTGAAGCCCGTCTGATGGAAGCCATCCGTGTTGTTCACAACGCGCAGGCGTTGCGTCTTGCCCACGATTGCGCAGCCCATCGACGGCATCACACCATCGGGATCGGCTGTGAACGTCACCACCGGCGCTGGATCTTCGCTGCACCCCTTAGCGGGTGTTCCGGTGGATTCGGGTGTGGCGAGTCCGGCCCGGATCGAGGGCGGCACTGACACGATGGGTGCAGCAGATTCTGACACCGTCGGTCGAGCCACCGGCCCGACTGAGTGCCCGCTGGTCGTGGGTGTGGCCGACTTCGGTGACGCGGCCTGCAGATGGCTGCCCTGGCATCCCATGAGCAGCAGCACGGCTACACAGGTGGGCAGCACAAGCGCATGTGAGCGTCTCGGCACCTCAATAGGCATGCCTCATCATGACGGCCCCAGGGGATG
>JANMWN010000091.1:0-2011 GCA_031394045.1 Sporichthyaceae bacterium
GGACCGCTCGCCACCGAGCAGGGCCGGACCGACGTCGAGGAGCTCGTCGCGGACGCGGTCGCCAAGGGGGCCAAGGTCGTCGTCGGCGGCGCCCGCCCGGACGGCCCCGGCTGGTTCTACCCGGCCACCCTGCTCACCGGGCTGACCCGGGAGATGCGGGTGTGGGGCGAGGAGGTCTTCGGACCGGTGGCCTTGCTGCACCGGGTCGCGGACCTCGATGAGGCGATCGAGCTGGCCAACGACACCGAGTTCGGCCTGGGCAGCAACATCTGGACCGACGACGAGGTGGAGCAGGAGCGCTTCATCCGCGACGTCGAGGCGGGGGCCGTGTTCGTCAACGGGATGACCGCGTCCTACCCCGAGCTGCCGTTCGGCGGTGTGAAGACCTCCGGCTATGGCCGCGAGCTGTCGGCCCACGGCATCCGGGAGTTCTGCAACGTCAAGGCCGTCTGGGTCGGCGCGGACTCCAACAGCTAGCCCCAATACCGTTCAATTAGAGTTACAGCGGTGTAGTTTGTAGGTATGCCTCGTTCTGGGTGGAGGAAGTCCGAGTCGGATCGGCGGTTGCCGGATCTGGTGTCGGTGGGTCTGCTGATGAAGGTGTTCCCCGCGGAGGTTGTCGACGCGGTGATCGCGGAATGTGGCCGCACCGAGCAGCGTCGCCGGTCGTTGCCAGCACGGTCGATGGCGTACTTCGCGATGGGGATGGCGCTGCATTCGGAGGGCTCCTATGAGGACGTGTTGGCGTTGATCTCCGACGGCCTGGCGTGGGCATATCGAGACGAGCAGTCACCGAAGTTGGCGAACAAGGCGGCGATCTCTCATGCCCGTGACCGGCTTGGTCCGGAACCGATGGCGCTGTTGTTCGAGCGGGTCGCGCAGCCGCTTGCTGTCAGGGACTCGCCAGGGTGTTGGTTGGCTGGGCGGCGCCTGGTCGCGATCGACGGGACCTGTCTGGATCTGCCCCACACCGGCGCTAACGATGACTTCTTCGGGCGGCCCGGGGTGAACAAGGGCGAGCGCTCAGCGTTCCCGCAGGCCCGAGTCGTCGCGCTGGCAGAGTGCGGCACGCATGCGATGTTCGAGGCCGAGATCGGGCCCTACACAACGTCTGAGGCAGCGTTGTCCACCGAGCTGCTTGGGCGGTTGCGGCCGGGGATGCTGTGTCTGGCTGACCGCGGGTTCTACAGCTTCGCCGCGTGGCAAAAGGCCTGCGGGACAGGGGCTGACCTGCTCTGGCGGGTAGCCGACAACCTGATCTTGGAGCCGGTGCAGGACCTGCCCGACGGGTCCTGGCTGGCCGAGGTCTTCCACTCCACCGCCGACCGTCGCCGCCAGCACCCGAGCCGGGTCCGGGTGATCGGCTACACGATCGAAGATGGCCGCGACCCGACCGGTGAGTTCCGGCTGATCACCACGCTGCTCGATCACCGCACGGCCCCCGCGACCGAGCTCGCCGCTGCCTACGCGCAACGCTGGGAGATCGAGACCGCCTTCGATGAGCTCAAGACCCACCAACGCGGCGCACGAGCCGTCCTGCGCTCGAAGTCCCCGGATCTGGTCACCCAGGAGATCTGGGGCCACCTGTGCTGCCACTACGCGATCCGGTCGCTGATGTTCGACGCCGCCATCCACGCCGGACACGACCCGGACCGCGTGTCGTTCGTCGCCGCGCTACGGATCTCCCGCCGCTCCATCGCCCAGCAGGGCGCTTTTCCCCCCTGACGCCAACGACACCATTGGGCGGCTCTGGCGTCACGCGATCGGTGAACTCATCGGCCGGCTCCTACCGCGACGACGACCTCGGGCCAACCCCCGCGTCGTGAAACGCAAGTACACCAAGTGGCACGTCAAACGATCGCGGCACCGCAACTGGCCCCAACCCGACCGACTACCGACCCAGGCCGTGGTGATCTAATTGAACGGTATTGCACCTAGCCGGTCCTTGACACGCGACTCGTCCTGACTGCCGTCACACCGTTCACCGCGCTGTGAAGGCGGGCGAGCTGCG
>JANMWN010000112.1:0-5797 GCA_031394045.1 Sporichthyaceae bacterium
GACTACGCCTTCGACCGGCTGATCGGCGTGGTCGGGGTGCTCGCGGACAAGGACGCGCGCGGGTTGCTCGAGGCGCTCGAGCCGGTCCTCACGCACGTGGTCATCACCCGGACCTCGTCGCCGCGTGCCCTCGACCCGGACAACCTGGCGGCCGTGGCGGTGTCGGTGTTCGGCGCCGACCGGGTCTCCGTCTCGCCCCGGCTCGCCGACGCGATCGACGCGGCGATCGCGCTGGCCGAGGAGGATGGCGAGGTCGCCGGTTCCGGGGTACTGGTCACCGGCTCCGTCGTCACCGCTGGCGAGGCCAGGGCGCTGCTCGTACGCGATGTCCCCACGGGCCAGCCCCGGCCGGCCAGGCGGGGCTGACCGATGCGGGCCCTGTGCGCCAGCGTGCTCTTCTTCGAGGCGATCGTGGTCGGGCTCGCCGTCCCGGCCGGCCTGGCGCTCACCGATGCCCACCACGGCCTGATCCTCTGGGGCGGGCTGGCGCTGGCCGCGGCCCTGCTGCTGGCGGCGGGACTCCTGCGCAGCCAGGTCGGCTACGTGCTCGGCTCGGCGCTCCAGGTCGTGGTCGTCGCATCAGGCTTCCTGCTGCCCGCGATGTTCTTCCTCGGCGCGATGTTCGGGGGCCTGTGGGTGATGGCCATCGTGCTGGCGCGGCGGGCGGACAGGTACGCTCTGCTGCGCTCCACCGAGCCACCAGCCCCGCCTATCCCGTAGGAGATCCTCCGTGTCCGAGCGCACCCTCGTCCTGGTCAAGCCCGACGGCGTCGCCCGTGGCCTCGTCGGAGAGGTGCTCGGCCGGATCGAGCGCCGCGGCTACACGCTGGTCGCCGTCGAGCTGCGCACGCTCACGGCCGAGGTGGCCGGCGAGCACTACGCCGAGCACCGGGGCAAGCCGTTCTTCGACGACCTGGTCGCCTTCATCACCTCGGGCCCGCTGCTGGCCGCCGTGGTCGAGGGGCCGGACGTGATCGAGGCCTGGCGCACGATGATGGGCGCCACCAACCCGATCAAGTCCGCTCCGGGCACGATCCGCGGCGACCTGGCCACGGTGATGACCGAGAACATCTCGCACGGGTCGGACTCGGCCGAGTCGGCCGCGCGCGAGATCGGGCTGTTCTTCCCGAACCGCTGATCTTCGCGACCCGCTGACATCCGTGTGACCTTGGTCATTTCGGCCCCCGGGTGGTGCTGCGTCCGTGCTGCGTCCGTGGGGAATCCGGCCGAAGGGTTCTGGTCGGCGCCGAACGGCCGTTACGATGGGATCTCACCTGCTGAATTCCCCTCGGAAGGTCCTCGCTTCCCCATGGCGAACAACATGTCGTTCATCGGCCGGGACATGGCCGTCGACCTCGGTACCGCGAACACCCTCGTCTACGTACGCGGCCGCGGCATCGTGCTCAACGAGCCGTCCGTGGTCGCGATCAACCAGAACACCGGCGGGATCCTTGCCGTCGGAGCCGACGCCAAAAAGATGATCGGCCGAACGCCCGGCAACATCGTGGCGATCCGGCCCCTCAAGGACGGCGTGATCGCCGACTTCGACACCACCGAGCGGATGCTCCGCTACTTCATCCAGAAGGTGCACAAGCGTCGTCACCTGGCCAAGCCGCGCATCGTGGTCTGCGTTCCCTCGGGCATCACCGGGGTCGAGCAGCGGGCCGTCAAGGACGCGGGCTACGCGGCGGGTGCCCGCAAGGTCTACATCATCGAGGAGCCCATGGCCGCGGCCATCGGCTCCGGCCTGCCCGTCCACGAGCCGACCGGCAACATGGTCGTCGACATCGGCGGCGGCACCACCGAGGTTGCAGTCATCTCCCTCGGCGGCATCGTCACGGCCCAGAGCATCCGGGTCGGCGGCGACGAGCTCGACAACGCGATCATCCAGTACGTCAAGAAGGAGTACTCGCTGCTGCTCGGCGAGCGCACGGCCGAAGAGATCAAGATGGCCATCGGCTCGGCTTTCCCGATGCCCGACGAGCCGCACGCCGAGATCCGCGGCCGTGACCTCGTCACAGGTCTGCCCAAGACGATCGTCGTCTCCAGCGAGGAGATCCGGAAGTCTCTCGAGGAGCCGGTCAACCAGGTCGTGGACGCGGTCAAGACCACGCTGGACAAGTGCCCGCCGGAGCTGTCCGGCGACATCATGGACCGCGGCATCGTGCTCACCGGCGGCGGCGCCCTGCTCAAGGGCCTCGACGAGCGGCTGCGGCACGAGACCGGGATGCCGATCCACATCGCCGACCGTCCGCTGGACTGCGTCGCCCTGGGGTCCGGCAAGTGCGTCGAGGAGTTCGAGGCCCTGCAGCAGGTCCTGATCTCCGAGCCGCGGCACTGACCGCGCGTCCCGCGCAGGCATGAGGGATACGCGGCGTACGCGAGCCATCCTCGTCGTGCTCCTGCTGGCGTCGCTGACCCTGATCGCGCTCAACGGCAACTCCGGCCCAGGCAAGGCGCTGCGCTCTGGGGCCGGGGCGGTCTTCGGTCCGGTCCAGCGGGCGGCGGCCAGCGCCTTCCGCCCGGTGCATGACTTCTTCGGCGGGATCGGCAAGGACGACCAGGCCCGTCTCGACGCGCTGCAGAAGGAGAACGACCAGCTCCGCCTCGAGGCCCGCGCCAACGAGTACGCGGCCTGCCGGGCCGGTGAGCTCAATGCGCTGATGCGGATCGCCGGGCTAGGCTCGTACACCTACAAGGCTGCGCAGGTGCTGGCGATGGGCCCCGCGCAGACGTTCACCTGGACCGCCCTGATCGACGCAGGCAGCGACGATGGTCTCAAGGTCGGGATGACGGTTATCAACGGGGACGGCCTGGTCGGCAAGATCGAGCACACTTCGGCGTCCACCGCGACCGTGCTGCTGGCGATCGACCCGTGGTTCACCACCGGGGCCCGTACTGAGGGCTTGCTCCAGCTCGGTGCGGTCACCGGGGACGGCACCGACCCGATGCAGGTACGCATGTTCGACGGCCAGGCGACCCTCAAGCCCGGGGACCGGATGGTGACCAACTTCGGCACCAGCCTGATCTTCGCCGCCGGGATCCCGATCGGCACCGTCATGCAGGTCACCGGCGCCGTAGGGTCCAACGACCGGATGGCCACGCTCAAGCCGTTCGTCAACTTCACTGCCCTCGACCTGGTCGGCGTGATCGTCCTCAACCCGCGCACCGACCCGCGTGACTCGGTGCTGCCGCCCAAGCCGACCGCGGGCTCGCTCCCGGCCACCACCTGTGGCTCGCCCGGCGTCGGGGCGGCCAGCAGCCCGTTCCCGACGCCGTCGGCGAGCGGCACGGCGAGCGGCACGCCGGGCGGCACCGCCAGCGGCGCCGCAACTGCTTCGGGGAGCGCGAGCCCATGACCTACGGACGGGTCCTGATGGTGGCCCTGCTGCTTGGCCTGGCTGCCGTGGTGCAGACCGTGGTGCTCACCGCTATCCCGTTCCCGGCCGCGACCCCGGACCTCGTCCTGCTGGTCGTGGTGGGGCTGGCGCTGGTCCAGGGGCCGAACAGCGGAGCGGTGATCGGCTTCGCCGGAGGACTGCTTCTCGACGTGGTCCCGCCAGCCGATGGCGCGGTGGGCCGTTGGGCGCTCGTGCTGTGCCTGGTCGGGTGGTTCGCGGGCCGGGCCAGCGACGCCGTCGAGGGGTCGGCCTTCCTCCCGCTGCTCGTCGTGGTCGCAGCCTCGTTCTGCTCGCTCGTCGGCTACGCCGCGATCGGCTGGCTGATCGGCGACGTCCGCGTCACCGGCTCGGCGGTCGCTCGTGCGCTGCCGGCCGCGGTCCTCTACGACGTGCTGTTCAGCCCGTTCGTGGTCCCGCTGGTGATGGCGCTGGCCAGACGCTTCGAGCCGACGACGACGTACGCTCGGACCATCCGATGAACCCCTGCCTCGTCCAGCCGATGGAGCTTCTGCCGTGAGTGACCGATCGCGCCTGCGCCTCGTGGTGCTGCAGGCGCTGGTGATCTCGCTGCTGCTCACGCTGCTCGCGCGACTCTGGTACGTCCAGATCTACTCCGGCGACGAGTACCGCAACGCGTCCACCAACAACCAGGTGCGCAGCGTCGTGACCGAGTCGGTGCGCGGCCAGATCCTGGACGACCAGGGGCGCGCGTTCGTACGCAACCGGACGTCCCTGGTGGTGTCGATCGACCGCAGCGTGCTCGACCGGCTCAAGACCGCGCAGGAGAAGGCCGTCATGGTCGCGCTGGCGGCCAAGCTCAAGACCACCGCAGACTCGTTGTCCGACCGCATCACCCTCTGTGGGACGCCCGGGTCCAAGAAGCCGCCGAACTGCTGGAACGGATCACCGTTCCAGCCGGTGCCGGTCGCGCACGACGTGACCCCCGACGTCGCGCTGTCGATCCTGGAGGACTCCGAGCACTTCCCGGGTGTGACCGCCGACCTCGAGGCGATCCGCGAGTACCCGTTGCCGTCGCACGCGAATGCCGCGCACATCCTGGGCTACATCGGTCCGGTCACGCAGAACGAGCTGGACGCCAGCGCTGGTAGCAAGAACGAGCTGTACCAGTACGACCAGGTCGGCAAGGCCGGGCTCGAGGCCGAGTACGACAACGTGCTGCGCGGTGTCAACGGGGTCAAGCAGCTCGCGGTCGACCGGGCCGGCAACGTCACGGGCACGCTGTCCGAGACAGCGGCCACCCCCGGCGACAACCTGGTCACCAACATCGACGCACGTGTGCAGGCCACGCTCGAGCAGCAGCTCGTCGCGGCGATCAACCGGGCCCGCGGCCAGCCGGACCCCAAGGGGAAGGGCAACTACAAGGCCGACTCGGCGGCAGGCGTGGTCATCGACGTACGCAACGGGCACGTGGTCGCGATGGCCAGCGTCCCGACCTACGACCCGTCGATCTGGGTCAACGGCGTAACCACCGCGCAGTACGCCGCGCTGAACTCCAAGGCGGCCGGTCAGCCGTTGATCTCCCGCGCCTACCAGGGTGTCGCCGCCCCGGGCTCGACGTTCAAGGTGGTCTCGTCGTCGGCGATGCTGCAGAACGGGTACACCTCGGCGGGGCCGTACGACTGCCCCTCGTACCTGACGGTCGGCAACCGGAAGTTCACCAACGCCGAAGACCGGGGCCACGGGACCCTGACCCTCACGGGGGCCATCGAGAAGTCGTGCGACACCGTCTTCTACAAGGTGGCCTTCGACCAGTGGCTGAGTGACGGAGGCCTGAAGCCCCTCGCCAAGCCCAAGGACATCATCATCAAGCAAGCGTTGGCGTGGGGATTCGCTGACAAGACCGGCATCGACCTGCCGGGGGAGGCGGCCGGGAACATCACCACCCGCGCCGATCTGAAGGCCACGTGGGAGACCAACCGCGCGGAGTACTGCCAGCGCGCCCAGACCGGCTACCCCGAAGAGAAGGACCCAGCGAAGGCCGCGCTGCTCAAGGCATACGCGCACGACAACTGCCTGGCGTCGGGTGCCCAGTACAAGGCGGGTGACGCGGTCAACACCATCATCGGCCAGGGCCAGGTCCTGACGACCCCTCTGAAGATGGCGCAGATCTACGCCGCCATCGCCAACGGCGGCACGCTGTGGACTCCGCAGCTGGCCAAGGCCGTTCTGGGCCCGGACGGCAAGGTGGTCAAGCAGTTCGCGCCCGTGGCTGAGGGCAAGCTGCCGATCTCCGCGGCCACGCTCGCGTTCCTGCAGAATGCGCTCCGCGGCGTCACCACGTCCGGCACCTCGAAGAACCAGTTCAGCAGCTTCCCGCTCAACCTCGTACCCGTCGCGTCCAAGACTGGGACCGCTGAGGTCGCCGGCAAGCAGAC
>JANMWN010000114.1:0-35581 GCA_031394045.1 Sporichthyaceae bacterium
GGCATGCCTTCGGCGGGCACGCTCGCGCCGGTCTAGGCTGCGCTCGGAACCATCGTGAGCGATCTAATCGCCTCCTGGGATATTTAGCAAACAAAAGTTTGGCAGGTATCTATCGCTGGCGATTGGATCGTGCAACACTCCCTCCGACGACCCGGACGGCCGGGCCGTCGACTCGATGGAGGTGCGTGGTTGTGGTTGGAAAGCCTCGAACTCGGGACATGCGGCGCGGCTTGTTCACGGCCTGCCTCGTCTCCCTGACGCTGGTGGTTGCGGCGTGCAGCAGCGGTGCTTCGACCGGGCCAGCCTCGACAGGTGGCTCCACGCCAGCTGCGTCGTCAGGCGGCTCGACGGGTTCTGCGGCGGCGATCAACGCTGCCTACGACACGCTGCTCAAGGGCACCTGGACGACTCCGCCGACGGATGCGAGCCCCGCCGTCCCGGGCAAGACCATCATGCTCATCTCCTGTGGTCAGGCGAACGACAACTGCGTTGACATGGGGCGCGGTGTCAACGACGCCGCGAAGATCCTGAACTGGAAGGTCATCCTCTGCGACGGCGCGCTCGACCCAGTCAAGGCGCAGGCCTGCTTCCGACAGGCGGGCTCGCAGAAGGTCGACGGCATCGTCAACCTGGCATGGGACTGCCCGAACGTGAAGGCCCCGCTCCAGCAGGCAGTCGCCGCCGGCATCAAGGTTGTCGGCGTCCACGCCTTCGACTGCGGGCAGGTGACATCGGGCGACAAGAACTTGTTCACCGATTTCATCAGCTATGGGAGCAGGTACGCGGACCAGCCGGCAGCCTGGCGTGCTTGGGGAGCTGCGATGGGCGTCGCCGCGTTGAAGGCTGCCAACGGCGGCGCGGTCCTCTACCCCAACGACTCGGCCGAGTTCGCCTCGTTCAAGTTCATGGGTGAGGGTTGGCATGCCAAGGTCACCGAGCTGTGCTCGTCCTGCAAGGTGTACGACCTGCCGTGGACCGTCTCCGAGGCGGGTCCGAAGCTCGAGGCCAAGATCCAGGCGCAGCTGCTCCAGCACCCGGACATCACCGAGGTCAGCACGGCCGTGAACCCGGCGCTCGGCTTCTTCAACGGCGTCCAGCAGTCCGGCAAGGCCGGCAAGGTGGCGCTCGTCGAGGGCCACGGCTCGATCACCGAAGGCGACTGGGTCCGTGCCGGCAAGATGACGGCGCTGATCGGCTGGCCGGTTGACTGGTGGGGCTTCGCGGCTCTCGACACGCTGAACAGCTCGTTCGCCGGGCGGCCGCAGGTGGACCAAGGGATCGGCTTCGCGATCATCGACAAGGACCACAACCTCTACCCGTCGGGCCAGCCCTTCCTTGCAACGGGCGTGGGCATCGACCTCGCGGCTGCGTACGGCAAGCGCTGGGGCACC
Source organism: Sporichthyaceae bacterium (assembly GCA_031394045.1). Lineage (GTDB taxonomy): Bacteria > Actinomycetota > Actinomycetes > Prado026 > Prado026 > JANYIP01. Next base: position 1,392 of record JANMWN010000114.1, read on the forward strand.
TCGTGAGTTCTTCGCGATGAGCTCGTCTCCAGCCGTGGACGGGTCTCGGACGGCACTCGCCGTCCGAGGCCTGTCCAAGGCTTTCGGGAGCACCCAGGCACTGGACGACTTCTCGTTCGAAGTACGCCAGGGTGAGGTGCACGCCCTCGTAGGGGGCAACGGCTCAGGGAAGTCGACGTTCATCAAGATCCTGGCCGGCGTGTACAGCGGGGACGCGGGCGAGATCGAGACCGTCGCCGAGGGTCGGGCGTCGCTCACCGACTTCACCCCCGACCGCGCGCTTCACGCCGGGCTCAGGTTCGTCCATCAGAACCTGGGCATCGTGCCGTCGATGAACCTGATGGACAACCTCGCACTCGGGCACGGCTATCCGACCTCCTTCGGTGGGCGCATCCGCTGGCGCAGCTGGCGGCGCCAGTGCCGCGAGACTCTGGCCCGTTTCGGGATCAGCGCGTCACCGGACGACTCGGCCCAGACGCTGAGCACCCCCAACCTCGCCATGCTCGCGGTCGCGCGGGTTCTTCAGGACATCCAGACCATCGATGACGTCATCCTCGTGTTCGACGAGCCGACGGCCGCGCTGGCCCAGCGCGAGGCGCAGGCACTCCTCCGGTCGATCCGTGAGCTGGCCGACCAGGGGGCGGCCGTCATCTTTGTGACGCACCGGCTGGAGGAGGTACAACTCGTCGCAGACCGGGTCACGGCAGTCCGCGACGGCCGCTTCGCTGGAACGGCAGACGCGCGTTCCATGACGCACGCCGACATCGTCGAGCTGCTGCTCGGCCATCGGCTCGCGGCGCTGGAAACCGCTCCGGCGAGCAAGAGCACAGGGGCGCCGGTGCTGGAGATGGCCGACGCCTGCAGCGGGCCGATCCGCTCCGTGAACCTCACAGTTCGTGATGGGGAGTGCGTCGGGGTCGCTGGCCTGCTGGGCAGCGGCCGCACCGAGCTCCTTGAGCTGATCTTCGGGATGCGCAAGCTCGAGAGCGGTGAGCTCAAGATCGCAGGGGAGCCGGTCGTCCGTGCCCGGCCGTCGGCGATGAAGGCAGCAGGTGTCGCCATCGTCCCCGAGGACCGCATCGCCACCGGTGTCTTCGCGGGGTTCTCGGTGGCGGAGAACATGACGGCGGGGCACGTCGCTCGCTATTTCCGGGGCGGCTGGCTGCGTGACCGAGCCCTGCGTCGCGACGTATCCAGCGACATCCGCACGTTCACGGTCAAGGCATCCTCGCCGGACGCACCGATCGAAACGCTCTCCGGCGGGAACCAGCAGAAGGTGGTGCTGGCCCGGTGGCTCCGCGAGAGTCCCCGGCTGCTCCTGCTCGACGAGCCCACCCAGGGCATCGACGTCGGCGCTCGCGAGGAGATCTACGGACTGATCTCGCAGGCGCGCGAAAGGGGCATGGCCACCGTGGTGGTGAGCTCGGAGTTCGAGGAGCTCACCCGCCTGTGCGACCGCATCGTCGTTCTCACGCGCGGACAGATCACCGGCGAGGTTGACCGGGGCGTCTCAGCCCACGAGCTGTTCGAGCTCGTCCTGTCGAAGCAAGCACCCATCCCGCAGGGGGGATCTTGAGCACTGTCGTCTCGGTTCTGGAGCGCTTCGCGCTGCTGATCATGCTCGTTGTCGCAGTGATCTTCTTCAGCGTCAATCCCGCCACCCCGGTGTTCTTCACCGTCCAGAACCTTCAGAACCTGCTCATCAACGAGGCCCTGCTGGTCCTGATCGCAGTAGCTACGACGCTGCCGCTCGTGGCCGGGCAGATCGACTTGTCGGTCGGGCCGAGCGCCGGTCTGATCGCGCTCGTCACTGCGGGTCTGATGTCGCGCAACGGCCTGCCGCTCGTCGTCGCGATACTCGGTGCGGTCGTGGCTGGCGTCCTGGTCGGCCTGGTGAACAGCCTGCTCATCGCGCGCATCGGGATCTCGTCGATCGTCGCCACGTTAGGCATGGCCAGCGTCATCTCGGCGGTGACCTACCTGTACTCCGGCGGACTCTCGATCGTCACCGGCATCTCGCCGGCCCTGACAGACTTCGGGTCCGGCAAGTTCCTCGGTATCCCCGACCCGGTCGTCGTCGTCGCGATCATCTCGCTGCTTGCTTGGTACGTCCTCGGTTATACCCCTGTCGGACGCAGCCTGCTGGCTGTGGGCTCCAGCCCGGGCGCTTCCACGCTCGTCGGGCTGAGCGTGCGCAAGCACGTGGCCGCCAGCCTGGTGGCCGCTGGGGTGCTCGTGAGCATCAGCGCTGTGCTCCTGGTGGCGATCCAAGGTGGAGCCAACCCGCAGCTCGGGCCCGCATTCACGCTGCCGGCGGTGGCTGCGGCCTTCCTCGGCGGTACGGCGTACCAGCGGGGCCGCGTGAACATCCTCGGCACGGTCACGGCAGTGTTCTTCATCGGCGTCGTCGTCAACGGCCTGACCCTGTGGGGATTCGCCGGCTGGGTCTCCGACCTCGTCAACGGCCTCTCGCTGCTCATCGCCGTGGGGATCTCGACGATCGCAGGTCGCCGTCAAGGTACGCACCCGGTGTCGACCGTCGAGCCTCCGCCGGCCGCCGACGACGACGGGTCCGCAGCCGACGACGGGCAGCTGCACCTGCTGGTCGCGCGCAAGGACGCGTGACCGACCGGCTTCCCGCCAGCCCAGCACGCCCGACCGGATCCGACACAGATTGGGGTAACGAAGTGCTCGACGAAAAGTCCATCCGCATTCGCGTCCTGTCAGCCGTACTCGAACCGGTGGTGGCCTCGGTCTACTTCTCGCCCGAGGGGCACGACGCCTTCCATGCACTCGGGTTCGGGCCCAGCAGTGGCGAGGTTCCCTACGACGAGTGGGGCACTCCCCACTGGGGCCCCTGCCTGATGCCTGACTACACCGCCTACATCTCGAGCCGCGGCGCTCTCATGGGGAACCCTACGGGTGCTGTCGTGGCTGCCACGTTCGGTGTCTTCCAGCCGGCCATGGTCATCGCGATGTGGAACGAGGGCCGGAGCATCGCCAGCCCGGAGGCCTCCAGGGCTGCGCGCGACGCCGGTGCGATCGCCCAGCTGGAACGCATCCTCGGCCCGAAGCCGGACGAGGTCGACCGGGTCAACGAGCTGCTCGCCCGAGCGGGGAAGGGGTTGCCCCTGCCAGGTCGGCCGATGTACGCAGGGCTGATGTCGATGGAGCTCCCGCCTGCGCCGCTCGGGACGATGTGGCGGCTGGGCGATCGCCTGCGCGAGTTCCGCGGCGACGCGTTCGTCGCGGCCTGGACGACCGCAGGCTTCGGTGGGTGCCAGATCCAGCTGCTGACCGAGATCCTGGCCGGCTTCCCGCCGCGCAGCTATACCAGCGCCCGAGGGTGGACCCCGGAGGAGATGAACCAGGCGGAGGCGGAGCTCACGGCGATGGGCTACGTGGCCGACGGCAAGGCGACCGAGGCCGGTCGCCGGGTTCGTGAGGAGATCGAGGTGGCGGTCGATGTGAGCTGTGCGCTGATGGTCGACAACCTCGGCGACGACATCGTCGAGCTCGTCGCGGTCCTCAGCAAGTGGGGCGAGACCATCGTCGCAGCCAAGGGGCACGCGCCGGCCACCCCGCAGCAGCAGATCATGGACCCCGACATCCAGACCTGGATGACCGAGCACGGTCTCAACAGGTTCGCGTTCGGACCGAGCTAGAGCCAGCGCCACCCCCTGATCGGCATGACGAGGAGAGGACAGGAACGATGCCCCACCCGAACGAAGAGATCGTCCACAACTTCTTCAAGGCCTTCGCGACCGGGGACATGAAGCTCCTCGAGTCGATCACGACCGACGACCTGGTCATGTACGAGCCGGGTACCACTGCGGTGGCCGGTGAGTACAAGGGCCGCGACGCCGTGCTGGCCTTCTTCGGCGAGCTGGGCCGCATCACCGAGGGGAGCCTGAAGATCGAGTCCGTCAATCAGGTGCTCGCGAACGACGCGGTGGGGATCTCGTTGTTCGACTGCTCGGCCGTCCGCCACGGCGAGCGCATCACCAGCCAGGTGGCGGAGGTCTACACCATCACGGACGGCAAGATCTCCAGCATCCGGGCCTACGTCTACGACATGCCCGAGTGGGACCGCGCCTACCGCGAGGAGTAGGGCCGCGGGAGTCGGCGCCCGGTCAGGCTGTGACGGCCCTGGCCGGGTGTTGATCCTCCGCGGCGGCGAGCTAGTCCTCCGCGACGGAGAGGACCTCGACGAACGCGAACAGGTGGTCCCGGACGGCGATCAAGGTCGCGTCGTCGCTCTGGTAGCACGTCTTGATCCGGTGCTGGATGCCGGCCGCTCGTGCCTTCATCCTCAGCCCGGCGGCCGAGACGGTCACGATCACGCGCCGCTCGTCTGCCGGGTCGCGGGTCCGGAGCACGAGACCCTTGGTCTCCATCCGCTTGATCAGCGGGGTGAGCGTGCCGTTGTCGATGTGCAGCTTCCTGCCGAGGGCGCCGACGGTGAGCCCCCCGTGGGACTCCCACAGGGCGAGCATCACGTAGTACTGCGGGTAGGTGAGCTCGAACGGTTCGAGCACGGGTGCGTAGGTACGCGCCACCGCCCGGCTCGCGGCATAGAGCGCAAAGCACAGCTGGGTCTCGAGCTCGGGAACTTTGTCCACCATCTCAGGCTATCGCGCGCGATCAAATCGAGTGCTGTCGGTCTGCTCTGCCGGCCCGGTCACAGCATCACCAACCCACCGTCGTTGCTGATGGCCTGGCCGGTCAGGTAGCCGGCGGTGTCCGACAGCAGGAAGCCGATGACACCCGCGCACTCAGCCGCGGTGGCCACCCGCTGCAGCGGAAGCCCGCCGAGGCGCTGCGCGAGGACGTCGTCGGCCGTGGTACCGCGGATTCCGGCCAGCCCGTCGAGGACCTGCTGCTGCATGGCCGTGTCGATCATCCCTGGGCAGACGGCGTTGACCCGTACACGGGGAGCGAAGGCGTACGCGAAGGATCGGGTGATCGAGAGCACGGCCGCCTTAGACGCCGAGTACACGGCCGTCTCGGTGTTCGCGTTGAGCCGCGCAGCCGTCGAGCTGACGTTGACGATCGCGCCGCCATCGACCAGGCTCGCGCCGATTCGTTGAGTCAGGTCCCAGGTCGCCTCAACGTTCACCTCGAACACGCGGCGCAGGTCGTTGACCGTGCTCTCGGCGATCGGTTTGATCAGGACGACGCCAGCCGCGTTGACCAGGTACCTGGCACCGGCGGCTCGGCGGACCAGTGCGTGCCGCTCGCCCGGCCGGCGCAGGTCGCAGGTAAACGGCTCGACCCCCGTGACGGTCTCGAGCCCGGCAGCGTCGCGGTCCACGGCCAGCACGTCGACGCCCGCGTCGCGGAGCATCTCTGCAGTAGCTCGGCCGATCCCGGACGCCGCTCCGGTCACGACGGCCCGCCCGGACACCTCGACGCTCATGAGCTGGCTCCCAAGGGTGCCGCGGAACTCGTTCTGGCTGACGGGATCCCCCCGTAGGTCGACCACGACGGCGTCACTAGCCAGCCGGCGTCGACCGGGAGCGTGACGCCGGTGATGGAGGCTGCGTCGTCGCCGGCCAGGAACGCGACCGCGAGGGCGACGTCGATCGCCGGTACGAGCCGGCCCATGGCAGCGGCAGCCGACATCAGGGCCGGGTCTCGCTCGCCTGAGGCGATCACCGCCTCCATCGCCGGCGTGAGGGTGTAGCCCGGCGCTACGCAGTTGACCCGTACGCCGGACGCCCCCCACTCGGCCGCCAGGTTCGCAGTCAGCTGCACCAGCGCTGCCTTCCCGGGGCCGTACGCGTGCAACGGGGTGGAACGCATCGCCGTCACCGACGCGATCGTCACGATGCTGCCGGCGCCGCGGGCGGCCATCCGGCTGCCGAAGGCGGCCGCGCACAGCCACGTGCCCCGGACGTCGACGTCCATGATCGCGTCCCACAGCTCGAGCGTCATGCGCTCCGGGGGCAGCGGCGGTTGGGTGATCCCGGCCGACGTGACGAGCACGGAGACCGGGGCCAGCTCGCGGTCGAGCCGCAGCGCGAGCTCCTCGGCGGCGAGAGGGTCTGCGACGTCGAGCCGGATGCCGAGCCCGCCGAGGTCCGCCGCCACGGTGGCGGCGCGGTCCTCGTCCAGGTCCGCCACCACGACGTACGCGCCCCGACCCGCGAGCACGCGTGCCGTCGCCTCGCCGATCCCGCTCGCGCCGCCGGTCACGACGGCGACCATGTCCTGCCTGGTCACGAGTTCCGCGCCTTCCCTTGCTGTTTCGGCGCCACGCACATGGTGGCCTCGCCACGTACGCAGAGCTCCGCGTCCCGGTGCTCCTCGAGCGAGATGGTGACTAGGAGGCTGTCGCCCTCCGGCCGGACCGCCGTCACCTCGCCGGTGATGACGAGGGCGTCGCCTGCGTACGCCGGAGCCCGGTTCTGCCACGACAGCGACCGCAGCGCCGATCCCGGACCGAAGGCCTGCAGAGCCGCATCGGCGAGGAAGCATGCGTGCAGGTGCGACTGCACCACGACGCCGTCAAACCCCTCGTCGCGGGCGTACGGCAGGTCGTAGTGGATGCGGTGCGGGTTCGCGGTCGCGGCGCTGAACAGGAACAGCTGCGCGGACGTGGTCTCGCGCAGCTGCGCGGGGATGCGCATCCCGACATGGGGCTCCGCCACGATGCTGCTCATCCCGCTCACCGGCCGATCAGCGTCTCGGTGCAGGTGAGCAGCAGCTCGCCCGCAGCGTCGTGGAACGAGGTGACGAGGACGATCAGCAGCAGCGGACCCAAGCCGCCGGTCTTCTGCTCGACCTCGCGCAGCGTCGTCGTCGCGGTGAACGCGGTTTCGACCAGGGCCGGGCGATGCAGCTCGAGCGATTGGCCGCCACCCATCAGCCGCAGCCCCGCCAACGGCAGCCAGCGCTCCTTGCCTGCCCCCGAACCGTCGGGCCGCAGCTGGTCGAGGGTTGGCCCGCCGCCCCAGTCCAGGACGCTCGACAGCATCAGCGGGGGCGCCGGCCTGGCCGCGAATCCGGCGGCCCGTGCCGCCTGGTCGGAGAAGTAGACGGGATCGGTCTCGCCGCTCGCCCTGGCGAAACGCTCGACCGACCGCTGGTCGAGGACGCCTTCGAGCACGGGTCCGCTGAGGCCGACCGCTGCCTGAAGCGCGGCCAGCTGGGGTGCGAGGTCGCGGGTCACGGTGTCGGCCCTGCCGGAGCCTGCGGCTCGACGGATCCGTGGCCTTCGGCGAGCGCCTTCTTCTGGACCTTGCCGATCGAGGTCATGGGGAACGACGTCCAGAACTCCACGATGGTCGGCACCTTGAACGGTGCCAGCCGCTCCGCGCAGTGCACCTGGATGTCCGCTGCCGTGATCGTGGCGTTGCCGCGCAGGATCACGCACGCCTTGACCGCCTCGTCGCGGAGCGGATCGGGCACCGCGACCACGGAGACAGCGGCAACGTCGGGATGCTCGGCGATGACGGCTTCGACCTCGCTCGCCGAGATGTTCTCGCCGGCCCGCTTGATGACGTCCTTGGCGCGGTCGACGAAGTAGAAGTACCCCGTCTCGTCACGGTAGCCGATGTCCCCGGTGTGCAGCCAGCCGTCGACGATCGTGCGGGCGGTGGCGTCGGGGTCGTCGTGGTAGCCCAGCATGATCGTTCGTCCGGGCACGCCCTGGACGACGATCTCGCCGAGATCGCCCGGTGCTGCCTCGAGACCGTCGTCGGTCAGGACTCGTACCTCGCGGCCGAGAGCGGGCAGCCCGACGGACGGCCAGCGGGACGGACCGAACACCGGCGCCACGCAGACCTCGGTCATGGTCTCGGAAAGCCCGTACCCGTTGACCAGCCGCATGCCGAACCGCTCCTCGAACGACGCACGCTCGGCGTCGGTGACGTTGATGGCGTACGACACCCGGCGGACATCGTGCGCCCGGTCGAGGTCGGAGGGCGGTTGCTCCAGCAGGGTGCGGACGAGCGTCGCGACGAGGCTGGTGTGCGTGGCGCGGTGCGCACGCAGCAGAGCGACGAAGCGGCTGGCGGAGTACTTGGGGCCGAGCACCAGCGTCCCGTTGGCCGTGAGCGCATTCAGCATGCTGAGCGACTGCGCGTTGACGTGGAACAGGGGGAGGCAGGTCAAGAAGCGGTCTGCCTCGTCCATGTGCAGCCCGCGGGCCGTGCGCTCGCCCGACCACAGCCAGTTCGCGTGCGTCAGCACGACGCCGCGTGGGCTCGCGGTGGTGCCGGACGTGAACAGGATCTCGAGCGGAGCTCCGCTCTCGACCGGCGTCGGCGCGACCGCGGTCGCGCCGGCCAGCTCGGCGTAGCCCAGCCAGCCCGGCTCGTCTGCCGGTGTGAGCAGCGCGCCGGGCACCGGCCGGTCGGCGCGGGCCCGGTCGACCATCTCCGCGTACTGGAGCGACGAGACGACCAGCTGCGCGTCGCAGGCCCGCAGGACGTGGGCGAGTTCGCGCTCGGTGTTGGCCGTGTTCGACGGCACCGCGATGGCGCCGAGCCACGCACACGCGAACAGCAGGACGACGTACTCGCAGCCGTTGTCCAGGTGGACGACGACACTGTCACCGCGACCGACGCCGGTCTTCGCCAGTCCGCCGGCCAGTTTCGCGACGGCCTGCGTGAAGTCCTCGTAGGTCAGCGAGCGGACCCGGCCCAGCCCGTCGTCGTCGACCAGCCACTGCTTGCCGGGTGTGCGCTCGGTCCGTTCCCGCAGCAGGTCGGGGACGCTGCGGTCGCCGACAAGGTCAACGGGCACGCTGGGCCACCTCGTCGACGAGGATCGGGACACCGATCACCAGCGTGTGGACCCCGAGCACAGCGGCCAGCTGCAGCACCTCGAGCACGTCGCGCACCCCGGCTCCGGCGAGCAGCGCCCGGCGGACGTGGACCCGGGCGCGCGCAGGATCGGCGTGCGTGACCGAGGCGTTCGCGGCGAGCAGCACCAGCTGCACGGTGGCCTCGTCCAGCGCCCCTGAGGCGAGAGCGGCGTCGACCAGTGCCAGCGTCCTGGCGACGTAGCCGGGGTCGATCGCGGCCAGTGCCCGCTGGCCCGGTGACCAGCCGCCGTAGCGCTCCTCGAAGGCCAGCCCCAGCGCCTCGAGCGGCCCGGTGTCCGCCCCTAGCGCCCCGGGCTCGAGGCCGAGCGCCTCGGCCTCCTCGAGCAGCAGGGCGGCGCCGAACGGCCCTGACTCGAGCCCGATCAGCGTGCACAGCTCGAGGACCTCCATGATCTCGGCCTCGCTGGCACCCAGCGCGAGCGCGTTGCGGATGTGGATCCTCAGCCCCGGCTCGTACAGGTGGGTCGTGACGGCATCCACCGCGATGTACACCAGCTCCTTGACCTTCGGGGGGAGCGAGCCGGTAAGCCAGGGCACCTCGGAGCAGCGCAGGTAGGCCTCGAAGTAGTCGGGGTCGAGGCGGAGGACGGAGTCCCACAGCGGAGACCAGTAGCCGCGGACCTGCTCGAACTCCGCACGGAGCGCGAGCTGCCGCTCACCCGTGCCCTGCTGGCTCATCCCGCCTCCTGGGTCCAGATTGCCCACCAACCGGTTGATAGGTTATAAGGTCGAGCGACCCGGAGACCAGGAGGAGCGGCATGGACTTCGCCCTCGCTGACGAGGAACGGCAGTTCGTCGACGTCGTCCGCGCGTTCCGCGAGACGCACCTGACCCCGCACGAGCACGACTTCCTGCTGGCCGGCCGCCTCGACCTCACGGTGCGGCTCGAGCTGGAGCAGCGCGCGCGGGCGCTCGGCCTGTGGGCGCTGGAGGTTCCCGAGGAGGACGGCGGCCAGGGGATCTCGACCGTCCTGAGCGTGCTGGTGCTGGAGGAGCTGTACCGCTCCCCGATGATGTTCGAGTTCGGCGGGATGCCGGAGCCCGCCCTTGCCTGGTGTACCCCGGAGCAGCGGGCGGAGTACGCCCTGGGCGTCGTCGAGGGACGCCGGCGCAGCTGCTACGCGTTCACGGAGCCGGACGCAGGGTCGGACCTCGGCGCGCTGCGTACCGAGGCGGTTGCCGACGGGGACACCTTCGTCATCAACGGGACGAAGCTGTTCATCTCGCACGCCGACCGGGCCGACTTCATCATCTTGTTCGCATCGACCGACCGCGCGCTCGGGTCGAAGGGGATCAGCTGCTTCCTGGTCGACATGGACACTCCCGGCGTCAGGCTCTCCCGCGAGATCGCGACCATGGGCGACGACTGGTCGCCGCACGAGATCGTGTTCACCGACGTCGTCGTGCCGAGCACCGCCCTGCTGGGGCCGCTGAACGACGGCTGGCGAATCGCCAACGACCAGCTCAGCCACGGCCGGATCCGGATCGCTGCCTACCAGCTGGGCATCGCCCAGCGCTGCCTCGACGAGGCCGTCGCGTGGGCACAGACCCGGGTCACCTGGGGCAAGCCGATCGCGTCCCGCCAGGCGGTGCAGTTCATGATCGCCGACTCGGTGGTCGAGCTGGCCGCAGCCCGGCTGCTCGTGTACCGGGCCGCCTGGCTCGCTGACCGGGACGAGGGATCGCGTACGGAGGCGTTCGCCGCCAAGCTGTTCGCGACCGAGATGGCCCAGCGGGTCAGCGACCGCGCCCTGCAGATCCTCGGCGGCATCGGGTACGCGCGAGAGTCGGTCGTGCAGAGCTACTTCCGCCAGGTCCGCCTGTGGCGCATCGGCCACGGGACGTCCGAGATCCACCGCTGGATGATCGCGCGGGACGTGCTCGGTCCCTCGGCGTCGGGCTAGCCGTGCCTGACCGGCCGGCAATCCTCGTCGGTGCTGTCGGCGGCGTCGGCGGCGTTGATCTTGTCGCGCTGTACGCCACGATGGTGCGCATCCGGCGCTTCGAGGAGACGGCTGGCCGCCTGTACCGCGCGGGCGAGATTCCTGGCTTCGTGCACCTCGCGATCGGTCAGGAGGCGGCTGCGGCCGGGGCCACCGTGCACCTGCGCGCCGACGACGTGATCACGTCCACCCACCGCGGGCACGGTCACGCGCTGGCCCGGGGGCTGTCCCCCTACGAGATGTTCGCCGAGCTGATGGGGCGGGTCGACGGGGTCTGCCGGGGGCGCGGCGGCTCGATGCACATCGCCGACCCGTCCCGAGGGATCCTCGGCGCGAACGGCATCGTCGGAGCCGGCATCCCCATCGCCGGCGGCGCGGCCCTCGCCGCCAAGCTCAGGGCGGCCGACTCGGTGGCCCTGGCCTTCCTCGGCGACGGTGCGCTCAGCACCGGCGCGTTCCACGAAGCGGCGAACCTCGCATCCCTGTGGGCGCTTCCCCTGGTCCTGTTCTGCGAGAACAACCGGTTCGCCGAGTTCTCGTCGTTTGAGCAGACGCAGCCGGTCTCGGTGGGCCAGCGCGCCCAGGGACTCGGCCTGGGTTTCGAGTCGGTCGACGGCGACGACGTGGTCGCGGTCTCGTCGTGCATGCGTACTGTCCTGGAGCGCGTGCGTGCTGGTGGTGGGCCGGTACTCGTCGAGGCGGTCACCAGCCGGGGCGGCGGCCACTACGAGGGTGACCCGCAGCTCTACCGCGATGCCGATGCCCCCAGCGGGCCGTCAGCACGGGACCCGCTGGACGTCGCGCGCAACCGACTGCTGGACCTCGGCGCGACGGCTGAGCTGCTGACCGCGGTCGAACGGCGGGCGGGGGAGGAGATCGACGAGGCGGTGGCGGCGGCTCGCCTGTCGCCGTCGCCCGACCCAGCCGACCTCACCGACGGAGTCCTCTCCGCCGGAGCCGGCTTCGGGCAGGGTACCCGCCGCGTCGCCGAGGCCGCGGCCGAGGTTGCCACGGCCGAGGGCCCGACCTGGAAGTACTTTGAGGCTGTGCACGCGGCGCTGGAGACGTCGCTGGATGGCGACCCGTCGGTGTTCCTCGCCGGCATCGACGTGGGACGCGGCGGCAACGTGTTCGGGCTGACCCGTGGGCTCTTCGAGCGGTGGCCGGACCGCGTGCTCGACTCGCCCATCTCCGAGACCGCCCTGATGGGCGCCGGGGTCGGCGCGGCCCTGGTCGGGATGCGACCCGTCGTCGAGCTCATGTACTTCGACTTCCTCGGCGTCTGCCTCGACCAGATCATGAACCAGGCCGCGAAGCTTCGGTACATGACCGGCGGGCGAGCGAGCATGCCGCTGACGATCCGGACCCAGGTCGGGGCCGGCCGATCCTCGGGGGCCCAGCACTCGCAGAGCCTCGAGGGGCTGCTCGCGCACATTCCTGGCCTGGTCGTCGTCATGCCCTCGACCCCGTCGGACGCATACGGACTGCTCCGGTCTGCTATCGCCGACGACAACCCGGTCATCGTGGTGGAGAACCGGCTGCTCTACGGGAGCCGTGGTGCGCAGTGCGTCCCTGACCATCTCGTCCCGCTCGGCCAGGCGGCGCTTCGTACCCGCGGGGACGACGTCACGGTGGTCTCCTGGGGACGGATGGCGGTCCTGGCCACCCAGGCGGCAGCAGTTCTCGCGCAGGAGGGCATCGGCGCCGAGGTCATCGACCTGCGGACCATCGCACCGCTGGACATGTCGGCCGTGCTGGAGTCGGTGGCGCACACGTCCCGGTTGATCATCGTGCACGAGGCACACCACGACTTCGGGCCCGGCGCGGAGATCGCGGCGCGGATGGCCGGTGAGGGTCTCGAGCTGCTGGACGCGCCGGTGGTGCGGCTGGCCCCGCCGCACGTACCTGCCCCGTACGCGCCCACGCTGGAGCGGGCCTGGCTGCCGGACGTGGACGCGATCGTGGCTGCTGCTCGGCGGCTGGTCGCCTTCTGAACCTGGCCGGTGCGCTGACCGGGGGGCAGGGGTTCATCGGTAGTCTTCAGCGCCGTCATCGTTCAAACGGTTCGTCGAGCTGGCCAGAAAGGGCGTGCATGGTGCCGACCCAGCTGCTGTGCGAGGTGACCGGTGGCGTCGCCCTGCTCACCCTGAACCGGCCCGAGGTGCGCAACGCGCTGTCAGCGTCGCTCCGGAGCGAGCTCAAGGCGGCGGTGCAGCGACTTGACGAGGACGACCACGTCCGGGCCATCGTCCTGACCGGCGCCGACCCGGCGTTCTGCTCAGGAGTCGACCTGCGCGAGCTGACGTCGCCCCAGTCCGCCAACGACATCGGGCCCCTGAAGGCCCCGCTGATCACCTCAGGCACCCCGCTGATCGGCGCGATCAACGGCGCCGCGTACACCGGCGGGCTCGAGCTCGTGCTCGCCTGCCACTTCGTCATCGCGTCGGAGCGTGCGATCTTCGCCGACACGCACGCGCGCCTGGGCGCCGTCTCCGGCTGGGGGCTGACGGTGCTTCTCGCCGAGGCGGTGGGGACCAGGCGGGCCCGCGAGATGATCCTGTCGTCCCAGCCCGTCGACGCCAAGCTCGCCCAGCAGTGGGGCCTGGTCAACCGCGTGGTCCCGCACGAGCGGCTGCTGGTGGACGCGCTGGCGACCGCGGCCGCTGTCGCCGCCAACGAGGCGAAGGCGGTCCGCCGGCTGAGCGAGCTGATGGACGACCAGGCAACGACCGCTCGCGCGGCGGCCTGGCGGCTCGAGACCGACGCCTGGATGGGTGTCCCGGGCTCGGAGTGACCCGGCCGAAGGTTTCCCCAGGGACAGCCGGGGGAAATGGTACGGAAATAAGCCGAACGCATACTCGGGCCATGAACAGCCAGACGCAGCCGCGGGACGTCCCACGACCGCCCAGCCCCTCGACGTGTCACCGGACCTCCGGGCCCGAGGTCAGCGGCCGGGCCGCCGGCGCAACTCCTCGGCTCAGCCGGCCCGCGGCGAGCGGACCCGCGACCGGGAGGTCGTGGACGCCGCCATCGCGGTGTTCTGGGAGCAGGGGTACGCCAACGCGTCGGTGCAGGACGTCGCCGAGGTGCTGGGGATGCTCAAGGGCAGCCTCTACTGCCACATCGACTCCAAGAAGAGCCTGCTCCGCCGGATCTTCGTCGAGGCGCACCAGGAGCAGATGGACCTGGCCGCCGCCGCGCAGGCAGAATCCGGTCCGGCGGTGGACCAGCTCCGCTGGCTGCTGCGGGCCAACGCCGTGTGGGCGATCCAGAACATCGACCGCGCCAGTCTGTACTTCCGCGAGTGGCGCTACGCGAGTGACGGGCTGCGCAGCGAGCTGGTTCGCGAGCGCCGAGGCTACGAGAAGGTGATCGCGGGGGTGGACCCGATGCGGGCTGCCACCTTCGTCTGGTCGGCGATCAGCAGTCTCCCCGACTGGTACGCCCCGGGAAGCAGGATGCTGGAACGGGGTGTCGCCGAGACCTACCTGGCGCTGGCCATGAGAGCTGTCGGGCTGCGGCCCGAGGACTGACCGCTTGCCTTCCCGGCTCGATGCGCCGCGCACCGTCAAGCACTAGGATTCACCAAGCGGTCGGTTGGTAGGTGGTATCGGCCGGGCCGCTCCGGTCGGAGGCTTCCGTGCACACCTGGTCGGCCGTGGGCGCGACCATGGCTGGCCTCGCCGGCATCGTCCTCACCGTAGGCATGGCGCTGCCTCAGTCGGTGCGGATCTGGCGTGAGCAGACCACGCTGGGTGTCTCGCTGGGCACGTGGACGCTGTTCTCGTTGTCGTTCTCGCTGTGGATCGGCTACGCCGTCCGGGTGCACAACGAGCTGAACTTCGTGTGCAACCTCGGAACGCTGGCCTCCGCCGCGATCTTGATGACCGGGTTCGCGAGGTACTCCGAAGGGGCTGCCGGCAAGCGCGTTGTGCTGCTTGCGGCTCTGGTCCTGGCCTGCTTCGGCCTGAGCGTGGTCGGCCGGTACGGGCCGCTGGCGGTGGTCGGGGTCTTGCTCCTCTCGGGGGTGTCCGTACGCGTTCCACAACTGGTCCGGTCCGCGAGTACCCACCGCACCGGATCCTGGTCGGGGGTCTCGAAAGCCACGTGGTGGGCCAGCCTCGGGGCCGGGGCGTGCTGGGCGGTGCACGGTGCGCTGCGGCCGGACTACTTCATCATGATGGTGTCCACCGGCACGGTGATCCTGTCTGCCGGCGTGCTGGCTTTCGAGTACGCGGCGGACCGATCTCGCGAATCGCCGTCTATTGTGCAAACAGGCGGGACGGCTTGATCTCGTAGATCAAGCCGTCCCATGGGTCCAGGATCAAGTTCCCTAGCCGGAACTGGGGACCGAGCGCAGCGACGAGGTCGCTGAGGTCCTTGGTCTCGCCCCGCGAGGTCGCCACCCCCTGTCCCACGATGCAGTGGCCGTCGCCGACCAGGGTGAACGCGACTGCCGAGCCGGCGGTGAGGTTGCGCAGCAGGACGGACTCCGGCGACACCGCGAAGCAGATGCGGCCCTTGCTCGACCCAGCTACCACGACGGCTGCGTGCGGCACGCCAGCGGTGCTGACCGTGGCCACCGTGATGCCGCCGACGTCGTTGACGAAGGCCTGGACCCGCTTGGCGTCCCACGGCTGGTCGGCGAACAGCTTGCGAGTCAGCGGGTTCGCGTCCTGGATGGAACGGTTGATCACTAGCTGCAGACCTGGGAGGGTCACGGAGAACTCCTCGCGTCACTAGCACGATGAGGGGCAGCCCTTGGTTCGCTGTCCAGACGATATGACGTGTGCGGCGCGGTCAGCCGTATTCAGTCATCTCGGTGATCAGGCCGTCCTCGATCCAGAACATAGCGCAGACCTCCAGCTCGACCGGCTGGCCCGCGCTTGCGAACCCCGGTAGGTCGACGAGTGGCGTCGCCCGCCAGGTGTGCTCGATCGTGATCTGGTCTCCTGCGCGGCTGCGCCGCCGGCTCGGGAGGTACGAGCGGCCGGGGAACGTCGTCGACGCGGACCGCGCGAGGTGCGCCATCACGGACTCGTGTCCGCGAACGTCCACCCCGCGGCCCGGATGTTGCATGACCACGTCGGGGGCAAGTGCCGCCGACATCCCTTCGAGGTCGGCGGCGTTGTAGGCCTGTAGGAAGGCGTCGACGACATCGTCCGCGTCGGCTGGGCCGGCGGGGTGGGCGGGGCCGGCCCTGACTGCCATCGCCAACCAGTCGTCCTGGCGACCGAGGTGGTACGGCAGGAAGGTCGCCGCCGGAACAGACGCGACGACCAAGCATGCTGCCGTCGAACGCTCCGTCGCGTAGGTCGCGCCGAGTACCTCCAGCACCGGCAGCTCTCCGCACGGGTCGTGCGGTGTCGATCGGAGGATGACCGAGCCGGTACCGACCCTCTGGCTCGACACCTGGACGCGGTACACGGTGCGGGTCAGGAGCGCATCCTCCTGCAGCCCCGAACCGTCGGCCGCCGTCCGCGCCTTGACGTTGAACGTGGAGCGCTCCGTCTGTGCTGGGCCCGAGTCCTCGCCGACCCGCGCGCTCAGCTCGATGATCCGTACGCCGTGCCGCTCGACCCAGCCGTGGACCCCGCCGCCGCTGTCGAAGGCGGACTCCAGGTAGGCACGGGCCAGCTTCTTCGGCTCGCCGAGCAGCTCGCGGCCGAAGGTCACCGACGGCTCGCTGTCCATGAACATCGCCAGCACGTACGCCCCGGGCACGCCTTCGTGGCTGGCCGACAGGTAGAGCATGCCGCCGCTGAAGGAGCCGACGCTGCCGTGCCAACGCCCGACCGTCGCCACTGCGACTGCGTCATCGCCCGGCTGAAGGGGCGCAGGCAGCAGCGAACGCAGTACGTCGGGGTCGGTGCGGAAGGAGACCGAGCACCTGCCGTCGCTGACGAACACCGGCGAGCCGAGCGCGCGCTCGGCTGCCGCCACCTCCTCGGGCGACTTCAGGTATCCCACGGGCGGCTCCTCAGTCCTCGGGTCGGCGTGCCTCGGGCGGGACGACGGTGACGGGGGTGCCCGCCCCGCGCTCGCCGGGGTTGACCAGGCCCATCGCGTGCGCGCCGGCCTCGTCCCAGACGTCGGGCAGCCGCTGGAGGAACTCCTCCGGGGTGAGCTCGTCGCTGACCTGGGCGCCGGTCGTCTGGGCGATGTACATGCGGCTGATGTGCCGGCCCGCGGCCCCGATCACCTCGCCGGTGAACGGGCACGACGCGTGCGCCAGCGCGACGATCACGGGTGCCACCTGCTCGGCGCGGAAGTCGCTCTCGAGTACGGCGCGCCGCTCCGGGGTCACGTCCGGGGCGCGGGCGTACAGGGGTGTCCAGGCGGTGGGCGACACGGCGTTGACCTTGATCCCGAGCGCCCGCCCCTCGACGGCCAGGGCGCGGGTCAGACCGTAGGTCGCGCCCTTGCTCGCGGCGTACGCCGCGCCTTGCGGGTCTCCGAAGAAGGCTCCGCGGGACACCGTGTTGACGACGCGGCCATAGCCCTGCCGGGCCAGGTGCGGCCACGCAGCCTGGGTGACGAACCAGGTGGCGCCGAGCTGGATCGACAGCATCTCGTCGAACGCGTCGGCCGGGTACTCGCCGAACGTCTGGAAGTGGACGATGCCAGCGTTGTTCACCACGATGTCGATGCGGCCGAAGGCCTCCAGTGCCGTCTCGACCACCGAAGCCGCGCCCGTGCGGTCGGCCACGTCGGCGTAGCTGGCGACGGCCTTGCCGCCGGACGAGGTGATGAGCTCCACTACCTCGTCAGCGACGGGAGCCTCGTGCTCGGTACCGGGACGGATCCGGTTGTTGACCACGACCTGGGCGCCGCGGTGGGCGAGCAGGGTGGCGTACCCCCGTCCCAGTCCCCGACCCGCCCCGGTGACGACCGCGACCCGCCCGTCGAGCCGCATCCGCTCCATCTGTGGACCTCCTGCGCTCGCCGCTCAAGGCTTACCTATCAAACGGTTGGACGTTACTGTTGCTCTCGGCATCTGTCGAGGGTGCGCCAGTCTGTGTGAGCGAGAAGGGAACGCCGGATGTTCAGGTTGGACGGGAAGGTCGCCCTGGTGACGGGTGGCTCGTCGGGCATCGGCGCTGCCTCAGCGAGCCTCATGGCAGAGCTCGGCGCCTCGGTCGTCATCGCGGACATCAACCTCCGTGGCGGCCAGGAACTCGCGGCCGAGATCGAGGCCGCGGGAGGTACAGCCCTAGCAGTGGGGACCGACGTGGGCGAGGAGGAGCAGATCAAGCACGCCATCGACACTGCGGTCGAGTCCTTTGGCCGGCTGGACATCATGTTCAACAACGCCGCCGCCCTGAACCTGGTCGGCAAGGACTTCGAAGTCACGTCGCAGGACCTGGCCAACTGGGACAAGACGCTACGCATCGACCTCACCGGCCCGATGCTCGGGTGCAAGCACGGGATCCCGGCAATGCTCAAGACGGGTGGCGGCAGCATCATCAACACCGCATCCATCTCGGGGATCGGCGGCGAGGTGTACATGACCGGTTACCCGGTCGCCAAGGCCGGCATCATCCACCTGAGTCGGACGGTCGCACTTCAGTGGGGCCGCCAGGGCATCCGATGCAACTCCATCGCCCCTGGCCTGATCCTGTCTCCGGCGGGGCTCGGCATGCCCGAGCAGATGCGCGAGATGTACCTGCGCCACAACATGGTGCCGTTCATCGGAGGCCCGGAGGACATCGCGCCGACGGTCGCCTTCCTCGCCTCCGACATGGCCCGCTACATCACCGGTCAGTGCATCCAGATCGACGGCGGCATCACGGGTTCGATCCCGATCGCGGCCGACTACCGCGACTACGTGGCCGCGATGGCCACGGAGCCGGCGAGCGGCTGACTCGATGGGAACTTCCTTGTTGGCCGGCGACCCGATCGAGGTTCGCGAGGTTCAGCTCACGCGGCGGCCGGTCGGACAGCTCTCGACCGACGACTTCCGAATCCACGAGCGGCGCATCCAGATGGTCGAGCCCGGTGAGTTCGTCGTACGGAACTCGTGGTTGTCGATCGACGCCGCGACGGTGCTCCGGGTACGAGAGGTGGGCACCGCTTACCTGCCTCCGCTGACGCTGGACATGCCCATGGAGGGCTGGGCGGTCGGCCGGGTCGTCCGCTCGGAGTCGGCTGCCTACCAGGTCGGCGAGGTGGTCGCTCACAACCACGGCTGGCGCGACCACACGGTGCTTCGCGACTCCATGACGGGATGGGGCGGCCCAGAGCTGCTTCACCTGTCTGGTCCCCGGACCGAGGCCGAGTACGTGGGGGCACTCGGTACGACTGGGCTGACCGCGTGGGCCGGCCTGCTGCGCGTGGCCGCCCTGACGGACGGAGACGTGGTTTTCGTGTCGGCTGCGGCCGGCGCGGTCGGAGTGCTGGTCGTCCAGCTGGCCAAGAAGCGGGGGCACACCGTCATCGCGAGCGCCGGGACACCGGAGAAGGTGCGCTACCTCGTCGAGCAGCTCGGCGCCGACCACGCGTTCAGCTACCGGGACGGCGCCATCACCGAACAGCTGTCCAAGGCGGCACCCGGGGGAATCGACGTCTACTTCGACAACGTGGGGGGCGACCACTTGGAGGCAGCGCTGGAGGTGCTCCGTCCAGGTGGCCGCGTCGCGCTCTGCGGAGCGATCGCCAACTACTCCCCGGAGAAGTCACCGGTCGGGCCACGCAACCTTTTCGACGCGATTGCCAAGGGCCTGACCTTGAAGGGCTTCCTCGCCAGGATGTACGCGGCCGACTACGCGCAGTGTCGTCAGGAGATGGCCGAGCTCATCGACTCCGGCGGGCTGGCCTTCCCGCTCTCGGTCCGCGAGGGGATCGAGAGTGCGCCGGCCGCCATCGTCGATCTGCTTGCCGGCCGAAACCTCGGCAAGGTTGTCATCGACCTACGGGGGAGCGCATGACCGTCGAGGTCCATCACCTTGGGCTGACCGTTTCCGACCTGGAGCGGTCGGTCGAGTGGTACTGCACGAACCTAGGGTTCCGCGACATCGGACGTGCTCACCTGGACGGCGCCGCAATCTCGGAGCAGACCGACCTCGCCGACACCGACGTCGACATCGCCCTGCTGGCCGGCGAGAACATCGTGGTCGAGCTGCTGCGGTATGCGAACCCGCTTGGCGACGCGTACGTGCTGCGCACCTGCGACGTCGGGGCCGCCCATCCGTGCCTGGTGGTCAGCGATCTCGAGGCGACCTGCGCCGCCATGCGCGAGCGTGGCGTGGTCTTCCATGCGCGCCCGGCCAACCTGGTTGGAAAGACCCTGATGGTGTACGTCCGAGACCCCGACGGCATCATGATCGAGCTGATCCAGCCTGCAGATGACCTGCAGCTGTGCGCGCTCCTGGACGCGGGCGGGCCCGCAACTGAGATCGAGGAGAGTGCCCGTCAGATCCACGGCTGACGCGTGGTCTCGTAGGAGCGGACTAGCTCGCGATCGGGCCAGCTGACCGATTCGCCGCCTACCGCCACCGGCTCCGGTCGCTGACGCCACGAGGGCTGCTCTCGCGATTCTTGAAGTTGTGTCAACCTGGCGACCCCTCCGGATCGAGTATGAGCGTGACCGAACCACTGAGCGGCGAGACGAGCACCTGGGAGGACCCTCCCTCCCGCGCGCAAGCGCGCCGTCTCCGCACTGCGCAGTCGTTCGAGGTCTTCTACACGAGTGAGTTTCCCTCGCTGGTCGCGCTCGCCCGGGCACTGACCGGATCGGCAGCCGCCGAGGACATCGCCCAGGAGGCGATGATCGCGACCTACCGCCGGTGGCGCGAGATCGAGCAGTACGAGCAGCCTGCGGCCTGGGTACGCCGGGTCTGTGCCAACCTGTCGACCTCGTTGATCCGGCGGCGGGCCGCTGAGGCTCGCGCCCTGCTCCGTGCCGGCGGGCTGCGGCACGTCCAGACGGACCTGCCCCGGGAGGACGAGGAGTTCTGGGTCGAGGTCCGGCGCCTGCCGCGGCGGCAGGCCCAGTCGCTCTCGCTGCACTACATCTACGACATGCAGGTGTCCGACATCGCGCTCACGCTCGGCTGCTCGGCGAGCTCGGTCAAGGCACACCTGGTCCGGGGGCGGGCAGCACTGTCGGTGCGACTGGGCGTTGCCGAGGAGGACCGACCATGACCGTGGAGCTCCGCGCAAGGTCTGCGGCAGATGCCCTCCGCGACGCGACACGTCAGGACGTCGACGTTCGTGCCGGGCTTGCTCAGATGCGCCGGCGGAACACCCGTCGGATCGGCGTGTACGTCGCCGTCGCCACCGCGGCGGCCGTGATCCTCGGCCTCGCTGTCCTCACGTGGACGACGTGGCACCCGCGGGCGTCTGCTCCGATCACCAACCAGCCGACAGTCGTGCGTACCAGCTTCCCTCTGGCCGTTCCGTTCGTCGCTGTCCGCCCCGACGGCTGGACCCAGATCGTGAAGCGGGACGTGCTGGTGGTCCTGAACAGCCCGAACGGCCCATTCCTCGCGGTCTTCATCGATGCGACTCCCTTGCCGACGGCAGGCTCGCCCGCACCCACCACTCTGACTGCCCGATCGTTCGCCGGCTGGATCGCTGCCCGCCAGGAGCTGGTACCAACGACGGTCGTCCAGACCAAGCTCGCAGGGCTCCCGGCCTGGCAGGTCGATGTGAAGCTGCGCGCTGGCGTGCCGGCGACCGCGACGTGCGACGGGGTGACCGACAAGTGCCTGCCGCTGTTCCGCGTCGCCGGGATCACCGATCCGCTGGGGGTGGTTCCCGGCTCGGCGGGTCGGGTATACGTCGTCCAGCTCTCGAACGGTCGCGTCCTCTTCGTCGCTGCCGGTGGCAGCACGCGGAACAGGCTCCCGGAGGTCCTTGCGGCGGTCCAGCCCATCATCGACAGCCTCTCGTTCGGCGCGACCGGATGAGCATCGAGGCGGCCACGTCGCATCCACCCCTGACCGACATTCCTGGCTACGAACCCTTTCAACAGAACTGGAGCACGTCATGCGTCGAATCCTGGTTGCCGCTCTCGCTGTGCCGCTGGTCGTGGTACCCGTCAGCACCGCCGAGGCGGCAGGCCCCAGCACCACCGTCGTCTGCGGTCAGACACTGACCGCCAGCACGCGGCTCGCGAATGACCTGCTGAACTGCCAGGGCAACGGCCTCGTCATCGCTGCCAGCGGGGTGACGATCGACCTGGCCGGTCACACGATCGACGGCGTGAACACGCCCGGCAGCCAGGGTGTGGTCGTCGACGGGCACGCGAACGTGCGGATCGAGAACGGGACCATCACGGACTTCTTCGTCAACGGCGTGGGGCTGCATGACGCGCCGCACGCGACGGTGACCAAGCTGCGCATCCTGCGGATCGGCGCCGGCGGCCTTCCGGGAGACAGCTCCGCGGGGGTGCTGGTCCAGAGCTCCCCGGGCAGCGTCGTGATGGGGAGCACGGTGACCAACTCGGTAGCGGCCTACCAGGCCGACGGGGTCGACGTCATCTCATCGCCCGGGACTCTCGTCGCGGACAACGACCTCTCCCGCAACGCATGGGATGGCATGTTCGTGCTGAACTCACCCCGGAGCAGAGTGCTGAACAACCGGCTGGCCCAGAACATGAACCACGGCCTCGAGGTCAACTACGGCTCGAACTCGATCAAGGTGCTGGGGAACCAAGCATGGGGCAACGCGGTCAACGGGATCGTCGTCGGGGCATTGGCGCACGGCGTCATCAGCAACAACGTCCTCACCGGCAACGGCTACGCCGGACTGTTCTGCTTCGACCTCGTCGACAGCAGGGTCAGCGGCAACGCGGCGACGGGCAATGCGTTCGGCATCCTCTTGACCGGCGGTCAGTCCGGCTCGATGGGTAACACGGTCACGCTGAACCGCACCAACCGCAACGGGCTCGGTGGCCTGCTACTCGTGTCCGCTGCGAACGACAACTCCGTGGTGGGCAACACCGCCAACGAGAACCAGGGAGTGCCAGGCCAGGGTGGTGGCATCGTCGTGCTCGGCTCCGCCGGCAACCTGCTCGACGGCAACGTCGCCAACCGGAACGTGGGCGCAGGGATCACCGTCTTCGAGCAAGCCCCGGGCGACTCCGCCGGCAACGTGCTGAAGGCGAACCTGGCGAACAAGAACACCGCGCACGGCATTGCCGCAATTGACGGCACGGTCGACGCCGGGGGCAACACCGCGCACGGCAACACCCCCGCCCCCAACTGCCTTGGGGTCGTCTGCTCCTAGTGGCGGCCGGTGTCGGGCCAGAGCTTGCGCTGCGCCGTACCCAGGTCGCCCAGCGGTGGCAATCGCGGCCCGGAGGCTGCAGTATCGGTCGGGCAAGCCGTAGCTGCGCCGGCGCTCGACGAGGAGCCCCCATGATCCACCGCAGTCCCCTCCCGGACGTGGAGATCCCGTCGGTCGCGGTGACCGGCTTCGTGCTCGCCCGCGCGGTCGAGCTGGGCGACAAGCCGGCGCTCATCGACGGCCCCAGCGGTCGTGTCATCACGTACGCGGAGCTGGACCGGGCGGTCCGATCCCTGGCCGGCGGCCTGATCGCTGCCGGATTCGGACGAGGCCAGGTCCTGGCGATCATGTCTCCCAACGTGCCCGAGTACGCGGTGGTCTTCCACGCGGTGGCGCTGGCCGGCGGCGTGGTGACCACGATCAACCCCACGTACACCGAGCGCGAGGTCCATCACCAGCTCGTGGACTCAGGGGCGGAGCTGCTGGTCACGGTCCCGATGTTCCTGGAGGTGGCGAAGGCCGCATCGGCGGATACCCGGGTGCGCTCCATCCACCTGCTGGGAAGCCCGCCGGCGGACGCCCGGTGACGGAGTCCATCCGTTGGCGGAGCTGTTCGGCGCTCCTGCGGAGCAGGTCCCGGTCGATCCCGAAGACCTGGTGGTGCTGCCGTACTCCTCAGGGACCACCGGTTTGTGCAAGGGAGTGATGCTCACCCATCGCAACCTCGTCGCGAACATCATGCAGATCCTCGCTCCGGCCCAGATCCTCGAGGACGACAAGGTGCTCGCCGTCCTGCCCTTCTTCCACATCTACGGGATGCAGGTGCTGATGAACTGCGGCCTGCGTGCCGGGGTCACGATCGTGACGATGCCGCGGTTCGACCTCGAGCAGTTCCTGTCCCTGCACGCGGAGCACTCGATCACACGTGGCTTCGTGGCGCCGCCGATCGTGGTCGCCCTGGCCCAGCACCCGATGGTCGACTCCTACGACCTCTCCTCGCTGCGCCAGGTGACGTCCGGTGCAGCACCCCTGTCTGCCGAGCTCGCCGAGGAGGCGGGCAAGCGCCTCGGTTGCGAGTTCGTCCAGGGCTACGGCATGACCGAGCTGTCGCCGGTCTCCCATCTGACCGTGTTCGGCGACGGCAAGGCTGGCTCGGTGGGCATCACCGCGCCGAACACCGAGCTACGCATCGTGCATCCCGTCACCGGGACCGACCTCAGTACCGACGAGGACGGCGAGCTGTGGATCCGGGGCCTTCAGGTCATGCGTGGATATCTCAACAACCCGGCGGCGACGGCAGAGACGTTGGACGACGAGGGCTGGCTGCACACAGGCGACATCGGCCACGTCGACCAGGACGGCCACGTCTTCGTGGTTGACCGGCTCAAGGAGCTGATCAAGTACAAGGGATTCCAGGTACCTCCCGCCGAGCTGGAGGCCCTGCTGCTCGCCCATCCCGCGGTGGCCGATGCGGCGGTCGTCGGCCTGCCTGACGACGAAGCCGGCGAGATCCCGGCTGCCTTCGTCGTCCTGCGCCCCGGAGTGGCAGCCACCGCCGAGGAGATCCAGCAGTTCGTCGGCGAGCAGGTGGCCTCGTACAAGCAGATCCGGCGGCTGACGTTCATCGACGTTGTCCCCAAGTCGGCCTCGGGCAAGATCCTGCGCCGGGTCCTGCGCGACGAGACGCCTACAGCGCCAGGGCCGCTGTGACGACGCTGGACGCGAGCGGGGCGCGAGTCAGGATCGTGGCCTGGTAGATGTGGTAGACGTCGGGCTTGCCCGCCCACACGGTGGATGACGGGACGTTGTTCTCGTCGAGCTGATGGTGCCAGCTTCCGCCTTCGGTGTCGATCAGGAACGTCCTTGCGTACTCCCACCAACGCTTTTCCCAGTCGGCCCAGTCGGCCGCCTCCGCCGCCTCGGCCGTGTCGTCCGTGCACAGGGCTAGTACGGCTGCGGCCCCGATCGCCTCGGTCACGACCCAGTGCATCCGCTGCCGGACCACAGGCCGGCCGTCCCAGCCCACCGTGTAGACGAAGCCGTCGGCGCCGTCCACGGCCCAGCCTTCGGCGACCGACGCGCGGAACAGGGCGCGAGCGTCCGGGAGCAACCAGGCAGGTGGGTCCGGCAGCCCGACGTGCAGGTGGACCAGCAGGCGTGACCACTCCAGCCAGTGACCCACGGTGGCCCCGTACGGGCGGAAGGGATGGTCGGGGACAGCGGCGTTGTACTCCGGCAGCACGTTCCAGTCGGAGGCGTGGTGCTCGGGCAGCCGCCAGCTGTTGGCTCGTGCCTTGCCGTGGATCAGCCGCTCGGCGATGCCGAGCGCGCGCAGCCGCCAGCTGTTGTCGCCGGTCGCGTCGCTCGCCGCGATGAACGCCTCCACCAGGTGCATGTTCGCGTTCGCGCCGCGGTAGTCCTCGAGCGTCGTCCACCGTCGGTCCCAGACATCGCGCGCGAGCCCAGCCTCGTCGTCCCAGAAGTGAGTGGTGACGCAGGTCAGCGCATCGTCGAGCAACTGCTCGGCACCTGGTCGACCAGCCGTGGTCGCGGCGGCTGCAGCGAGTACGACGAAGGCGTGGTCGTAGGCCTCCTTGCGGTCCTCGCGCAGCGTCGAGTGGAACCAGCCGCCATGCTCCTTGTCCCGCAGCGTCGTCGAGAGCGCGCTGAGCCCGTGGTCGACCAGCTCGGCGGCAGCGACGTCCCCGAGCAACGACGCGAGCGCGAAGACGTAGGTCATCCGGGCGGTGATCCAGGTCTCGACCGCCCGCTCCGGATCGAGCTGACCGGTGGCACCCAGGTAGCCGAAGCCGTCAGGGTGCCGGGCTCCGCGGGCGAAGGCCGCGACTCTGACACCCTCACCGGCGGCCCAGGCGTCACTGCCTGTCATCGGTGTCTTCTGCGTCGTCTCGCGATGGTGGGGTTCGGCCTGGGGTCTGGCGCGTTCAGAGCAGCTGACCGAGCGCGTCGTTGTTGCCCCCGCCGCTGGGGCGCGCGGCATCTCGGAGGCTGGCGCCGAGGAGACCCTTGACCACGAGCAGCGGCAGCAGGAAAGCCGCGAACATCGAAACGAGCCAGGTGATCAGCGTGGCCAGCACCCACGTCGACAGGCCCTTGATCGAGAGCCCGCTCGTGACCAGGGTAGTGAGGATGAGTGCGACCAGCGTCGCCACGAGCCCAGCGGCGCCGGCGAGCGCGCGGGCGCTGGTGAGCGTGAGCTTGATGATGAAGGGCGAGATGATCGCGCGCAGCACGGCGAAGATCGCGACGTCGAGCACGAACGACGCGGCGCTTACGCTCATGTCGGGCAGGACGAGTACGGCGATCAGCAGGCCGAGGGCTGCGGACAGCAGGAAGATGCAGAAGGTGATCACCAGCCGGAGCATGCCTGACGGTACCCAACGGTGTGCCTCGGCGCCAAGGGGGACACGATCGGCTAGGTGAGCCCGTCGACCGCCTCGCACTGCGTAGATCCGGCAGGACAGAACCGGGTCCCGCCCACGACGAGCCGGACCGTCACGTCTGCCCCGGCCAGGCCGTGCGCGTCCAGGTCGCGGCGCAGCCGCTCCACGTCCACCTGTGGCGGGGGACCCAGGGCGGTCACGATGATCGCGCCGTCCACCGCCTCGACAGTGGCGATCTGCCAGCCCGCGTCGCGGGCCCACTGCTGGGCGATCGGACGAGCCTGGAAGGCGAGCCGCTGGTCACGGGCGACGGCGAGGGTCCCGATCGTCAGGGGGATGGCGACCGCCACGAGGGCAGCTGCGACCAACGCCAACCTCGTCCCGCTCAGGTCGCCCACGTGGTAGCCAGCCTCCCGGGCAGTGCCGCGCATCCGGTAGGCGAGCAGGACCGCGGTTCCGGTGGCGACGATGGCGGCGACGTTCGTGCCGAACAGGAGCGCCGCCTGTTCTGCGTCGGCGTACCGGCCGACCTCGAGCAGCAGCCCCACGACGGCCAGCGGCGGCACCAGCGAGATAGCGATCGCAACCCCGGGCAGCGTGTCGGAGATGTCGGAACGGACGAGGGCGAAGGCACCGACGGTCCCGGTGGCCAGCGCGGCGATCAGGTCGATCAGCCGCGGGCTGATCCGCGCTGCGACCTGGTTGTTGCTGGCGTACTGGTCGAGCGGGTGCCCGATCGAGCCGATCAGGAAGCCGATGGCGACCACGGTGAGCGCGCCGCCGATGACCAGGGCGGCGCTGCGGATCAGTCGGTTCCGGTCGGCCAGCACCAGGTTCAGGGCGACCCCCAGGATCGGCGTCATCAGGGGTGCCACGATCATGGCGCCGATGACCGTCGCGGTGGAGTCCGCGACCACGCCGGCGGTGGCGATCACCCCGGCGAGTACGAGCAGGACCCAGAACCGGGTCGACGACCGGCTCCGCCACGGCCCTTCGATGGTGAGCGAGTCGACCACTCGCGAGACGTCTGATGGGGCGAGTGAAGCCAACGGGACCTCCGAGCTCGATGACCGCCGACGGTAGCGGACCGCGAGACGTGAGGCGTTAGGGTCGGGCCGCGAGACCGTCGCACCCGACCCGACGACGCGAAGCGGAGCGGCGATGCCCGACACGATCCCCGCACTGCTGGCGGTGGCCGCCGAACGTGACCCGGGCAAGACCTGGTTGCGCACCGACGACGAGCAGCTCACGTTCGGGCAGGCGACAGCGCAGGTCGTCGGCACGATCGAACGGCTGCAGCAAGCGGGGGTACGACGAGGTGACCTGGTCGTCGTCACGGCACGGACCACTCCGCCGTACCTGCTGGCCTGGCTGGCTCTGACATCCATGGGCGCGGTCGCCGTCACCTGCGACCCGGAGCTCGCGCCGGCCGAGCTGGTCGGGCTGGTCAGCCAGGTGCGGCCGCGCCTGCTGCTCACCGACGATGCCATGGTCGCCCGGGTCGAGATCTCCGGTGCCCGTGAGCAGGCCGAGCTCGGTGTGGGGCGGGTCGAGGACCTGGTCGACCGCACGAGCTACCCGGGCCACGGCGGGCCGGGCCTCGTGGGTCTGGGCCTGCGAGGGAGCGGCCCCGGCCCGGACGACGTCGCCACGCTCATCCCCACCTCGGGAACCACCGGCCGGTCCAAGCTGGTGATGCAGACCCACCGCGCGTACGCCATGGCCGGTGACGGGTTCCCGTACTGGATGGAGCTCACGGAGGACGACCGGCTGCTGACCTCGCTGCCGCTGTTCCACGTCAACGCGACGGCGTACTCGACCATGGGGTCGCTGGCTTGCGGTGCCGGGCTCGTCCTGCTGCCGCGGTTCTCGGCGAGCGGGTTCCTCGACTCGGCCCGTCGGCACGGCGCGACCGAGTTCAACGCGATCGGGGCGATGCTCGAGATCCTGATGCGGCAACCCGAGCGCCCTGACGACGCCGACACCCCGCTGCGGCTCTGCTACACCGGGCCGTCTCCGACGCAGCAGCGGCAGGAGGAGATCGAGGCCCGCCTCGGCCTGCGGATCGTCTGCGGCTACGCGATGTCGGAGTCTCCATACGGGCTGATCTGGCCGCGCGGTCGGCGCCCGTACGGGACGTTGGGTGGCCTTCGGCAGCACCCGACGCTCGGTGTGGTCAACCACGGCCGGGTCGTGGGCGACGACGATGCCGACGTGCCAGTGGGCGAGGTGGGGGAGATGTTGCTGCGCAACCCCGTCGTCACGCCCGGGTACTGGCAGATGCCCGACGAGACAGCAGCCGCGATCGTGGACGGGTGGCTGCACACCGGCGACCTGGTGACGGAGGACGGCGACGGGATGTACACGTTCGTGGCGCGCAAGAAGGAGGTGCTGCGCCGCCGCGGGCAGAACCTCTCGCCGGCCGAGGTCGAGGAGGCGATCGCTTCCCACCCGGACGTCCTCGAGTGTGCGGTGGTAGGCGTCCCGTCGGAGCTGTCCGAGGAGGACATCAAGGCGTTCGTCGTCCTGGTCCCTGGCCGTCGGGTGGACTTCGCGGCGCTCCAGGTCTGGGCAGCGGAACGGTTGACGGCGTTCAAGGTCCCGCGGTTCTGGCAGGCTCTGGACTCGCTGCCGCGTACGCCGACCGCTCGGGTCGCCAAGCACCGGCTGCCGACCGGGCACCCGCCCGACGAGGTCGACGTAGACCAGCGACAGGTACAAGGACAGGACGGACCATGACCGGCTACCCCACCTCCATCGGTACCTCTGACGCGACGTCGATCACGCTGCTCGGCCGCGACCTGGCGAGCGAGATGCTGGGCAAGATCGGGTTCACCGACCTGGCGTACTGGCTGCTCACCACGAGGCGACCGACGGCCGGCCAGCTGAAGGTGTTCGAGGCGGTGCTCGTGGCGCTCGCCGACCACGGGCTCACCCCGACGGCGATCTCCGCCCGGCTGACCCTGCTCAGCGCGCCGGAGTCGTTGCAGGGCGCGCTGGCTGCCGGGCTGCTCGGCGGCGGCTCGCGCTACCTCGGCGTCACCGAGAACGTCGGGCGCTTCCTCGACGACGCCCTGGTGTCCGAACGCGAGCGCAGCGGTGCTGTCCCGTCGGGGGACGCCGGCTTCGACGACCTCGCGCGGCTGGCCGTGCAAGAGGCACGGTCAGCGGGCCGGTTCGTACCGGGGCTCGGCCACCCGGTGCACAAGGACGAGGACCCGCGGACGCCGGTGCTGATCGCGATCTCGGACCAGGCCGGGCTGCGGGGCCCGTACCTTCGGCTGTTCGAGGCGGTCGGTCGGGTCGCCCCCGAGATCCTGGGTCGGACGCTGCCCCTCAACGGCGCCGGGGTCTGCGGCGCCGCGCTGTGCGATGCCGGGGTCCCGGTCCAGATGCTGCGCGGCGTGGCCCTGCTGGCGCGTACGGCCGGCCTGCTCGGCCACCTGGCCGAGGAGATGCGCCGCCCGATCGGCCAGGACGTCTACGACCAGGTCGACCGGGCGACGGACTACCTCCCGCCGGACTAGCCGGCACCGACAGGGACGACAGCTCGTTTGATCTAGTGCCACCAACCGTTGTCGCTGTGATGGTCGGCACGCGGTGTCACCTCGGTGAGCAGCTGAGCCAGGTGCACCGGGCGTACGTCGGTCAGGCTCGTGACCTGAAGGCGACACGAGAAGCCGTCCGCGAGCACGACGGGGGCGTCGCCGCCGGCCGCCCCGGCGCGGATGGCCGGCAGCAGCTCGCTCGCGGCGATCTGTTCCGACAGCGCCCGGTGCCCTGCCTCGACGCCGAAGTTGCCGGCCAGGCCGCAGCAGCCCGCGACCCGGGTGACCTGCGCTCCGGTCCGGGCGAGGAGCTCCGCGTCCGCGTCCCAGCCCATCACCGCGCTGTGGTGGCAGTGCGGCTGGGCCACGACCGCGCGCCCGTCGAGCCGCGGGGGCTGCCAGCCGGGGGTCTGCGCCAGCAGCTCCGCGACGGTCCGCACCGCGCCGGCGACGGCGCGGGCCTCGTCGGTGCCGACCAGGGCGACCGCCTCCGAGCGGAGCACTGCGGTGCACGAGGGCTCCAGCCCGACGATCAGGGCGCCCGACCTGACCGCGGGCGTCAGGCCGGTCACCGTGCGGCCCAACCGTCGCCTGGCGGCGTCGAGCTGCCCGGTGGAGATGTACGTCAATGCGCAGCAGGTACCCCTGGGCGAGAGCGCGACATCGAATCCGGCCGCCTCGAGCAGCGCGACCGCTGCCGTACCGACCTCCGGGCTGAACCGCTCGGTGAACGTGTCGACCCAGAGCAGCACGGAGGGGCGGCCGGTCGGGACGGCTGCGGGGCGCTGCGCGAAGGTGGACCGGAAGGTACGCGCGGCGAACGTGGGTACGGGGGCCGCCGGGTCGACGCCGGCGAGCCATCGACCCAGTCGACCGAGTCGACCCAGTCGCCCCAGCGGGCCGGGCGTCCCGTTCGGGTCTTTGCCGAGCAGCCCGTTGGCCAGCCTCGGGACGCGCGAGCCGACCGCCGCCCAGCGCGGGAGCCAGCCGAGCGAGTAGTGCGCCCTGGGCCGGAGCCGTCGCCGGTACCGCTGGTGCAGCACCTCGGCCTTGTAGGCAGCCATGTCGATCCCGGTCGGGCAGTCGGTGAGACATCCCTTGCAGGACAGGCACAGGTCGAGTGCCTCGTGCACCTCGGGTGAGCGCCAGCCTTGCGTGAACAAGGTCCCGTTGAACATCTCCTGCAAGGCTCGTGCCCGGCCACGGGTCGAGTCCTTCTCGTCCCTGGTCACGACGTACGACGGGCACATGACGCCGCCGCTCGGACCGGGGTCGGCCCGGCAGGAGCCGACACCTGTGCACCGGTGCACGGCCGAGACCAGGTCGCCGTCGTGCGGAGCCAGCGTGATCGGCAGCGGCGAGCTGCGTCGCGGCAGCTGGGTCGCCCGCAGGTCACGGTCGAGCGGTGCCGGCCCGACGATGACGCCGGGGTTGAGCATCCCGGTGGGGTCGAAGGCCGCCTTGACCTGGGCCATCAGGTCGACGGCCTCGGGCGGGTACATGAGCGCGAGCAGCTCGCTGCGCGCGCGACCGTCGCCGTGCTCGCCGGACAGCGACCCGCCGAACCCGACGACCAGATGGGCGGCCTCGAGCAGGAAGCTGCGGAAGCCGACGGCCCCGTCGGGCTGATCGAGCCGGAAGTCAAGGCGGGCGTGGACGCAGCCGTCGCCGAAGTGCCCGTACGGCATGCAGGTAAGGCCGTAGCCGGCCACCAGGTCGTCGAACGCGCGCAGGTAGCTGCCGAGGTGCTGGGGCGGAACGGCCGCGTCCTCCCATCCCGCGTGGGCCTGCCGCCCGGCCGGTGAAACGCCGCTGCGCCCGGCGCCGTCCGCGCGTACCTGCCAGAGCGCAGCGGCGTGCGCGGGATCGTGGACGACGAGGTGGTCGATCGCCCCCATCGCACCGAGCGCGCCGACCGTGGTGAGGGCGCCGACCCGTGCCTCCGCCACGGCCTCCGTCTCACCGGCCACCTCGACGAAGAGCCAGCCCTGGCCGCGCGGCAGGGGCGGGACGGCGGCGGCGCCCCTGCGTTCACGGACCGCGGTCACGATGCGGGAGTCGAGGCCCTCGCATGCGGTCGGCTCGTGCGCCAGCACGTCGAGCACGGCGTCCGCGGCGCCGGCCAGGTCGGCGAACCCGAGGACGACGAGGCGGGTGACGCGTGGTGCCCGTACCAGACGGACCGTGGCCCGGGTGACCACCCCCAGCGTCCCCTCGCTGCCGACGAGGGCACGGGCGACGTCGAACCCGCGCTCAGGCAGCAGGTGCTCGAGCGCGTACCCCGACGACTGCCGGGCGAACCCGCCGAACCGGGTACGGATCGTGGCCAGGTTTCCGCTCACCAAGGGACCCAGGGCCTCGACCAGCCGAGGCTCCGGAGGCTGGTCGGCGCCGAGCCGGAGGACGTGCCCGTCGGCGATGGCGACATCGAGCGCGAGGACGTTGTCCGAGGTACGTCCGTAGGCCAGAGCCCTTGTGCCACAAGCGTTGTTGCCGACCATGCCGCCGATCGTGCAGCGGCTGCCGGACGACGGGTCGGGACCGAAGCGAAGACCGTGGGCCGCGACCGCACGCTGGAGGTCGCGGTGCACGACACCGGGTTCCACGACGGCCCGGCCGGCTTCCGCGTCGATCTCGACGATGCGGCGCAGATGCCTGCTGAGGTCGAGGACCACTCCTGCCCCGACGGCGTTGCCGGCCACCGACGTCCCGGCGCCGCGCGCCGTCAGCGCCGCTCCCGCCTCGCGGCAGGCGTCCAGCACCGCAAGGATCTCGGCGGTGTCCCGCGGGCGTACGACGACGTCGGGTACGACCCGGTAGAGCGAGGCGTCGGTGGAGTACAGGCCACGGGTGAGCGTGGAGTCGTCGACCTCCTGCACCCCGGCGCGACGGATCAGACCGGCGACCTGCGAGGTCGAACGCCCGCTCACCCGCTGCTCCGCCCTGCTCGACGACGGGAGCAAACGTACGCGAGCGCCCGGCTCAGCACGGGACCGTGAGGTCGCAAGCACAGAGCCGGCGGGTAAGGACGCGAGGTCCGTACCCGCCGGCTCTGGTGCTGTTCTGCACTACAGCTGTGCTCGTACTACAGGGCGGCCAACGCCCGGAGGTAGGCCGTGGTCTGCGGGAGCTTGGCCAACGGCTGCGAGAAGCTCGCCGCCGCCGTGTTGTTGTACCAAGCCGCACCGATGGGCGGGTACGAGGCCCACTGCTGGATCGTGGACTGGATGTACGTGATGTTGCCCGCGTCACCGTTGTCGGCACCGAACTCCGGCAGCGCCCACTTCTTGCCCTTGGACTTGGCGTACGCCATCGCCCGCGGGATGCTCGCCGGCACGTAGCAGTCGAAGCCGAGGACGTCAGCGTTGACGTACCACCTGGCCGGGTCGCCGTGGGGCCGGTTTGGCGCCAGCAGGATGCCGGTCAGGATGTTCATCGACTTGACCCGAGTGCTGGGGTTCTTCGCCTCGACCGAGAGCAGCTGCTTCCAGCCGGCCACGAACAGGGCTGCGCTCGAGCTCGAGTGCCGGTCGGCCTCGTGCTGCCAGGACCAGTAGACCGTCCGGCCGGACTTGTTCCATGCCTGCAGCAGAGTCGCGAACTGCGCGTTGAACTTGCCGGAGGCCACCGTGGACATGCTGGTGTTGAACGACACCCAGATCTGGTACGTCGACGGCAGGGCCGGCAGCTGCGCCTTGGGTGCGCTCCAGAACACGCGACCGATCTTGGCGTTCGGGAACAGCTTCAGTGTCGCCGCGGTGTTGGTGCCGAGCGATGTGCCGAACGCCACACCGTGTGCGGCCGCCGGGATGCTCGCGTTGGGGGTGACTTTGGCCGTCACCATGGCGGGAGCCGAGACCTTGGACTTCGTCGCCTTGGCAGGCGCAGCCGCGTTGCTTGGGCTCACCAGAGCCGGGATCAGGAGGGGGACTGCTAGGAGCGAGAGCGGTGCGAACTTGCGAAACTGGGCGATAGACATACGGAGAAACCTCTTCTGTCATAGGAGCCGGCGTCCCGCCCGAGTACCCCGAGCTCCAGTCGGATTCAAAACGTGCGGTGGTCGAACAGGCCTCTCCTTCCTGCGACCCATCGAGTGGGTACCGCTTCCGTGATCGGTTCGTTATCTGTCCCGGGATACCTTGCCATGCCCTTCGGGACCAGTGGGGGAGGAGGGGTGCTGTGTGTCGTATGCGTTCATCGGGACCAGAATTCACACGGATGACACATTTTC
>JANMWN010000117.1:0-3900 GCA_031394045.1 Sporichthyaceae bacterium
GTGCAGCCCGGCGAGGACCGGTACCTCGGCGCCGTCGCTGCCCAGGCCGGGGCCGCGGACCAGCACCACCTGGCGACTTCGCGGCGGCCTGCTGCCGGCCGCGCGTACCCAGGCCCGGGCCGACGGCGCCACGCTGAAGGCTCGGCCGCGCAGAGTCGGGAGCACCGCCCACGGCGTCGCCTGCAGCCGCGTCGGGGGTACGAGGACCAGCGGGCCGTCGTCCAGCGCAGCCACCACCGCGCCCAGCAGCGCGGCCTCGAGCATCGCGCCCGCCGCGTCCAGCCGCAGCTGCGCCGTCGGGCCACCCCGGCCGACCACGACCGTACGCAGCCCGAAGCGGGCGAACTCCACCTCGCGGGCGGCGTCGGCCGCAGCCCCGAGCCGGAACCGGCGGACCCGGCCCTTGGCGACGAGCAACGCGTACAGCGTGCCGTCGACCTCGACGAGCGAGAGCAGCTGACGGCGCCCGAGGGCCGCGAACAGTTGGGGCAGGTCGAACGTCTCCTGCCGGGTCCGGCCGGTCGACCCGCGCGCCTGCCGTGCCCGCGCGACCACGGCGCTCTCCAGCTGCTGCTGACGGCGACTGAGCACCTCTGCGGCCGGTCCGTCGAGTCCGCCCAGCGTGAGCTCACGACTCACCTCGCGGAGCTCGCCCAGCTCGACGATCAGCTCACGGTCCTGCGCCGGTCGGGTCGGCCGGTCGTCGATCGTCGTGCTCCGCCAACGTTCGCTCCAGGCGAGCAGTCGCCTGGCATCACCGGATCCCACCACCTGACGCAAGGCACCGGACACCAGCTCGGCGCCGTGCGTTGTCGCGCGCGCCCTGAGCTCGGTCGCGCCCAGCGAGAGGCGGTGCTCGTCGAGGACTCGCAAGCCGCTGCTCGCCGCGCGCACGACGCCAGCAGAGTCACCGGCGACCTCGAAGGCGAGCTGCTGGGACACCCAGCCGGCCACCCGCGACAGGGCCGGACCCCGGTGCCTCGCGGCCGCCCCGAGGTGCAGCTGGTGGAGCGCGGCGTCCGTCCGGCCTGCGGCCAGACAGATCCGGCCGGCGAGCAGCTGCGCATCGGCCGTCTCCGGGGCATCCATGGCGGCCAGCCCGTCTGCCAGATCACCGGCCGTACGACTGAGCGCGCGGGCGCCCTTCGTCCCGGCGGCCCATTGCGCTTGGACAGACTCAAGCCGCGCCAACCGACTGGCGCGTACGTTGCCCTGGCGAACAAAGAATCGCTCCGCCGTAGCCGCGTGCTCCGCCGCGCGCGCGGGGCGTCCAGCCGCGATGGCGGCCCGCGCCGCGACCAGTCGCGCGTCCGCGTGCAGGCCGGTCCGCGTATCGGCAGTGCTGAACGTCGCGACGCACTCGTCGATGAGCCGATAGGCCTCGTCGGGCAGGCCGGCGGCCAGCAGCACTACGGAGCGGTCCATGGCTAGGCTCGGGGCAGAGACGCCGACGTCCGCGTACAAGACGCCGGCCTCTGCCAGCTTCTCCAGCGCCTCCGGCAGCGCGCCGACCCGGTAGGCGACCACACCGAGGTTGTGGGTGCCGGACGCCGCCTCCAAACCTTGATCGGTCATTGCGTAGAGCTCACGCGATCGCGCTGCGTCGCGCTCGGCCCGATGCGGCTGACCCAGATCGAGGTACGCGATCGCCCGGTTGTTCAGGGCGCGGGCCTCCCACAGGACGTCGTTCGACGCGCGGAGGGTGGCGACCGCACCACTGAGCACCTCGACTGCCTCGAGGTGCCGACCGAGCAGACGAAGCACAGCACCTCGACGCATCTGCACCCTGGCCCGAAGCTCTGGCCCCGCGATCGAATCTGCTTGCGCCAACCAATCCAGAGCCGCCTCGGGGCGCCCCACCAGGGCCAGAGTCGTGGCGAGCGAGGCGCGGACGTCCGCCGAACGGTCGGGGGATCCCTCTCGGTCGGCAAAAGAAACAGATCGGCGCATGTATCTGAGCGCGCGATTGGCGTCTCCTGACTCACGCGCGGCCAGTCCGCGTGCCTGCCACACGTGCGATGCTCCGAGAGCGCGTACGAGTCGCGGCGACTCGGAGTCGCACCATGAGAGGACAACAGACGGACGGGCCATAGCCAGCTGGGACAAGGCCTCGCCGCTGGGCCTGGCCGAAAGCCACGCCGTCAGGTCAAGTTGCGGCTCTCCCACAACCGAGATGCTAGTTGTGACGTTCTGACCCCTGACGAGCACGACCCTGCCCGAGCAACGAAGGTCTTCTGGCCACCACCCCCTCGGAGGCGACGATGAAAAGCAATCCCCCTGATCCCGATCCGCAGATCCTGGAGCACCAGCTCGGTCTGATCGCCGCCGCGCACCCGAATATCGCGGTCACCGACGCCAGCGGTGGCCAACCGCGAGAGGCTGGCCAGCCGTTCGGGATCTTGTTCCGCGAAGGTCAGCTGATCGCGCGCGCTGACGTCGCGGACGAAGTTGCCCGGCTGCTCCAGGGGCGCGGTCACCAGGTGGTCGTCCACGACACCCAACCGCTGCAGGCTGGGATCGCCGACACCGACCGGGTCGACCTCGACCGGGCGCAGGAGATGGGCGGCCACGTGCCGACACTCCTCACGATCGCCGAGTGCGAGCCCATCCGTGGGATCCCGGAGATCTGTCGGCTCGTGCGCGAGTCGATCGGACCGGACGACGAAGGATTCCCAGCGATCAGCCCACAGCACGTCTTCTCGTTCACGCCGCACGGCGTCCTGTGCCCGGCCACCGAGCCGGCCGAGGTGTCGCGGAAGGACCGGATCTACCCGGCGATCCGAGACGAGAAGGCCGGGGCTGGGACTTCGGTCGCGGTGCTCGACACTGGATTCATCCGATCGGCGTCGGGGCACTTCTTCTGGCTGCACGGGATCACCGATGTCGACCCTGACCCCCTCGACCACTTCAACCTGGGCGCCATGTCGGACACCCCGGACGGCTTCATCGACCCGTACACGGGCCACGGGACGTTCATCGCCGGCATCATCCGTCGGATCGCACCCGCGACGGACCTACAGGTGCGGCGGCTCGATATCGACCTTCGGCAGATCCTGTCGGGGTCGCCCTCGTACTCGGCCGACATCGTCGACGAGATGCGGATTCCGGACCACGTACGACGGGCCGCCTGGCAGGGCTACCCGGTGATCAGCCTGAGCGCCGGCGGCTACACCCTCGACGATCTGCCGCCGATCAGCTTCCGGGGGATGGCCAAGGCGCTGGCACGGCACCAGAGCGTGCTCGTGGCCGCGGCCGGCAACGACTCGTCGAGCGATCCGTTCTGGCCTGCGGCGTTCGATTGGACGGTCGGGGTCGGTGCGCTGGATGCGACCAGCACAGCCGTGGCTGACTACTCGAACACCGGGGTGAACGCCAACGTGTTCGCCCGGGGCAGCGACATCGTGAACGCGTACGCATGCGGGGACTATGAGTGCTTCCAGCCGCCGGATGTGGGCACGACCCGGCACTTCCACGGCCTGGCGAAGTGGAGCGGTACGTCGTTCTCGACCCCGATCGTGGCTGGCCTGGTGGCCGCAAGGATGGCGGCGCAGAACGAGACCGCGCCGGCAGCGGTGGCGGCGCTACTCGCTGTTGCGGCTGCCTCCCACGACCTGCCGGGAGTCGGACCCACGCTCGTTCCGGAGTACACCGACCTGGGGATCTAGGGGCAGTCCCAGGAATGCGTCTGGTCGTCGCCGTGGCACTTCAGGGGGGCCGCGGCGACGGTCAGACCTTCCGGGACTCCCCAGTCCGGTACGCCTTAGCCCGGATCCACCGCGCCGGACGGGGTGTGGGGTGGGTCGTAGATCGAGAATGCCCTTACGTGCTGGGAGAATCGGACTTGTCTAGGGTTCGATTCGGTCCACCACGAAGGGCATCTCGTAGATGAAACTATCGCAT
>JANMWN010000139.1:0-6419 GCA_031394045.1 Sporichthyaceae bacterium
CCTGTTCATGATCTTCAACGTGATCTGGACCCTGCTGCTCTATCGCGGTGCCCAGATCCGGACCGGCTACTTCCCTTACAAGTCGGGGGCGTTCGCCTCGCAGTGGGTGGCCGACCTGCTCGGCGACACCAGCAGCGAGGCGCTGGAGACGTTCGGCATCCTGGCGCAGATCGCGGTGGTGCTCGGCTTCCTGGTGCTGGTCGTCTACTCCAAGCACCTGCACATCTTCCTGGCGCCGCTGAACATCTTCTTCTCCCGCCGGCCCAACGCCCTCGGCCCCCTTCTGCCGATGTACTCCGGCAAGACGAAGATCGACTTTGAGGACCCGGGCGACGACGACGTATTCGGGCGCGGCAAGGTCGAGGACTTCACCTGGAAGGGCATCCTCGACTTCACGACGTGCACCGAGTGCGGTCGCTGCCAGTCGCAGTGCCCGGCCTGGAACACCGGAAAACCGTTGTCCCCCAAGCTTCTCATCATGGGGCTACGGGACCATACCTTCGCCAAGGCGCCCTGGTTGCTGGCCGGCGGCGAGAACGCTGCCGCCGAGAACCCGACAGCGTTGGCCAAGGTCTCGGACGCCGCGAAGGCCGAGGCGGCGCGCCCGCTGGTCGGCGTCAGCGAGCTCGACAAGCACGGTCTCGCGATCGGCGGCGGCGTCATCGACCCCGACGTCCTGTGGTCGTGCACCACCTGCGGCGCCTGCGTCGAGCAGTGCCCGGTGGACATCGAGCACATCGACCACATCGTCGACATGCGGCGCTACCAGGTGATGATCGAGTCGGAGTTCCCGTCCGAGCTCAGCGGGCTGTTCAAGAACATGGAGACCAAGGGCAACCCATGGGGGATGAACTCCTCCGCCCGGCTCGACTGGGCCGCCGACCTGCCGTTCGAGGTCAAGGTCGTCAGCGCCGAGCCGGGCTCCATGGCCGACGTCGAGTGGCTGTTCTGGGTCGGCTGCGCGGGCGCGTACGAGGACCGCGCCAAGAAGACCACCCAGGCGGTCGCCGAGCTGCTGCACCTGGCCGGCGTCAGCTTTGCGGTGCTCGGCGAGGGCGAGACCTGCACCGGCGACTCGGCGCGCCGCTCGGGCAACGAGTTCCTCTTCCAGATGCTGGCTGCGCAGAACGTCGAAACCCTCGGCGAGGTCGGCGCGAAGAAGATCGTCGCCACCTGCGCGCACTGCTTCAACACCCTCAAGAACGAGTACCCACAGCTCGGTGGCAGCTACGAGGTGGTCCACCACACCCAGCTGCTCAACCAGCTCGTGCGCGAGGGCCGGCTCACCCCGGTCGCGCCGGTCAGTGGCGCCCCCGGTCACAGTGCCGCACAGCTGATCACCTACCACGACCCCTGCTACCTGGGGCGGCACAACAAGGTCTACACACCGCCGCGCGAGCTGCTCGGCGCCACCGGGCTGGCCTTCACCGAGATGCCGCGCAACGCCGACCGCGGCTTCTGCTGCGGCGCAGGCGGTGCGCGGATGTGGATGGAGGAGAAGATCGGCAAGCGCGTCAACACCGAGCGCACCGAGGAGGCCATCGCCACCGGAGCGCAGACCATCGCGGTCGGCTGCCCGTTCTGCCGGGTGATGATCAGCGACGGCGTGGGTGCGTTGCAGGGCGACCGCGAGCAGGCTGAGCAGGTCCAGGTACGCGACGTCGCCCAGCTGCTCCTGGAAGCAGTCCACCGCTCGGCGTAACCGGATCGGCCGACGGAGTGAATCTGGGTCCCGACCTCTGGCGCTCGACGCCGTGATCACCGACCGTACGTAGCGAAGGCGTCACCGTCCGCTGTCAGCACGACAGCGAGGGTGGGCCCTCACTTTCTCGGAGCACCGCTGGGGAGCGGTCCGGGAGGGGGCAACGAGCTCCGGCGGTGGGCCGGTGCGACAGGGGGGACCTGTCTTGAACATCTTGGTGGGGGATCAGCGCGCCGCAACGGTGCGAAGCGGAGAGACCTGGATCCGGGGACGGGTCACCAGGGTCGGCGGAGTGGCACTGGCGGTCGCTCTCGCGGCCTCGTTCGCCTGTGCCGGACCGGTGGCTGCCGCCTCGGCGTCCGTCGCGCCGAGCGCGACCGGTCAGTCGGCTCATGCTGGGGACGCGTACGGGCCGGGCGTCAGCTACGTCGTCCGCGGCCACGTGCACGGGCTGCCGGCC
Organism: Sporichthyaceae bacterium; assembly: GCA_031394045.1. GTDB lineage: Bacteria > Actinomycetota > Actinomycetes > Prado026 > Prado026 > JANYIP01. The sequence goes on from JANMWN010000139.1 coordinate 2,163, forward strand.
CTCGTCGCGGTCCTGCGGGCCCGCGGCATCGGGGTGCAGCGGACGATCCCGCTGATCGACGCGGTGGTGGTCCGTGTCTCCGCCCTGCAGGCTGCCGCCCTCGCGAACGACCCGGCAGTCGCCGAGGTCACCGCCGATGCCAAGGTCCAGCTGCAGTCGAACGGGTACGACGCCGGCACCGACGCCAACTCGGCCTTCAACGCCGCCGAGCTCGTCCACGCGCACGACGCCTGGGACAACGGCTACACCGGCAGTGGCATCGACGTCGCGCTCATCGACTCCGGCGTGACGCCGGTCCAAGGCCTGGCGGCCGACGGCCAGGTCGTCAACGGCCCCGACCTGTCGTTCGAGTCCCAGTTCGCCGGCACTGCGCACCTCGACACGTTCGGCCACGGCACGTTCATGGCCGGCCTGATCGCAGCCCGGGAGCCCGGGACCGGGGCCAACTCCAGCGACACCTCCGCGTACCAGGGCATCGCACCGGACGCGCGCATCGTCAGCGTCAAGGTCGCCGACGCCTTCGGCCGCAGCGACGTCTCGCAGGTCATCGCCGGCATCGACTGGGTCGTGCAGCACGCCCACGACCCCGGCCTCAACATCCGCGTGCTCAACCTCTCGTTCGGCACGGACTCGACCCAGTCGTATGTGCTCGACCCGCTGGCGTACGCCGCCGAGGTCGCCTGGCGCAGCGGGATCGTCGTCGTCGTCTCCGCCGGCAACAACGGTGGTACTCGCCTCGTCGACCCCGCCATCGACCCGTACCTGATCGCAGTCGGAGCGCTCGACACGAACAACACGTTGAGCACCACCGACGACACGGTCGCCCGGTTCAGCAACAAGGGGACCAGCTCACGCCGGGTGGACGTCGTCGCGCCCGGTGTCCACGTGCAGGGTCTTCGGGTCCCGGGCTCGTTCGTCGACCAGGCCTTCGGCAGCTCCGGTCGCCTCGGCACCCGGTTCTTCCGCGGCAGCGGTACCTCGCAGGCCACAGCCATCACCTCTGGGGTGGCCGCGCTCGTCCTGAGCAGCCGACCCGACCTCACTCCTGACCAGGTCAAGCGCCTGGTCACCGGCAGGGGGCCGCGTCGGGCCGAATCCGGGCCGGGCTTCAGCGTTCCGGACGCGATGCGGGCGATCGCGGCTGCGTACTCGGTGCGGGCCTCGACCCAGCGCTTCACCCGCTCCGACGGCACCGGCTCGCTCGAAGGGTCGCGCGGTACCCGGCACGTGGTCAGGGGCACCCCCCTGGTCGGCGAGCTGGACATCTTCGGGAACCCGGTCGACACCGCGGCCCTGGCCGCACAGGAGGCCCAGCAGGTCGCCTGGGACGGGGGGACCTGGAATGGCGCAACGTGGGCCGGTGCGAGCTGGGCCGGCGCGTCGTGGGACGGGGCTTCGTGGGACGGGGCCTCGTGGGACGGCGCCAGCTGGGACGCTGTCGGCTGGCTGGCCGGGAGCTGGTCATGACCCCCGCCACCTGGTCGGGCAGCACCTGGATCTAGCGGATCTAGCGGATCTAGCGGATCTCACCCCATCCGTGAGCGTCAACTGGCCTGGCGCACCTACTAAGGGTGCACAGCCGACGTGTCGATCTTCTCGACAATGAGCACGGACGCCCGAGCCCGGGTCGGGGCTGAGTCGCGTCGCGTCGAGCGTCCGACGCGACGCGTCATCATCTTGACGTTCGTGCTAGTCGCCATCGGCACGGGCTTGTTCGGAGCGGTGCTCAAGAACCCGCCCGAGCCGCCGGCCGGCCTCCAGATCAGCTGGTGGGTGCTCGCGATCCTGTTCGGCGCAGCCGAGATCTGGGTATTCCACATCCAGTTCGGGCGCGAGGCCAAGAGCATCTCGATCAGCGAGATCCCCCTCGTCCTCGGGCTGTTCTACGCCACGCCCGGGCCGCTGATGCTCGGCCGCGTACTCGGCCCGGCCCTCGTGGTCGTCCTCTACCGCCGGCAGACCCCGCTCAAGGCGGCCCTGAACATCGCGTTGTTCTACGCCAACGGCGCTGTGGCCATCACCACGTTCCGGCTGCTCGGCGGCGGGAGCGTCCAGGACGGGGCGCGTACTTGGGCAGCCGCCGTGGTGGCCGCAGCTCTCTCGATCACCGTCGACCTGCTCGTCCTCAACCTCATCCTGCGCTGGTACACCGGCGGTGGCCGCAAGGACGGGGTCGTCGGGTCCCTGGCGGCGATCTTTATCGCCGCTGCCAGCTCGGTGATCGGCATCGTCTCCGTGCTCACCCTGCGGCTGGGCACCCTCGCCACCATCCCGCTCATCGTCGCCGGCGTCGTGCTCCTGGTCGGCTACCGCTCGTACTCCCGCCTTGCGGACCGGCACACCAGCCTGGAGAAGCTGTTCCGGTTCAGCCGCGAGCTCAACGGGGCACCGGCCACCACCGAGGTGCTGCCCGCCGTCCTCGAGCAGGCCCGGCAGCTGATGCGCGCCGAGGTTGCCGAGGTGCTGCGCTTCTCCACCGGTACGGCCGGAAGCCCGTCGGCCAGCCTCTGGCGCTACGACGGCGACCATGTCGAGACCGACTCCGACGAGCGCATCGACCTGTCGCAGCGGCTGGTGCGGTCGCTGATCCACGACGGGGAGGCAGTCCTGCTCACGCACGACCAGCCGACCGCGTCCGCGTTCCTCCGGTCGCGCGGCGTACGCGAGGCGGTGGTCGCGCCGCTCACCGTGGAGGGCGAGACCGTCGGCGTGCTCGCCGTGTACGACCGCCTCGGGGAGGTACGCGGCTTCGCCGACAGCGACGTACGCCTGCTCCAGACCGTGGCCAACCACGCATCGGTGGCGCTGCACAACGAGATGCTGATCGGACGGCTACGCCACGACGCGCTGCACGACGCGCTGACCGGCCTGCCCAACCGCTCGCACCTGACCGCACTGGCGACCAGCGCGGTCGCGAGGGCCGCCTCCGGCCGTTCACGCGTCGCGATGATGATCATCGACCTGAACGGCTTCAAGGTCGTCAACGACACTCTCGGCCACCACGTCGGCGACCTGCTGATCTGCGAGGTGGCGGCCCGCTTCAGCGCCGCCGCAGGCCCGGGCGTGACCGTGGCGCGGCTCGGCGGCGACGAGTTCGCCGTCCTGGTGGAGCCCGCCGAGGGCGACGCGATGCCGATCGCGGCGATCATGATCGACGCGTTGATGGCACCGATCCTGATCGGCGAGGACCGGCTGCACCTGTCCGGCTCGGTCGGCGTCGCCATCGCCCCCGACCACGCCACGGCCGTCGGCGACCTGCTCAAGCGAGCCGACATCGCGATGTACGCCGCCAAGAACGGCCCCGACGGCGCCGTCGTCTACCGGCCCGACATCGACGTCAACGACCCGTCGCTGCTCTCGTTGATGGGCGAGCTGCGCGAGGCGCTCACGGACGGGCAGATCGACATCGAGGTCGAGCCGGTCATGGACCTCATGGGTGGGCGGCTGATCGCGGCCGAGGCCCTCGTACGCTGGCACCACCCGACCCGCGGCACGCTCCGGCCGGACACCTTCCTGCCCCTGGCCGAGCGCAACGGCCTCATCGTCCCGCTCACCGAGCTCGTGCTCGAGCGCGCGGTCGCCGCCTGCGCCGCCTGGCGGTCCGGGGGCATGTCCGTGGGGATCTCGGTCAACCTCTCGGCGCGCTCGCTCCTGGACCGTACGTTGCCCGGCACGGTCGCCGACGTGCTGCGCCGGCACCGGCTACCGGCCCATCTGCTCACCCTCGAGATCACCGAGAGCATCGTCATCAGCGACGCCGACCGCGCGATCGGGCTGCTCGCCGAGCTGCGGGCCCTGGGCGTACGCCTCGCACTCGATGACTTTGGCACCGGCTACTCCTCGCTGACCTATCTCAGTGCGCTGCCGATCCAGCAGCTCAAGATCGACCGTTCGTTCGTCACGCGCATCATGGAGTCGGCTCGGGACGCAGCGATCGTGACGTCGCTGATCGACCTTGCGCACCACCTCGGTCTGCAGGTGATCGCCGAGGGGATCGAGGAGCCCGAGGTGGCCGACCGGTTGCGCCAGCTCGGCTGCGAGTACGGCCAGGGTTACTACTTCTCGATGTCGATGGCACCGGAGCTGTTGCCGGAGTGGGCCTCGCGAACGGCACCGATGGACCGTCTCGGCACCCTGCGCGGTCAGGTCAACGCCCTCCTCCGCTGACCGCAAGCGAGGTGTCCACGGTGATCTCCGCCCGGAGCTGCTCGACCCGTCCGAGCAGGCTGACGCTGTCCAGGACCGCGTACGCATCGG
>JANMWN010000011.1:0-6164 GCA_031394045.1 Sporichthyaceae bacterium
TCGCGGGGGCGGAGTTCTGGCCCAGGCGCGCGGTCCGGTAACCTACCCGGCGGTGGCGTGTCCGAGCGGCCGAAGGAGCACGCCTCGAAAGCGTGTGAGGGGGCAACCCCTCCGTGGGTTCAAATCCCACCGCCACCGCCATTGTGATGTCTCGGGACACCGTGCACAGGTGTCTCGGGACATCGTTCACATTCAGGCCTGTGGTTGGTAGTCCTTGGTCGGGTTGAGTTGGAGTTCTCGGAGTAGTTCCCCGTGGTGGTTCAGGACCCGGATGTGCAGGTCTTGGACCAGGACCAGTTCGTCGGTGCCGGCGTAGCGTCTCCCGATGCCGACGTGGTGGAGGCGGCTGTTGTGCCGCGTGGTGATGATGCAGGTCCTGTTGGCGTTGTGGGTGGCCAACCGGAAGGTCTGCGGAGCCGACATGCTGTCGAAGCCTGCCCGCCGCGCCGGCCACGACATCGGCAGGGATCAGGTCGCCAGCTTGATGCGCGAGCTGGGCATCGAGGGCGTGTCTAGGTTGCGGAAGGAGGTCTTCACCACCCGCCAGGACCCCGAACGCGTCGCGGGCTTCGGACCTGGTGAACCGGCAGTTCGCCGCCGGCCGGCCGGACGCGGTGGGGTGACCGACCTGACGTATGTCCCCACCCGGTCGAGGATGGCGTACGTGTGCTTCATCGTCGACGCCTTCAGCCGGCGCATCGTCGGCTGGCGCCTCGCGGCGAACATGAAGACCGCGATGGTCCTTGACGCCGGGAGATGGCCCGCGCCTGCCGCGGAACCAGACGCCTGGTCGGGCTCGTGACGCATGCCGTTGCCGGGTCGCAATTCACGTCGGTGCGGTTCACTGAGCGCCTGGAGGAGATTGGCGCCCGTCCCTTGATCGGGACGGTCGCGGACCCCTATGACAACTCAATGCCCTGGCCGAGACGCCCAACGGTGTCTACAAGGCGAAGTGCGCCTACGGGCCTGACAACGACGTCTGGGACGACGTCGACGAACTCGAACTCGCGTCCATGTCGTGGGTGCACTGGTTCAACGAGATACGACTGCACGGGCACTGCAACGACGCCCCGCCAGCGGAGTACGAAGCAGCGTTCTAGGCTGCCCGACACACCGACCCCACCGGGGTCGGAATCCAATAGAACAAGCCTCAATCAGACCCAGGGCGGTTCACCTGACGCCGCCGGAGCCGTCGGAGGGCCGAATCGGCTTGGCTGCTATGTCAGCCAGTTATGTCGCCGGTGTCGCCGTTGGGCGTTTGGTGCCAGGTTCCATGGCCTGAGCTTGTCACCAGGTAGTCGAACCATCCAAAGTCCAGATGCTTGAACTGCGGGAAGTACAGTGTGGCTATTCGCGGTTCTAGGCCGGTGCAGGTGCCGTCTGGCTGGCACTGTGCGTCGAAGTTTCCGATGTTCCCGGAAGTCGGATAGGCCGGGGTGAAGGCGCCGCTGACGCGGAGGTATTTGATGCCGTGCGCCGTCCCGGTGACGCCTGCGCTGATCGTGCCGGTCCCCGCGGGGCTGATGCCCGCGTAACTGATCCAGGTCACGTCCGCCTCGCGTTTGACACAGAACAGGCGCGGCCCGATCTGCCAGACGCGGACCCGTTCGGTAACGGCGTCGAGCGCCCAGACGTGGCCCTCGCTGCCGAGGTCGACCAGGTTGGAGATCGTAAGCGTCCCGTCGACGACCGGTGGCTCGTCCTGGCGACATGAATCCGGCTTCGGGGTCGAGGCCACCGCCTGCGGCGCCCCGGAGGCCAACCACAGGGCGAGCACTGCGACGAAAACTACGGTCTTCCGCATCGCGGGAGCCTCCTTGGCAGGGACGCTATGACGATACCGTCGGGCCGTCAATGACCCACGTTGACTCATCAAGGTGGAGAACAAGCGTCGCAATGGCTTCGGAACACCGGCGATCTCGGCGATGCCCTTGTCCACTGGCGTCCACTGCAGGCCGAGCGTTCTCGTGAGTTCCACCCGCAGCGCCGCGTGGTAGACGTACGAGCCCGTCTGCTTGTGCCGGTGCACCGCGCGGGAGTCGAGGCCGGACCCTTTGCCGTCCGCGCCGTGCAGAAGGGTCGCCAGGACTAAGGTGAGCGCGCAGCCGCGGGTCCTCAGCGCGGGAGGTGTGGTGCCTGAAGCTGGCTGCGATCCACCCGTCGGTCCGGATCCTGCTCGCGCGTTGTCCGTCGCCCTGGTGACCGCGTAGCCCGTGCCCGGCTGCGTGCTTGAGGTAGGCGATCTCCTGCCCGTTCGCCGTCTCGTGTGCAGCCTTCACGGCGTCGACCCCGTGGCGGTCGCCGATCCCGAACAGCACGCTGACCGACTTCGGTGCCGAGACGGTCAGGTCGATCCCGGGCCGCCGCGTATCGACTTTCCTGCCGGCGACCGTGCCGTCCGGTGCGAGGGTGCGGAACACGTGGTGCGGGTCCAGGCCCGCTATGGCGGCGTGCTGCCCGGCCCGCACCGGGTGCACGGTCGCCGTCCGCCCCTTGCCGCCGGGTCGCTCGGCTTGTCTGGTCAAGTGCTCGAACCGCGCCCGGTCCACCGGTGCCGCGAACAGGACCACGGGCGGAGCACCCCGCCCTACGGCGACCGCGCGGATGGCGTCGAGCAGCGGCCCGGCGGGCAGCCGGCCCCGCGGGTCGGCTGCCCGCATAGGTAGGGCTGGATTCGGTTGGGGTAGGCCTGTGCGAGTTGGGCGAGGGCTTGCTTCCAGTTCGTGGTGATCTGGGCTTCGACGAGGCGGCCGACGGCCTTGCGTTCGTGGGCGGGTTTGCCGCGTTCGCGTTCGCGTTCTCGGGCTCGCTTGTCCTCGATGTTGCAGATCGCGAGCCAGAGCAGCTTGGTGACGGCGTCGTCGCCCGGGAAGTGCCCACGGTTCTTTATGATCCTTGCGGAGCTGGTAGTCCAGGGACTCGATCGCGTTGGTGGTGTAGATGACCTTGCGCAGCTCGGGTGGGAACGCCAGGAACGGGATGAACCTCTCCCAGGCGGCCTGGAATGTCGCGACCGTGTTCGGGTACTTCTGGCCCAGCGGGGAGGCGATGAACTCCTCGAACGCGACCCGGGCGGCGTCGCCGTCGCCGGCCTGGTAGATCGGCTTGAGCGCCGCGGCGACGGCCTTGCGGTCCTTGTAGTTCACGAACCGCATCGCCGCCCGGATCAGGTGCGCCACGCAGGTCTGGACGGTGGCCCGGGTCCAGGTCGCCTCGATGGCCTCGGCGAACCCGGTCAACCCGTCGCAGCACACGATCAGCACGACCCAGATCCCGAGCACGTGCTTGATTCCCTCGAGGTCGACACCGATCGCGATGTGCGCGGCCTTGTTGCGCACGTGCGCCCCGTCGCGGACCTTGACCACCAGGGCGTCGAGGTAGATCACCGGGTAGCACGCCTCCAGTGGGCGGCGCTGCCAGGCCAGGACCTCCTCCAGGACCTCGTCGGTGATCTTGCTGATCGTCTCTGGGATCAGGCCCCAGAACCAGTCATCTCGATCTCGCCGGCATCGATCCGGGCGAACAACCGATCAAGATCACCGGCCGCCTTCAGCTCAGCAACAACATCAGCACCGGACAGCGGTTCATCGATCATGACATCCATCGTGTTCCTCTCAGAAGGATAGGTAGTCAGAACGTTTGACTACGAAAATGTAGTCAACTATTCTGACTACGAAAACGTAGTCAACCTCGAGGTGACGTCGTGAAGTATCGCGGAACGGTGAGCAGTGCCGAGTCCCTTGGGCGCATGGTTGCCCAAGGGCGCCTCCTCAATCACATGACCCAAAGGGAGCTCGCAGATCGACTGGGGATCTCGCAGCGGTACGTGTGGGAGATCGAGGCGGGCAAGCCCAGCAAGTACACCGACCGGCTGTTCGCACTGTTCCGGGCCACGGGTGTGACCCTCGTTGCTGAGATCGAGGCACCGGACGGTTCGAACGAACCAGGCAGCGTGGACCATGGCTGACCTCATCGTCGAGCTGTACGGCCACCGCATCGGGCGACTCCTGGGGCCGACGCCCACCTTCGACTTCGCTATTGAGCCCGCAGCCTTCGACCACTTCGCCCTCGACAGCTCGGTGCTCTCGGTCGCGATCCCCCTCGTCCCCATCCAGAACCGTTCCCGAAAGGGCCGACGGCAGACCTTCTTCGCTGAGCTTCTCCCCGAAGGGGACATGCTCACGGCGTTGGCGCAGGCGAGCAACGTCGATCGGTTCGACACGGTCGGGCTTCTCGGGCGGTACGGACGGGACGTCGCCGGTGCGATCCAGATCTGGGACCCGCAAGCGCCGGGCGAGCCCAAGACGCCCGGCATCGTCCCGGTCAACGACAGTGGCGTCGCTGAGCTGCTCAACAACGTCCTGAGCAACCCGCTGGGAAACTGGCCCCTGACTGGCAAGTCCAGCCTCGCCGGGGTCCAGGACAAGATCGTCCTCGCGCGAGTCGACGACACGTGGAACCGGGTGGTAGACGGTTACCCGTCCACCCACATCCTCAAGCCTGCCCCGAAGCGAGCCCCCAGCGCGATCTTCGACGAGGAGTACGGATCGCGGTTCGCACGCGCCGCGGGGCTCGCAGACTTCGAGACGACCATTCGGTGGTTCGACGGCACGCCGGCTCTTGTCATCGAGCGCTACGACCGCGACTCCGCGGCGCCTCAGGGACGCATCCACCAGGAGGACTTCAACCAGGCGCTGGGCGCCCGGGGGAACCAGAAGTACCAGCGGGTCGGCGGACAGGTGCAGCTCGCCCGAATCGCCGAGGTGTTCACTCGCGTCGGCGACGACGAGTCCGCCCGACGGCTCCTCACCCTCGTCACGATCTCCGTGGCGGTGGGCAACCTCGACCTGCACGCGAAGAACGTGTCGATCCTGCATCGTCCAGACGGTGGGATGGCGCTTGCTCCCGCCTACGACGTCGTGCCGCAGCTGCACTACCCCAACATCGACGGAGAGGTCGCCCTCGCCATCGCCGGGGAGCTCCGCCACGCGGCACTCACCAAGCGCCACATCGTCGAGGAAGGCGCGAGCTGGGGTCTTCGCGGTGCCGACGCGATCGTTGACCACGCTCTTGAAGTCGCTCGTGAGGTCGCGGACAGGGAGGCGCCACGCGACGGTTCGTACGCAAGGCTCCAGGAGGACATCGCGCGAGTGACCACCAACCTCATCGAGGGCCGCGAAGCCGGCGCCGGGGGGCGAGTAGAGATCGGCGCCGCTGGTGTCAGACCCGTACGGGGCCAGGACCTCGCCTCGGTCTGACACGAACTGCGTGCCCAACCGCGGGGCGGCGCTGGCTACCATGCGGTCAGCTCCCCGCTGCGGGGTCCGTGAGGATGTGGTGAGGCTGTCCAGCTCGAGCCAGCGCGCGAACGTCTGCGGTACGGCCCGACGGGTCGGCCGGTTGCTGTCCGAGCCGCGCCGGATCGTCCCGGCGGTGCGGCACCGGGTGGCCGGCGCGCTCGACCGTACGCCCGTGGTGAAGCAGCTGACGCGGGCCCAGCGGCTGGCCGTCATCACCGCCGACCTCGACCTCACCGGGCTCGGTCTTGAGATCGGCCCGAGCCACAACCCGTTGCTGGCCAAGCGTGACGGGTACAACATCCGGATCGCCGACTACCTCGATCAGGCCGGCCTGCAGGACAAGTACCGCGGCGTACGCCCGACCGAGCGGATCGAGGAGGTCGACTACGTCCTCGCGCCGGGACGGATGACGGACTCGATCCCTGACCGCTTCGACTACATCGTCGGGTCGCACCTGGTGGAGCACACGGTGTGCCTGGTGTCGTTCCTGCAGGACTGCGAGGCGCTGCTCCAGCCGGGCGGTGTGCTCTCGCTGGCGGTGCCGGACAAGCGCTACTGCTTCGACCGGTTCCGGGAGCGCACCGGGATCGGCCGCGTCATCGACACCTACCGCGCCGCGCCCAGGGTCCACACCGAGGGCTCGGTGCTTGAGCACCACCTCGGCATCGTGCGCAAGGGCGAGCAGGTCGCGTGGTCGGCCGGCTACCCCGGTGCCTACCGGCACACCAGCACGCTCGAGACGGCGCGCAAGCGAGCGGCTGAGGCGGCCGGCGGTGAGTACGTCGACACCCACAACTGGGTCTTCACGCCGAACCATTTCAGGCTGCTGATCGACGACCTGCACACGCTCGGCTTCATCGGCCT
>JANMWN010000157.1:0-11745 GCA_031394045.1 Sporichthyaceae bacterium
ACCAGCAGCCGGGCCTGGTCGATCGCCACCCGCGACAGTGCGATCTGTTGCTGCACAACGCCTTGCCGGGCCAGCGGCTGGCCGAAGGCCTCGCGCGAGATGGCTCGGCGACACATCAGCTCGAGCGCCCGCTCGGCCGTCCCGATCGCTCGCATGCAGTGGTGCACGCGGCCAGGGCCGAGCCGCTCCTGCGCCAGCCGGAACCCGTCGCCCTCGCCGGCCAGCAGGTTGTCGGCCGGCACGCGTACGCCGGTGAAGACGACCTCGCCGTGGCCGTGCTGGTCCTGGTACCCGAACACCGGGAGGGTCCGGACCACCTCGACACCGGGGGTGCCCATCGGAACCAGGATCATCGACTGCTGCCGGTAGGGCTCGGCGTCGGGGTCGGTGCGGCCCATCACGATCATGATCCGGCAGCGCGGGTCGAGCGCCCCCGTGGTCCACCACTTCCGGCCGTCGATCACGTACTCGTCGCCGTCGCGCCGGATCGAGGTACGGATGTTGCGGGCGTCCGACGACGCGACCTCGGGCTCGGTCATCGCGAAGGCCGACCGGATCTGGCCGGCCAGCAAGGGATCCAGCCACTCGCGCTGCTGCTCGGCCGTGCCGAACATGTGCAGCAGCTCCATGTTGCCCGTGTCCGGGGCCGAGCAGTTCAGCGCCTCGGGTGCGAGGTCGGGGGAGCGCCCGGACAGCTCGGCCAGCGGCGCGTACTCGGTGACGGACAGGCCCGACACGTCCGGCAGGAACAGGTTCCAGAGGCCGAGCTCCTGCGCTGCGGCCTTGAGCTCCTCCACCACGGCCGGCAGTTCGTGCACCCGCCCGTCCTGGGCAAGCTGGCGTCGCTGCTCCGCATAGGCCGCCTCGGCCGGCAGCACCTGCTCGTCCATGAACGTCTGGAGCGTCGCGAGCAGCTCGGCGGCCCGTGGGGTCGGGGCGAAGTCCATGGGTGGCTCTCCTAGGATCGCGGGGTGGCGACGCTCCCCGACCCGGTCGACCCTACGGCGCTGGCCGCCTGGGCGCACGGAGTCCTGCCCGGCGAGGGTGCACTTCAGGTGACGTCGCTGGGCGACGGCCACAGCAACCTGACCTTTCTCGTACGCCGCCCCGGCCTGGCCACCGAGTGGGTGCTGCGCAGGCCGCCGATGGGACCGCTGCTGCCGACCGCGCACGACGTCGTCCGCGAGTACCGGGTGCTTGAGCTGCTCGGCCGTGCCACCACGCCCGTACGGGTTCCGGCCGTCGTCGCCGTCTGCGAAGACCCGATCGTGCTGGGGGCGCCCTTCTACCTGATGGAGCGCACCGAGGGCGTCGTCGTACGCGACCAGCTCCCGGACTGGCTGGCCGACGACCACGGTGCGCAGCACCGGCTCGGTCTCGACCTGGTCGACTCCCTCGCCGAGATCCACACCGTCGACTGGGCGCCGTTCGTCGAGGCTGGGATCGGCCGGCCCGGCGGCTACCTCGAGCGACAGCTGCGGCGCTGGACCGGGCAGCGCGAGGGCATCCGGTCGGCTGTCGCCGCGGCGGGGGGCCAGGCCCGGGAACTGCCGGACTACGACCTGACGCGCGACTGGCTCGTGGCCCACCTGCCCGACGAAGGTGCCCCTGCGATCGTGCACGGCGACTTCAAGCTCGACAACGCGATCGTCCGGCCGGGTGGCAGGTCTGACGGTACGGGGGACGGGCCGAGCGTCGCCGCCGTCATCGACTGGGAGATGGCCACCGTCGGTGACCCGCGCGCCGACCTGGGGTACCTGCTCTCCTTCTGGCCCGACGATGCTGCGGCGGGCTCTGGTGGCGAGCCGGCCGACCAGGACGGCCTCATGCTCGGGCAGCTCGCCATCGTCGGTGGGGGGTTTCCGAGTCGCGACGAGCTGGTCGCGCGGTGGGCCGTGCGGACCGGGCGCGACATCGGCGACACCCGCTGGTTCGTCGCCCTCGCGCTGTGGAAGCTGGCGATCCTGCTCGAGGCGTCGTACCACCGGTGGCTGGCCGGGATGGCCACGGACCCGTTCTTCGCGACGCTCGACACCGGCGTGCCGATGCTGCTGGCCCGGGCCCGCGCGGTGGCCGGTGCCTAGTCCGGATGGCCAGCACAGCCAGCACAGCCCCGTCGTCCTGCGCGGGCTCGTCGTCGACTGGGGTGGCGTCCTCACCTCCGACCTGGACGCGGCCCTGTCCGCGTGGGCCGAGGCGGACGACATCGACTTCTCGCACTACCAGGACGTGATGCGTACGTTGCTCGGGCCGGCCGGCAGCGCCGAGGCGCGGCTGAACCCGGTGCACGCCCTCGAGCGGGGCGAGATCGAGGTGCCCGACTTCGAGCGCCGGATGGCTGCGGAGCTGACCACCCGCTCCGGCCTGCCGGTGCCCTACGACGGGCTGCTGACCCGGATGTTCGACTGCTTCGAGCACGCCCCGGACATGGTCGGGCTGGTCCGTCGCGCGCACGCAGCCGGGCTGCGTACTGCCCTGGTCTCGAACTCGTGGGGCAACGACTACCCGCGCGACGGCTGGGCCGAGATGTTCGACGTCGTCGTCATCTCGGGCGAGGTGGGCATGCGCAAACCCGAGCCGGAGATCTTCGCGCACACCCTCGACCTGCTGGGCCTGTCCGCGCCTGAGTGCGTGTTCGTCGACGACCTCGCCCGCAACGTCCGCGCCGCCGTCGCGCTCGGTTTCGTCGGCGTCCACCACACCTCGTACGCCAGCACCGCCGCCGAGCTCACCGCGCTCTTCGCCCCCGTCGACCTCGAGCGCTGACGAACCCATCTTCGCGGCCTGTCAGACGGCGCAAATATGATCTTGAACCTGTCAGTGCCGTCGGCCCGGTCCAGTCTCAGCAGCCGTCGCGGACCTTGCACAGCGTTCCGCTTATTAGGATGTTCCGTTGTCTTCGGAATCAACACACTTCCGGAAATCACTTGATTCCGTTGCTTGCGGAACAGTATAATTTCCGGAACACCCATAGGGATTGGAAGGGAGGGCACGATGACCCTGGAGCCGCTCGCTCTTGTCAGCGAGGAGCAGATCCTTCGGACGGCGATCGCCGAGCTGACCAACCGCCTCCCCTCAGGCTGGGACGCGGAGGTGCGGTACGAGGGCGTCCGCGGGCAGGTACGCGGGGATGCTGTCGTGATTCTTGCGGCGCCTGATGGGCGGACGGCCTCCCTGTACGCCGAAACCAGACGCAGCCTCGTGACCAAGGACCTCAGCGCGATCTCCGAACAGCTCGGGCGATTCGTCGACGCTGCGCTTGAGGAGGAACCGACGGTCGCGGTGGCCCCCCTCGTCGTCTCCCGCTACCTGGCAGCGCCGCTCCAAGCGTGGCTGACCGAACGCAACTTGTCGTACGTCGACGCGACCGGGAACATGCGTGTCCTCCTGAGCCAACCCGCCCTCTTCCTCCGCGACGTCGGAGCGCAGAAGGACCCTTGGCGGGGGCCGGGCCGACCGAAGGGGAACCTCACCGGCGGATCGGCAGCGCGGCTCGTGCGTGCGCTTGCGGACTTCCGCCCGCCCTACACCGTGCCCGGGCTCATGAAGCTCGCCAGCACGCCCAGCGGTAACACCTACCGTGCCGTCGAGTTCATCGAGGAGCAGGATCTACTCACCAGAGGGGACGGCGGTGCGATCACCGACATCCGCTGGCGGGCCCTGCTGGAACGGTGGTCGAAGGACTACGGCTTCATGAAGCTTCGGGGTGTGGGCACGTACCTCGCACCACGCGGCCTCCCCGACCTCATGAAGCGATTGGCAGACCTGCCGGAAGGTGTCGTTGCGGAGCGGTATGCAGTCACTGGCTCGCTGGCGACTCCGAAGTGGGAGGCATACGCCCAGGCCAAGAACGCGATGATCTACGCAGAGCGGCCGGAGGAGCTTGCCTCGTACGCGGGCCTCCGACGGGTGGATGCCGGCGCGAACGTCATCATCGCGCCGGCTGCGGAGACGGCCGCATTCGAGCGCACTCAACTGTTGGACGGCACGGTGATCGTGTCGCCGAGCCAGGCGGCTGTCGACCTGCTCACCGCACCCGGTCGCGGGCCAGAAGAAGGCCGCGTGCTTCTCGATTGGATGGTGCGGCATGAATCCGCCTGGCGGCAGTGACGAAATCCTGGTTCTGGCGCGCGCGGCACTCCTGGACGCCGTGATCGCGCTCCACGAGCATCGCGAGTCCGTGGTTGTGATCGGAGCGCAGGCTGACTACCTCCATACGGGCATTGCCCTGGTGGCCGTAGCGGAGGTCACGAAGGACAGCGACGTCGGCATCGACCTGCGGACCCTCGGCGACGACCCGCTCATCGACGAGGCCATGCGTCAGGCTGGGTTTCGCCAAGACCTTGTCGGCGGGCAGCCCGGCGCCTGGCTCAGTCCGACCGGCATCCCGGTGGACCTCATGGTCCCCGACGCCATCGCCGGGAGCGGCCGCCGCAGCGTGCAAGCATCGCCCCACGACAAGCGAGCCCTTCGCCGAGCCGTGGGACTCGAGGCCGCCGTCGTCGACAACGGCACGATGATGATCTGCGCGCTTGCTACAGACGATGACCGTGCAGTCGAGGCACGCGTTGCCGGCCCAGCCGCACTGCTGGTCTCCAAGCTGCACAAGTTGGGCGATAGGCAGGAGAACGCGCCCGAGCGACTCGCGGACAAGGACGCGTACGACGTGTACCGGCTTCTCGTCGCCGTGCCCACCCAGACGTTGGCGACCGCGTTAGACCGGCTTCTCACGGACCAACTGGCTGGCCACGTCACTAACGCGGCCTTGGGGTACCTGACCGAACTGTTCGGCACTGTCGACGCCGTCGGCTCGCGCATGGCGGGCCGCGCCGAGGAGTTCGTTGGTGCCCCCGACGTAGTCTCGGCGGCTTGCGCGGCCCTTGCTGGAGATCTTCTCGCCGCGGTGGGCCGGTGACGCAAGGCTGCTAAGCCCATCTTCGCCACCGCCAGGGCGACCGCCAGGCACGGGGAGCCTCAAGACTCATCGCTCGCACGTCGACAATCCACCATTGCCCAAGGTGCAAAGAATGAGGTGACCGTGCTCCGTCGCACGGCCGCGAACCCGATCGCCCTCGTCGTCCTTGCCGTCGGGTTGACTTCGGGCTGCGGCTTGTGGCGCGGCTGTGGGGACGAAACCTGGCAAGACAGCGCCAAGTCCGAGTCGATCCTGAATCAGCATCCCCCGGGCACGACAGAAGCGGCTCGCGGTGGCAACTGCGACTCCGATTCAGGCGTGAGCACCTACGCCGTCACGCTGGAGGCGGGCGCTCTTACCGACGCCAAGGCCCAGCAGTTCTATGACGTAGCCGCGCCCGCCGCGGGCTGGACCAGGACCGGCGACGAATGGACCAAGGTGGTAGGAGGCAACACACTCCACTTGGGGACGACCGTCTTGGCGGGCAAGCTCCATCTGACGCTTGCGGATTCGCACTAGCGTGACAGAGCTTCCAGATTGCCGGCACGCGGTGTGGCGCTTGGTACTGCGCTCAGCCGGAGAAGAGCAGCAGCAGGCCGGCCACCGTGTACGCCACCATCAGCGCGAGCAGCGGTAGCTGGCCGACCACTGCCGCCTTGCGCGGGAACAGCCCGACCGCGCGGTCGTGGGCCAGGACCACGCCGACGATGTGGCCGAGCACTACCGACACCACCTGCAGCGTTGCGACGAAGGTCGGGGAGACCCACGCGAACGACACCCCGCGATCGCTGAGGCCGAGGAAGTTCGCCCCGGTCCCGAGGGGGTCGCCGAGCTGCTGCACCGTGGTCTGCCCGGCGAGGACGAAGAACGAGTAGTAGTGCGCGAACAGGTATCCGAGCGCGATCGGCACGATCGAGGGGGCGAACTCCGCGGGCATGAAGCCGCGGGCGCCGAGCCGCCCGGCCGCCCAGACCGCGAGCAGGTAGAGCAGCCCGAACGCCAGCGGCCCGGCGAGCAGGCCGAGGGTCTGGATGACGATCTGCGGCGCCGGCCCGTCCTGGAAGAACCGCACCCAGAACGTCGCGTTGGACATCCCGTCGTACGCCGTGGTCCCGAGCATCACGGCCACCATGGCCCACATCCCGGCGACGATCGGGGTCGACGCCGCCCCGTCCAGCGGGTTGCGCAGGACGAGGGTGCCGTCCGGCCGCCGACCCAGCGGGGACAGTCGCCCGTACAGCTGCGACGCGACCTGGAAGGCGTCACCGCGGTCGAACCAGCGCGACCCGTAGACCACGGCCCCCATGATCATCAGCACCGCGTACGCACCGAACCACGCCCGCAGCACCGGCAACGTGTCGCGCTGCGGTGCGACCAGCTCCAGCCACGCGAAGGCGAAGATGCCGGCCGCGGCGGGGTAGTTCCCGAGCCGGTCCGGGTACGGCAGCAGCCCCACTGCGGGGTCGTGCCGCAGCAGCCCGCAGACCGCGAGATAGAGCGTGCGCAACGGGTTGAGCCATCGCCACACCGGCCCGAGCACGGCTGACGCGAAGGCCACCGTGCCCACCCAGAACAGCACGTAGACCACGCCCGCCGTCGGGTTCAGCGCATCGTCGACGCCGAAGAGCGTGGCCGCGAGGACGAACGCGGTGAGCACCAGGCCGAGGACGCGTACGCCGAAGCGGGCTGCGCGCGAGTCGAGCACCTGAGCCAGCGAAGCCGGCAGCGGCCACCCCGCGCCGGGCCGCCCGAGCCGGGGCTGCGGCCACAGGAACGCCAGCGCCACGAACGAGACGACCAGGGCCACCGCGGCGGCCGTCACCGCGAGGGCGAACGGGATCGGCAGGTCCGAGCGGCCTCCGACCCCGTGCATGCTCAGCGGGCCGAGGAGGGTCTGCATGGGCTATCGGGCTCTCACTAGTTGCTGGGCGGGCGCTGGCTGGTCACAGGCTGATCACCGCACCTGCAGCTCGAGCAGGAGCTTGTCGGCCTTGTGCAGCTCGACCTCGTACACGCCCGGCTTGTCCGCGGTGAAGTCGAAAGTGACGGTGTCCCCCGCTGCGACGTCCTGCTCCTGGTTGTTGAAGTGGTTGTGCACGGTCTCGGCGACGTCGCTGGTCACCTTGATCTCCACCTTGCTGCCGAGCTTGACCGGCACCTTGCCTTCGGGCGGGCTGATCACGCCACCCGCGTACGAGACGGTGATCAGCTGTGGCTGGCCGGACGCCGAACCGCTCGACGCACCGCTGGCGCCCAGCAAGCCGGTCGACGTCGACGAGCCGCAGCCCGTCAGGAGCAGTACCGATGCGAGGGGGAGGCCGGCGAGGGCGAGACGGGCTCGGCCATGGCGGCGCATCGGAGTGCTCCTTCGGGGCAGATCGGCGGTCATCGTCAGGTACGGCCGGTCAAGCGGGTTATCGGTGCACCCGAGCCTAGGCGGGGGCCCAGTACCCGCCCGTGCAGCGAACGTCCGTGTCACCATGGAAGTTCCCGCTCGCAACGGCAGCGCGAGCGGCGCCCGAACTCGCAGGAGGCACGGCTTGTCCGACCGGCTCAGCTCGCTCGACGTGTCGTTCCTGTACCTCGAGGAGGCGACCACGCCCATGCACGTCGGCGGGGTGTCCGTCTTCGAGCTGCCCGCTGGGGGCTTCGACTACGACCGCCTGATCAGCCTGATCAAGCGACGGATCGCCTTCGTCCCTCGCTACCGCCAGCGGATCCGCTGGGTGCCCGGCCGGATCGCCAGCCCGGTCTGGGTCGACGACGAGAACTTCGACGTGGCCTACCACGTCCGCCGATCCGCCCTGCCCAAGCCCGGCACCGACGCCCAGCTGCGCGACCTGGCCGCCCGGATCATGAGTCGCCCGCTCGACCGGAGCCGCCCCCTGTGGGAGATGTACCTCGTCGAGGGTCTCGAGGGCGGCCGGTTCGCCCTGCTGACCAAGACCCATCACGCGATGGTCGACGGCATCGCGGCCGTCGACATCGGCCAGGTCATCCTCGACGCGACCCCCGAGCCTCGTCCGACCCCCGCCTCGTCCTGGCGGCCGGCGCAGGAGCCCAGCTCGATCGAGCTCGTCGCCGGCGCGATCAACGACCTGGTCCGCGGCCCATCCGCGATCTTCGAGTCGGTGCGCAGCGGTCTCGGCGACATCCGGCGTACCGCGGGCAAGGTCGCCGGTACGGCCACCGGCGTGCTGGCCATCGCGCGGACCGTGTCGCGGTCCGCGCAGGTCAGCCCGCTCAACGTCGAGATCGGCGAGCAGCGCCGGTACGGCACGACCGAGAGCGACCTGGACGACTACAAGGCGATCCGTAAGGCCCACGGCGGCACCATCAACGACGTCGTGCTCGCGGTCGTCGCCGGTGCCCTGCGCGAGTGGCTGATGACACGGGGCGAGGCCATAGGCGGTGCCTCGGTCGTGCGCGCGATGGTGCCCGTCAGCGTCCGTACCGAGGACCAGTCCGGGGTGCCCGGCAACCGGGTCTCGTCGTACCTCGTCGATCTGCCCGTCGGCGAGCCCAGCCCGGTGATGCGGCTGCACCAGATCTCGTACGCGATGAAGGGGCACAAGGAGACCGGGCAGGCGGTCGGCGCCGACGCCATCATCTCGGTGGCCGGGTTCGCGCCGCCCACGCTGCACTCGCTGGGAGCCCGCGCCGGGAGCAGCCTGTCTAAGAGACTGTTCAACGTGGTCGTGACCAACGTGCCCGGCCCGCAGTTCCCGCTGTACGCCGCCGGCGCCCGCCTGCTCGCGGCCTACCCGGTCGTGCCGCTGGCCAAGGGGCAGGCCGTGAGCATCGGCCTCACGTCCTACGACGGCGGGGTCTACTTCGGGCTCAACGCCGACCGTGACGCGATGCCCGACATCGACGTGCTCACCCAATGCATCGCGGACGCCCTCGCGGAGCTCAGGGACACCGTACGGTGAGTCGGGAGGGAGGTGCGCCGTGACGACGCGGGGCGGGCAGCGGCCGGTGCAACGGCCCAAGAGGCGCGGCCTGGTGCTGGGCGCCGGCGGCGTGCTCGGCGCCGCCTGGACCATCGGTGCCCTCTGCGCCCTCGAGGAGTCCGAGGGCTTCGACGTACGCGACGCCGAGATCATCATCGGCACATCGGCCGGGTCCGTCCTTGCCTCCCTGCTGGGCGCCGGCGTACGCCCGACCGAGCTGCGCGACGACCTGCTCGGGCTCCCCGTCTCCGCGGGCCCGCTGGCCGGCTACACCTACGACCACGAGCGGGCCACCGGCGGCTCGATGCCCAGCCGTCCGCGGCCCGGGATCGGCTCGCCCCGGCTGCTGCTCCAGTCCGTACGACACCCGCTGTCGGTGACCCCGATGGCCGCGCTGGTCTCGATGCTGCCGGCCGGCCGCGGCAGCCTCTGGAGCGTCCGGCACCTGGTCGAGGCGGTCACGCCGTCCGGCCAGTGGTCGCCGCACGGCCAGCTGTGGGTCGTGGCCATGGACTACGACTCCGGCCGCCGGGTCCCTTTCGGCCGCGACGGAGCACCCGAGGCGGCCCTGGCGGAGGCCGTCCTGGCCTCGTGCTCGATCCCGGCCTGGTATGCCCCGGTCAAGATCAGCGGCCGACGGTACGTCGACGGCGGCACCTGCTCGCCCACGTCCGTCGACCTGCTGGCGGGCCGCGACCTCGACGAGGTCTTCGTCCTCGCGCCCATGGCCTCCGCCGACTACGACGACCCTTCTTCGGTGGCCGGCAAGGTCGAGCGCGGCTTCCGGCGTACTGTCACGCGCCGGATGGTGCGCGAGGCCGGCAAGGTCCGCGAGAGCGGCACCTCGGTCACGATGCTGGGGCCCGGCCGCGACGACCTCGAGGCGATCGGCGCCAACATGATGGACCCCGCCCGGCGGCAGGCCGTGCTCGAGACCTCGCTGCGTACCTCGGCCGAGGCGTTGCAGCGCGCGGACGACGACCTGTCGTGGTCGGCCTGATGCGGGTCTACCTACCCGCCACGCTCGCTGTCGCTGCCGACCTGCTCGCTTCCGGCTCGCTCCCGGGCCCGCGCGCGGCGTACGCGGTCACCGACGACCTGCGTGCTTGGGTCGACGTGGTCGACCAGTCCGCGCCGATCGGGCCGACCGGGCCGTCTGACGACGAGGAGCTCGAGCTGGTCGCCCTGTCCGAGGCCGCTCGTGGCTCGCTCCGCCTGATCGCTGCTGACCTCGCCGCCGGCACCGCTGCTGACCTCGCCGCAGGCGCCGTGCACCAGGCTCGACGGGTCGTGCTCGCCGCCGACGTACCCGACGCTCATGTCCGGGTGGACGATCGCTCCGACGACGCTGGGCCCGGACAGGTCACCGTGACCGAGGCAGTCTCGCTCGCCTGGGTCCGCGCTGCCCACGTCGACGCCGCTGAGCTCGAGCCGGAGGTACGTGTCGCGGCCGCCCACGTCCTGGTAGCCGACGCGGCCGAGGCCACCGAGGCCGACGAAGCAGCCGGGTCCGCTGCCGCCGAGGCCGCCGAAGCCATCGTCGCGGCTCTCGGGGAGCACGAGCTGCTCTGGTATGCCCCCGAGGAGCTCGCCCTGGTGGTCGCTGCGCGGGCTTGAAGGTGCCACGATGGCCCGCATGGATGCCGTCACCCGAGTCCCCGAGCCCGTCAACGAGCCGATCCTCCAGTACGCCCCAGGTAGCGCCGAGCGGGCCGACCTGGAGACCGCCCTCAAGGACCTGGCGGCCACGCCAAGAGAGCTGACCGCCACCATCGGCGGCCACCGCCGGATGGCGTCCGGCGAGCGGGTCGACATCGTGCAACCGCATGCCCGGCACCACGTCCTGGGTACGACCGCGAACGGCACCGCCGACGACGCCCGCGAGGCCGTGGCAGCCGCCGGTGCCGCCGCACCCGCGTGGCGCGAGCTCGCCTTCGACGACCGCGCCGCGATCCTGCTCAAGGCCGCCGACCTGCTGGCCGGCCCCTGGCGCGCGCGGCTCAACGCGGCCACCATGCTCGGCCAGTCCAAGACCGCGATCCAGGCCGAGATCGACTCCGCCTGCGAGCTGATCGACTTCTGGCGCTTCAACGTGGCGTTCGGCCGGCAGATCCTGGCGGAGCAGCCGATCTCCAGCCACGGCGTCTGGAACCGCACCGACCACCGCCCGCTCGAGGGCTTCGTCTATGCCATCACTCCGTTCAACTTCACCGCGATCGCCGGCAACCTGCCCACGGCCCCGGCGTTGATGGGCAACACCGTGGTCTGGAAGCCGGCCCACACCCAGCAGCTGGCCGCGCACCTGATCATGGACATCCTCGAGGAGGCCGGCCTGCCGCCGGGTGTGATCAACATGGTGACCGGTGGCGGCGTAGCCACCTCTGAGGTGGCGCTGGCCGACCCGGCTCTCGGCGGCATCCACTTCACCGGCTCGACCCGGGTCTTCCAGTACCTCTGGCGCACCGTCGGCGAGAACATCGCCGGCTACCGCTCGTACCCCCGGCTGGTCGGCGAGACCGGGGGCAAGGACTTCGTGGTCGCGCACCCGAGCGCCGACCCCGCGGTGCTCCTCACCGCACTGGTGCGGGGCGCCTTCGAGTACCAGGGCCAGAAGTGCTCCGCGGCGTCACGGGCGTACGTACCCGCCAGCCTCTGGGTCGGCCTCCGCGACCAGCTCGCCGCGCAGGTCGACTCGCTGAGCATGGGTCCGGTCACCGACCTGTCCCACTTCATGGGCGCCGTCATCGACGACCGTGCGTTCGCCCGGCTCAAGGCCGCCATCGACCGCGCGCACGCGACCGACTCCAACGAGTTGCTGGCCGGCGGCACGTACGACGACACCGAGGGCTGGATCGTCCGCCCGACCGACCTGGTCGG
>JANMWN010000191.1:0-15843 GCA_031394045.1 Sporichthyaceae bacterium
AAGCTGATCATGTTCGCTGTTCACCTGTAGCGACTGGGTCCGTCCACGCGTGCGCTGAGCGAAGATCCGCTGTCGCTCGTGCTGCGCTGAGCGCCCCCGTCCAGCTCGTGTCGTGTCCGGGTCTAGCAAGCGATCTAGCAAATGATCTTGTGCTCGTCCCGCTCACCCCTTCGACCTAGCCCGATTCCATAGAACCAGATCAGGCACGCCGGGTGGGTGGGATGCACAGTCGGGATCGGCGGGTGGCTTCGGGGTCTCGATCCATGGTGCGGAACACGTCGTCATCCATCAGGAGGTAGCCAACGTCATGAACGTTGGCTACTTCATCGACCGAGATCGACGTCGCGGAGATCTACGACTCGTTCACGATCACACCGATCCTCAGCCTGGAGACGCTGGGGTTCTGCGCCCCGGGCGAGGGCGGTCCCTTCGTCGTCGATCGAGGCACCGGTCCGGGCGGTGGGTTCCCCATGAACACCAACGGTGGCGGCTTGTCCTTCTGCCACCCGGGCATGTTCGGGATCTTCCTGCTCATCGAAGCCACCCGGCAGCTGCGCGGGGAGGCGGGCGACCGGCAGGTGCGGGGGGCTAGGCTCGCGCTCGCGCACGGGACTGGCGGAGCGTTGAGCTCGTCGTCGACTGTCGTTCTCGGAAGGGGCTGACCGGCATGAGCGACGAACTACGTCCCACTCCCGCCATCGACGCCGACTCGGCGCCATACTGGGCCGCGACGTTGGTAGGAGAGCTGCGGTTGCCGCGCTGCGCGGCCTGCGAGCGCTTGATCTTCTACCCACGCTCGGTGTGCCCGTACTGCATCTCACGCGACCTTGTGTGGGAACTGCTCTCGGGGCTAGCCACCATCAACAGCTACACAGTCGTGCACAAGGCGCCGCCCGGCTACAAGGACGAGGTCCCGTACGTTGTCGCCCTGGTCGATCTACTCGAAGGCGTCCGGATGATGACTCGGATCGTCGACTGCCCGATCGAGCAGGTAGCCGTCGGATCCCAGGTTGGCGTCGTGTTTCGCGAGCTGTCAGCGGACGCGGCACTGCCGTGCTTCACACCGGTCGCCGAGTAGTCACCCGTGCAAGCGTCGACCCTGTGATGAGGTACCGCGATCGTGAGTGAAGCGGTGCCCGACCCGACCGAGACGTCCCCCATTGCGGCGATCGTCGACAGACGGGACCGCGGTCCGGTGGCACTTGCATTCGCGGCCGGCCTTCTGCTCGCTGTGCAGAGCCGGATCAACGGCCAGCTCGGCCACGTGACCGGTGACGGGATCCTCGCTGCCGCGATGACGCTGAGTGTGGGCCTGGTGACCCTTCTGGTGATTGCTGTGCTTCGCCCCAGCACCCGCATTCGGCTGATCAAGAACCTGCCGACCGAGTGCCGGGCGGGACGACTTCGCTGGTGGCACCTCATCGGCGGGATCGGGGGCGCGATGGTGGTCGCGAGCCAGGCCCTCACAGTCCCGGTGCTCGGCGTGGCGCTGTATGCGGTGCTCATGGTCGCCGGCACCACCGGCGCCTCCCTCGGAGTCGACCGCGCGGGACTCGGTCCCGGCGGCGTGCGGCCGATCACAGCGCCTCGCGTCATCGGGGCGGTCGCGACCACGCTCGCGGTCGCCCTGGCGATCTCGGGTCGCCTTTCCGCGGGCAACTTCGCGTGGGCTGCGGCGGCGCTCGTGCTTGTCGCTGGTCTGTCGAGCACGCTCCAGCAGGCTGTCAACGCCATGGTGGCCCAGCGCACTGGCGACCCGCTGGTGGCGGGCGTGGTCAACTTCGTCGGTGGGGCGGCGGCGCTGTTGCTGGCCTACCTCGCCGAGCACCTCCTCGGGGGCCGCGCCTGGGTCTTTCCACCCGCGCCGTGGAGTCAACCGATCCTCTGGCTGGGCGGCCCGTTCGGTGTCATCTTCATCGTGACCGCCGCATTCGCCGTGCGGACCCTCGGTGTGCTGCTGTTCAGCCTGCTCTCCATCGCCGGTCAGCTCGTGGCATCGCTGGTGTCCGACCTGGCTGTTCCGACGCCGGGGACCCAGGTCGGCTGGCAGCTAGTCGCCGGAATCGTGCTCACCGGCGTCGCGGTAACGTACGCCGCCCTGGCCTCGCGCTCGGCTACGTTCTGAAAGCTCCGCCTCGCTCCTCAAGAGCCGGCAACATCTCAGAATCCACCCTGGCCACAGTCCGACATTCAGGTGGAGGTGTTGTCGCTGTAAGTGATCATCGCGTCCAGCGCCTGCGAGATCGTCGGCTCGTCACCCGCAGCCGGCAGCGACCCACCCCCGATGCAGGCCGCACCCGGTGACTGGTTGACCGTCTTCTGGGTCAGAGTCAACACGCCGGCATCAACCAGGCGCAAGGAACTCGAAGTTGGTGTGCCGGTCTTAGCAGGCGTCGCTGACCCTGCCGGTGGCGACCTCCAGAGCCGCGAACAAGGTGGTGGTGCCGTGCCGGACGTAGTCGTGGGTCGCCCGCTCGGCAGCAGACCCTCGGGCGCATGGGCTGGATCGGGGCGGTGCGGTGCGGTGCGGTGCGGTGCGGTGCGGTGCGGTGCGGTGCGGTGCGGTGCGGTGCGGTGCGGTGCGGGGTTTGGATCTGGCTGCTCGCCGGCGGCGCAGACCTACAGGTCGTCCGCAACCGGCTCGGGCACGGGTCCATCGCGACCACCAGCAACTCAGTAATCCTCGAACAGATGGCGTAGCACCCGGACTGAGAACTCCAAGGCCGTCACCGGGACTCGTTCATCGACCCCGTGGAAAAGTGCCGTGAAGTCCAGATCGTCAGGCAGTTGCAGTGGGCTGAAGCCGTAGCATCGGATGCCCAACTGGGACAGCCACTTGGCGTCGGTGAAAGCAGTGCTCATGTAGGGGATGACCAGCGCAGAGGGGTCCTCCCGTTCCAGGGCACGTTGAAAGTGGTCGATGAGTGGTCCGTCCCACGGAGCCTCAATGGCAGGTCCTGAATATGTCACATCGACATCGACTCGTTCCCCAGCGAGGTCACGGAGAGTTGTCTCAAGCTTGATCTTATGTCCGGGAATGAACCGACCGTCCACGGTCGCTGAAGCAGTACCAGGAATAACATTGACCTTGTAACCCCCGGTAAGAGAGGTGGGATTCAGCGTGTCTTGGGTGCTGGCCTGGATCATTCGGGCCATGGGACCCAGTGCCGTCAGGATGGCTGCAGTATCTGTGGCGGCGAGACCTAATTCCTTGGCCAGGTGCTCAAAGAGCAGCGATACCGCGGTTGAGGCTTGTGGCTCGAAGGCGTGATCGGCGATCCTTGTGACCGCTCGGCTGAGGAGACTGACCGCGTTGTCTGGATTGATCATGCTGCCGTGACCCGCGATCCCATGCGCCGTGAGCTGAGCCCAGATGACGCCCTTCTCTGCGGTGGAAACGAAGTAACACCTACGGTCAGCAGACACGGATCGACTGAAGCCGCCAACCTCCCCGATCGCGTCTTGACAGCCATCAAAGAGGTCAGGACGCGTCTGGGTCACGAATCCCGCCCCGAGTTGGCCGCCGGCCTCTTCATCGGCGAAGAACGCCAGCACTAGATCCCGTCTCGGCATCGCACCGTCACGTCGGTAGGCACGGGCCACGGCCAGCACGGCTGCGACCATCCCCTTCATGTCGACCGCTCCGCGACCCCAGACGCAGCCATCGCGGACAACTCCACCGAATGGGTCAACCGACCAGTCTTCGGCGACTGCCGGGACGACATCAAGATGGGTGTGGACCAGTAGCGGCGACAAGGACGGGTCACGCCCCGGTAAGCGGGCAACAATGCTCACCCGATCTGGGACTGGCTCGAACCATTCGTAATTGATTCCGACTCCGTCCAAGGCAGCAGCGACGTACCGCGCCGCTGCACCTTCCCCGTGGGTGGGGTTGGAGGTATTGATCCGGATCAGGTCACGACACAATCCGATAACGTCGTCAGGTATGTCCTGACGGTGACCAGGCTGTGCGCCGACCTTCTCCATGAGATTAGTCAGTCCCCCACACCTACGGGATCGAGGACAGCGATCACGTCAACCTCGATCAGGAATCCGTCGTACATGAGGCCGGCGACGCGGATCGCGGTCCCTACTGGGCCGGGATCGGGAAGATACTTCAGGCGCACTCGCGTCATCTTCTCCCAGAACTCCTGAACCTCTGCGCCAGTACCGTCGAAGCAGTAGTAGGTGTTCATCTTCACAACGTCGCGCCACGTCGCTCCGGCCTCTTCCAGGATTCGCGTCACATTGTCAAAGACGTTCTTGGTTTGCACTTCAATATCGCCTTCACCCAACACGTTTCCGTCCTCGTCGGCAGACAGCTGGCCCCCAACGAAGAGCAGGTTCCCGACATGCCAACCTTGGGTGAACGGGGTCGGGATGTGCCAGTCCCAATGTCCCGGTGGCATGATCCGTCGGCGTTGAAGGGCGCTCACGGTATCCATGTTGCCACTCATTGTGGTCATCCTCTCGTAGTTACGTGCATTGTTTCCGTTGGCAACAGACTATATCGGCAACAGTGACACCGCGGATTGAGCTTTCGGCCGGCCTCGGGCAGACGATCACAGCCCCAATACTGCGATAGCCCGAATCGGTGACCCGGTGCCGTCACGAATCAGTAGCGGTAGTCCGAAGTACAAGAAGCGTTGGCCTGCAACCTGGTCGAGATTGGTGAGTCCTTCGGTGTTGACAATGCCGTACTCACCGCAGACGACGTGCCCAGAGAAGGCGGAGTCGTCACTGTGGTCGATGGCGACGTTGTCGACACCGATGTTGACAACACCCTGTTGCGCGAGCCACAAAGCTGCCTCACGGGTAAGCCCGGGATACTTATCGGTGTATGCGATGTCTGGGTAGTGCTGGTCACCGACACCTGTATAGAGGAGCACCGTGTCGCCAGTTCGGATCTCCTGACGACTCTTCGCAAGCGACTCCTCCAGAATCTCCGTAGTTATGTAGTCGGGGTACTGAACGCGTGACACGTCTAGACAGATCGCGTCGCCGTAGTAGTACTCCAGAGGGGACTTGTCGATTGTCGGACCATTGCGGTCATACTCGAACACAGCATCAGTGTGTGTACCAGCGTGCTCGCTGATGAGCAGATTATGCGCTTCGAAGCCTAGCTCGGTCTTGTAGACTTTCTTAAACTCATCATGCGTCTGGTTGGTGCTGATGAACGTCTTCTGGTGCCCGAACCAGACGGGCATTCCTTCGAAGATCTCACGCGTCAGGTCGATCACCCTCATGCGGCGCTCGAGGATCTTCGGTCCGAGCGTCGGATAGTCATGCGTCGCTGCACTGTTGTCGCTAGCCACAGAGGTCACGAAAGTCTCCTTTGGGTCGCCATTTATGGGGGTTAATCACAGCGCGTGTCTATTCCAAGTGCTCATGTCCCACCGAGTGCCCAGGTCGCACCTCGTCAGCGACCTCCTGCGCGTGCTGGCCGAGCGCCTCGAAGTCCAGCTCCCGTGCGCCCAGCAGAGACGCGATCCGTCGCTTATCGTCGGCTTCACTGACCTGTGCCGGTCGCACCAGGCTGCTAGGAACCACTTTCACCAGTACTACGTATATAACCCCGGCAATCACTGAGGCTGAGATGAAGCTGAGGTCGACGCCACCAGCGACGTTGGCGAAAGGTCCGACATACAGCGTCGTATTAGCGAAGAGGAGGCCGATGAGCGTGGCGGGAAGCCACGCCGCCATTGCCGCGATGTTCCATCCTCGGGAGTACCAGTACGCACCAGCGCGAACGCGGGGGTTCATGTTGAACACCTGGAGATCGAGCGCGTAGTACCGACCCCCGGTGTAGAAGTAGCCGATCACGTTGATCACTAGCCACGGCGCTGTCACGATAATCAGGATGACGAGAAACGCTGACGCGTAACCGATTAGGCTAGTCGCATAGGAGCCGACAAAGACGGTGATGGTCCCGAGTGCCCCGATGAGCACGGTAGCAGGGACCCGCTTCAAGCTAGGGAAGATGGACGAGGTGTCCAGTCCTGTCCCGTAAACGCAGAGCCCTCCTTGCGCGAAGCTTCCGGCAATCGCTACCAGGGCAATCGGCACCGCGTACCAAGTGGGGGCGACGTCGACGAGTCCGCCCACCCAGTCAGTGGAACCGGCCGGGAGCATCGTCCCGACGTATGTTGCGAACGTGAGTGCGACAGCACATCCACCGAACATTCCGAGCCCTCCGGCCAGCATGACCCTTCTGGCTGACCATTCCTTGGCGGAGATGTACCTGGCGTAGTCACCTACATAGGGGGCGTAGGAGATTGGTAGCGATGCGGCGATGATGGCACTCAGGATCCACGTCGAGGCGAAGCTGCCGAGCAGGAGTGGAGTTCCCAAGGCCGTGGCCTTGAACTGGGGCCCGAGAACTATCGCTCCGATAATGAGCAGGACACCCATGGTGGGGATGAGCCACCGGTTGGCAGCGACAACATTCGCGTGGCCGAAGATAGCCACGATCAGGGTCGCCGCGGCCAGGATAGCGTAGCCGATCAGGTTCTGGGTCTGCCCGTTGGGAAGTCCGAAGACCTTGTGGAGCCCACCGATCAGGGCCTGTCCGCCGGTCCAGACCGTGAGCGCGTAGAAGCCGACGGCCGTGAAAACTCCCACGAGAGAGCCGACGAGACGCCCCAGGACACCGAAATGGGCTCCGCTGCTGACGGCACTGTTTGTCCCGGTACGCGTACTCAGTGGTGCTAGCAGTGCGAACATCACTGAGCCGACCGCGAGACCGACGAGTGTGGAGCTGAAGGCTCCCCACCAGTCCAGCCCGAATGAAATCGGGATGAATCCGAGCACGATGATGCCGAAGCAGAGCTGTGTGCCGAAGAATACGTGCTCCAAGTCCCTCGGGCTGGAGTAGCGCTCAGCCTCGGGGATGTAATCAACGCCTCGGGTTTCGATCTTCCCCACTGCGTTGACACCGACGGTCTGCGTGATCTGTGTCTCAGCTTCCATGTTCTTCTCCTGCCCTTAGCACGCTCGGTCGGGGTGACCGGTGTCGTGGCTGGCGGACTGTTCGATATGTGATGCGAAGTCGTCGCGGAAGTGTTTCAGCGCCGAGACAACCGGCGGGGTAGGCATCGAGATGAGGGCGCAGCGTCGTGGTAGGTCGGCGACGAAGTCGTCCACAGTTGCGAATTGATCAACTACCGACCAAGTGCCGTGCCCATCGCGCACTTGCTGTACCAACTTGGCGTAGGTCTGCGTCTTCATGCGGCAACCTGGACACTGACCACACTGCTCTTTGGCGAAGAAGGCCGTAACCTCAGCCAGTTCCTCCACGAGGCAGCGCTCGGTTGAGAGAATCCGGACGGCTAGGCAACCCGGCTGCGACCCAGCGGCCCGGATCGCGTCATCGGAGAGAAACACGTCTGCCGCCGTCGCGGGTAGGTAGGCGCTTGATGGGCCGCCGGGTTGGATCGCCTTCAGCTTCAATGACGGACCGCTTAGACCGCCGGCGAGGTTGATCAGGTCGCCAAAGGTCGTCCTCTCTGGGTCGATCTCGTAGACACCGGGCCGCAGTACATCGCCGGTGACAGTCGCCAACCGGGAAAGGACAGGCAAATCTGTCGTATACCGGTAGGCCAGGATTCGCGGAAGGTTGGCCAAGGTCTCGCAATTCGACACCAGCGTCGGCATGCCACCGACCCCGCGCTCAGCCGGGAATGGTGGCTGGAGCTGAGGTTTGGCTGGTCGGCCTTCGATCACCTCGATGGCTGCGGTCGCCTCACCAGCCACATATGCCGTGGGTGCCATCACGAGTCGAAACTCAACACCTCCCTGGACGCCTTCGGGAAGCTCGCTCACCGCGCGTCTTAACGATGCTATGGCTGGCTGAGAGGTCTCGCTGACGTACAAGTAGACAATCGATGCGTCGAGCGCCGCGGCCGCGATGAGGGCGCCCTCGATGACCAGGTGAGGGTTTCGCTCGAGGAGAGCCCGGTCCTTCAGGCTCCCTGGCTCATCCTCTGCCGCATTGCAGACCACAGCTCGAGGGCCGGGTGAGTCCAGCGTGAGTAGGAGCTTCTTAGCAAACGGGAAGTGGGCACCACCTAAGCCCGTCAGGGACGTACCAGCCAGTACGTTCCGCGCTTCCGCGACATCGGCCCGCGACAGAGCCAGTGCCGTATAGCCGCCACGCGCCTGGAAGCCCGCGAGCGAGCCCGCCCCGGCGGGCAGCAACGAGCTTGACGCGGCTGGCATCGGTCAGTCCGCCAGGCTCAGATCGCCCGGCTTGAAGCCGGCGTCGAGCATGTTGAAGATCTTCCTAGCGATGAAGGAGGTGCTGCGGTCGATCGAAGCGACGGGAGGACCGTCCAGGGCGTGTTCGAGAATTGCCTCGGCGTCGCCAGGAGAGACCTCGCTGTAGAAAGCCCGCTTGTGTTCGATGAGCAAGTTTGGCCCCTGCTCGCAAGCTGCGAAACAGACGTACCCATTGATGTCGACATCGGCGTTGCGCTCGTCGACTAGTACCTGCAGTCGATCACGGACCGCCTCGGATCCACGCAGTGCGCAGTCGATGTTCACACAGACGTGAATGATGCGCTCGTCGCATCCCAAACCCTCATACACGAGGTTCGTCTCCCTGATCCTCGACATCCCAACTGAGCACGACCTGGTCTTGATCCCAGCGTGTAAAGTAGCCGCGGTAGGCAGAAACGACCTGGTTCAAGTCCCGGGAGTCCCAGTCGCGGCCGAGGTAGGACTCCACCGCGATTGAATGGATCACGAGTCTATCTGGGACGTCGAGTTGCACCATGCCGGGAACTTGAACCACAGAAGCGTTGGGGACGTCGTCAAGGACGGCCGCGACGATCGCGTCACATTCCTCGCCGGCCATCATCTCGATCCCGACGACGGAACGTTCGACCTTTGCCCTCACCGTGGGCTCGCCCCCAGTTCAGTCTGGGAGATGCTCTCGGCGTTGATCCCGGCCGCTTCCAGGATCTCGGCGGATGCAGCCATCGCATCTCCCAATGCCCTTTCTGCGGCTTCATTCCTATTGGAGAGCGCACGAGCTGCGTCGATCGCGCGCGGGCCCCAGTCGGCGACCCAGCCGGCGATGTGTCCGCGGTTCGCATCGGCGAAGGACGGGTCGTCCGAAACCATCTTCAGGAACTCCGTGGCGCTATGCCGGTGCCGCGCCTTGTCCTCGGCGATCGATTGGCACACAAACTGCGTCAGCGGGTCTCCTGCCGTGACGCTGCCAGCCATGAGCAGTGATTGTGCAGTCGAGGTGATGGCTGGTTCCACCAGTAAGCTAGCCACAATCGTGGCCTGGCCCCAGTCCAGAACCGCGAGCAGTTCCTCGGTTAGTCGCCGCGTGGGTTGGAATCGAGCAGCGTCCATCCAGGTGGGCCGTGGGTCGTCGAATCCGTCGTGATGGGCCGAGTAGGCCAGGGCAAGCCGTCCGTACAACTGGGCATGGCGCAACTCATCGAACATCATGAACGAAGCGGCCCCGGCGATCCAGGACGACATAGCGAAGCGTGTCACGTTCTGGTGGACGACACACAGACCCCAGTCCGGATACTGAAGTGGGCCGACCAATTGACGCATTTGGTCGACGCGAGCCGGGTCGACCTCGGATAACTGACCGGCCTCCTCTGCGAAGCGGAAGGCGGTTGACACCGCCCGCTCGGCCCGTGCCTGCTGTGCGGTGTAGGTTCGGTAGTACAGCTTGTCTGGCGAGCGGTAAGTATCCCAGTTCCGACTGCGAAGCACCGAGTTCTCGTCGCTCCAGATCTTCTGGGACGGACGTCCACCATCGATGTGGAACGGTGCATGCCACTGAGTGAGCTGGGTCACCTCTTCGTACTCGGAGAGTCGGCGTGCACCAGCCTGCGGCGTGACCGCGATCGCCTCGAAGTCAACAATCTGCGAAGCCTCGGCGACGGCTGCGGAGTGTGATGCGGGACCGGGTTGACCACTTGCCCTGATGTTGACGAGGTCGAAGTCATGGACACCTAGGTCTGCGAGCCTACGTCCCGGTTCGGCTCCATCGATCATCAACTCAAGCGACCGTCCGCTTCCGGCTCGCGCGGCACGCACTTGGTCGAGCAACTGACCAACGGTGGCGTCCGAAGCTGACAGGTTGAACGCTCCCGGTGAAGTCTCGCCGAGGATCCTTGCGTAGATCAACACGCTATCTCCCTCGGAGGTGAGTTCGGCTTCAGAACGTGACGGGTACGGGCATGGCGGGGAAGTACCCTTCCGGCGCATGAGTCCCGCCGAGCGGCCTCCCGTCAGGAGTGATGTTCAAGAATTGGGCAACCCAGGCCGCGTCCTTGTCCGCAAGGAGAAGGGCTGACGGCGCGATCTGCCGGCGGTACTTGTTGGGCTCGCGTTCGAAGATCCACTTGCAGCCCTCCGAGCAGAACCAGTAGCGCGTGCCGTCGAAGTCGACCGGAAGAGCGACCGCTGTCTTCGGTTCTGGGAACGTGCACGGGAAGTGGCAGATGTCGCACACCATGGGCAGGGTGTCCGCCTGGACGTCCGCTCCGGCCGCAACGTCGCGCCAGAAGTCGCCGTGGGTAGCGTCGAACGACGGGTACTTCTCGTTCAACCATTCGATGTCCTCGACGGTCGGCTGATGAACGTCGAACCAAAGGGAGCCTCGGGTCGCGTAGAGGTCTCGCCAGATTGTGTGTGACCCATGTTCGAGCTCTACCAGGGCTTGATCGAGGTGGCGAGGTGGCTTCAAACCGAACTGGGAAAGCTCCGAGACGTACCCCTGGATGAAGTCCTCGACCACGTACCGCCGGAAGGCTTCCTTGTAGGACGTCGGCTTGACCTTGGGGAAGTAGTCCAGGACCGGACCCACCACAGCGAGCAGAAGTCGATGGCAACGCCAGAACCATTTGTCCACCCAGTCTTGGATCAGCTCTAGGTTTGCGCTGTTCTGCAGCATCGCCCGTGCAACTGCCTGCCCCAACGCCATGTGACGGGTCTCGTCGCTTTGGATCGTCATGTGGGCTTGACCGAAACCGAAGTCACCATTCGCCACGCCGGCCGCCGGGGCAGCGATGAACAGCAGGTTGGTGAACGCCGTCTCGAAGACGAGGTTGGTCCCGATGATCGCCTCGATCGGGTCCGTGGTGATCAGGTCCTCGAAGAATGACCGGTCTCCCTGGAAGTACCAGTGCCGCTCGAAAAAGGCGATCCGATCCTGCGGCAGAATGAAGCCGCTCTTGTGGTGCTTCGCATAGTCGCGGGCCTGGAACACCGCGGCTTCGGTGTGGCGACGTTCGTCCATGGCCTGAACCATCGAAGCAATCCGAATCGAGGGTGCGGGCGCGAACCGCGCAACCCGTGCGTGTCCTCGGTAGTTGTAGTACTCGCTGTAGGTGAGTGCCGTGTTGAACGACTTCATTGCCTCGACCCAGCGCGGATCTACCCGGCCGATGTGACCAAAGCGGGCTCCCGCGTCACGGACGGCGTGGAACTTGTCCTCCTTCTCCGCCTGGATCCGGACGTAGTCCTCAAACAGGATCTGGAACGGGTCGTTGAACGCCTTCCAGTCGGGCATCGTGCACGCCGTGCGCCACTCCTCGGGAATGTAGGCGCTCTCAGGAACGTACGTCGGGTCCCAGTGCAGGGAATGGGTGAGTCGTTGATACTGCTCGACCGGCTTCACTGGAGCTCCGCTCTATCGCGTCGGGTCGGGGCGCTGGCTGGGCGGCCGCGTCATCGGGTTCGAGCCGCTCGATTGCTCTAACCTTCATCGTGTTCACCGAGGTTTGTCCTCTAAGGCTGTGAGCGTGCACTAAGGTGCGGCCGGCGTCAAGTACCCCGGGCGAAGTCTTTGGGAGAAGGTTCAGCCGGTGCCGTCAGCGGCCCCGCGGGTCAAGTCCTGAGGTTGGTTGGGTCGGGGACTGGCGCGGTGACGCTGTCGCGCTCCGTTTCCAGCCCCCGCCCGTCGAACCGCCGGTCGGGCCGGTCGACCTCGACCGCGGTCACCACCTGGTCGGTTAACAGGCGGGCCAGACCGGCCCGGTAGGAGCCGGTGCCCTCGACACCCACCTTGACGATCTCGCCGAAATCAGCGAGCCATCGCACCAACTCCAGGTAGCCGGCGCCGGTCGCCAGAAACTCCCGATCGCCGAGGATCCGGCCGGTGCCGTCGAGGGCTGCCGCGTGGTGAGTCCTGCCGTGAGTGTCCACGCCTTCGTAGACCTGATGCGCAGGCCCGCCCGGGTCCCGCTGACGGATCGGCTGAAGACACCACGGTCAGTCATAGAACGGGTCAGACGCGACCCGGTCGAACCACGCGCTCATTCTCACTGTTCGGGAAGTACCAGCCCTGGCGCAGCTTGGGATCGCCACGTCCAACGTGCCGACCCGGGTGTCGGAATCCCGCTGCCAGTAGCCGTTGCGGACATTGCTGCGCTCCGAGGACGAGGTCCCGTACGGGCCCCGCACAAGGCATCAGCCTCCGGCGACATCAACGTGTTCACGAACACCGTCAACATCTAACGCCGCAGGTCCGGCGACGAGGACTCCAGCTGGTCGTGCAAGAAGCGGGCAGGGTCGATACTGCTTGGTGCGGTCACGGGTTCTCTATCGAGTCGACTCGGGAGGTCTCGAAGGATCAAGCGGTGACCGCCTCACACGTCTACGCCACGCCCATCATCGGGCCCGACACACGCCACCATGGTGGACGCGACTCGCCGCACGACTGCACCGGCCGGTGATCGGTCGAGTTCGTGGTCGAGAAGGTGATCTAGAACGTGCGTGGAGTGTTGATCCACAGCACGGCGACCGGCTCAGTTCCATCGTTGCCGAACTGGTGAGGCCTTGGGCTGGCGAAAGCCATCGAGTCACCTGGTGAGAGAACGAAGTCTTTGGTTCCATCGAGGCGAAGCGTCATCTCGCCAGAGAGAACGAAAAGGAACTCCTCCCCTTCGTGAGATAGCGGTCCATCGCTGCCCGCACCGGGTTGGATCGTGATCAGAAGAGGCTCGAGGTTGTTGCCCTCGGTGGACATGTCCTCGATGGTCACACCACCTTCGCTATCGAGAATGCGACGGTCAGTTGCCCGAACCAGAGGGTCGCCCCGGGGCCGATATGCGTCGCTCATCAGAGACAGGACGTTGGTGTCGAAGCAGGCGGCGAGCTTCGAAAGCGTGGCGATCGAGGGGTGAGCAAGGGACCGCTCAATTGAGCTGACGTATGAGGGGCTCAAGCCAGTCTGTTCGGCAACTTGACGCAGAGTCAGACCGCTACGCGCCCTCATGGTGCGCACGACGTCGCCGACACTCCGCACTCGCCGCCCCTCGTGGTTGGCTCGTCCGGAGATCTTCGATTTCGGCGTATCCCTGTCGAGGATTCTCAAGATGCCGGCTGGGTTGACGCCGTCGTTGAGGAGCCGCTGGATGACGCGCAGACTCTCGATGTCTTGCAGCGAGTAGACGCGGTAGCCAGACTCGGTGCGAGTGGGCTCTACGAGGCCGTGCTTCTCCCAGGAGCGCAACGCCGAAGCCGTCGTTCCGACCATGGCTGCAGCTTGCTGGATGTAGACACCACGGACGCCATTGCCGGTTGTCACCTCGGACCCCCCGGGAGAGCCATCCCCATTTCGCTGGCCTCCCCGACGCGCACGCGTCTGCGGGTGCGTGACCCCCACGCTACCAGTCAATGCACTAAGCACTGGCTGCTGTGACACTCTCAAGAGACACCTCCGTGTGGACGCGCGCCGCGCGAGCATACATCGGCCCCTGACGGTCACCATCAAGTACCCAAGGTGTCCAGCACGGCCGCGGAGAGCCCCTCTGGCCCGCATCTTCGAACCTGGCAGGTCCTCACCGACGGGCATGTAGCGGCTCGTGGACCCGGTGGCCCGGCCGCGGTGGCCGTGCTGGGCACGGGCGGCGCGATGGCGGACCTCCTGAGCATCTGGTTGGCCAACAGCTGCAAGTGGAAGTGGTTATCCGACGTCGGCACAATCACTTCCACGTCGTGCGCCTGGCCGGCGACGCACTGGACCGGTGTCGGCAACGAGTCGAGCAAGACCTGCACGGCTACCGCGGGCGCAAGAAGGGTCTGCTGTCGGTTCAGTTGACGGCCTGTGAGGAACGAGCGGATCGTGGAGGCGCTTGGCCAGAGCAAGACCCCCGACAGCGACTCAGCACCTCTGTCCGGTTTGCTCGCTTTGGACGGGTAGGCGCCCGCACCTCGGACCGGACGCCCAACAGACCTGTGTGCCGCTGCAGCGAAATGCGACCGTGCCCGATCAGAAGCCCCGGCCGGACGCGGGTGCTGGTTCCCGGTCCACTCCAGGCGGACTACCTGTGGACTAGCCGCTTGATGTTCTCGGCTGGTCGTTCGGCTGATCCAATGGCGAGCTCGATCGCTCACTGGAGGAAGCATGTCACCGTGCCCGCC
The DNA here is from genome assembly GCA_031394045.1 of Sporichthyaceae bacterium. Taxonomy (GTDB): domain Bacteria; phylum Actinomycetota; class Actinomycetes; order Prado026; family Prado026; genus JANYIP01. The sequence continues at coordinate 14,398 of JANMWN010000191.1, forward strand.
GGCGGACCAGCATCGCTGAATACGACGAAGAGTCCGAGTCTCGCGCATCGATGACTGGGCGCCACACCGGCGCGGCCCCCATCGCTGTCTGCGCGATCGAGCGTCTGACTACGGCCGGAGTCTGCGGCCTGGCCGCAGGTTCCTTCGCTATGTCCTACGAGGCGCTCCATGCCCTCGCGCTCGCCCAGGGCGTTCCAGTCGCCCTTGCTTGGCTATGGCCGCTCGTTGTCGACGGGTTCATTCTTGTGGCCTCGCTCTCGGTGGTCCACGCGGCTGCTCGGCAGGAACCCGCCATCTACCCTTGGGTGCTCGTCGCCAGCTTCTCGAGCCTGTCGGTGCTGTTCAACATTCTTCAGGCGCAGCCGACCCCACTCGCTCGGTTGGTAGCCGCGGTTCCACCGCTGGCCCTTGTGATGTCCTTCGAGTTGCTCACAAAGCAAGTTCGTACCCGACAGGAAAGGGTCTTGCGGCGACCAGCCGAACGGCAACGACACGGTGTCGCTGATCAGCAGCAACGGGTAACCAAGTCGTCGATCACTCATGTTCACCCAAGGCGTCCACACGCGCCGTCAAGCACTCCCGACCGGGCTCGCGAGCTCATCGAACGATGGACGACCGAAGGCAAAACCATCACTGGCCGGACCCTTGCCGGCCAGCTCGGGGTCTCCGAGGGCTACGGTCGGCGCCTGCTACGGGAGATCGGCGCCAACCAGCAAGGCGACAACTCTCCTTGATGACGGTACACAAGCTCTCGGCTGGCGACGGATACACGTACCTGACCAACCAGGTTGCCTCCCAAGACACCCTTCGGGGACCCGGGCAGGACCTCGCTGACTACTACCTGGCCACCGGAGCGCCTCCAGGCCGATGGACCGGCGCCGGAGCGCGCGATCTTGGTGTTGACGGCCCGGTTAGCGAACAGCAGATGCAGGCCCTATTCGGGCAGGGTGTCCATCCCGACTGGGATCAGATCGTCGCCTCCTACGTAGCTGCTGGCCGGCCGGCCAGCTCCGGAGAGCTGGCGGCCCGACTCGGCCGAAGGTTCTCCGCCTACTCGCCCGAGGCGGCTCGGCGCGCAGTTGCCGGCTATGACCTGGTGTTCACGCCCGTGAAGTCGGTGAGCCTGCTCTGGGCGTTGGGCGGTGACCAGATTCGCGAACAGGTCGAGTCCGCCCATCACGAGGCGGTGGCCAACGTCATCGAATGGCTCGAGACGAACGCCGCCTTCAGCCGGGTCGGGAAAGACGGCATCGAGCGCGTAGAGACGAGAGGACTGATCTGTGCTGCGTTCGACCATCGCGACTCCCCTGCGTGTCAGGGTGGGTTGAGGCCAGCGGCTCGTAGCAAGTCCGCTCCACGCAGGGCGAGAACCGGGATGATCAGTGATGGCTAGTTCTGTTCTTGCACCCTTGGTCGATGATGATGTGATGAGTGGTCGTGGTCCGC
>JANMWN010000240.1:0-4250 GCA_031394045.1 Sporichthyaceae bacterium
CTCGTGGACGCGCTGCTGGCGCACCGGGATCGGCAGGACGCCGAGCGGCGAGACGCCCTCGTGTGGGTGAACCCGAGCCTCGTCTTCACCACGCACCTCGGGACCTGGCTCGACCCCCGCAACGTCTACGGCTTCTGGCACGCCCTGTGCGACCGCGCTGGCGTGCGCCGCTGCCGGCCCCACGACCTCCGTCACACGGCGGCCTCGGTGCTGCTCATGCAAGGCGCCGACATGCGCACCGTCATGGAAGTCCTCGGCCACTCCCGCATGGCCACGACGTCCGACCTCTACACCCACGTCCTCGCCGAGGTGAAAGCCGACGCCGCGACGAGGATGGACGCGTTCCTGCGAGGACTTCAGCCGTAGTCGTCCAACTGCTTGCCGCGCCTGCTCAGACGTGGATTTCTGCGACAGTCGCTACGGTCGTCGGCGTGGCGGCACCCCGGCGGTACTTGCTCGAGTCCAACGCTCTCGACTACCTGTCTGAAAACCCAGACGTGGTTGATCTGATCGTCGAGGCTTCTGCGCAGGACAAGCTCGTCCTGCTTGTCACGCAACTGACCATCGACGACCTGAACCAGATCCCGGACGCAGTCTGGCGTGCCGACCTGCAGGCACTCTTCGACAGATTGCCGGTCGAGCAAGCCCCGATCGCTGCGTTCCTCATCCCTGACGTTCCTCGGGCCCGACCGACGTACCCCGGGGAAGCCGTGTACCCGGCCTCAGACGACCAGGCGAGACTCTTCCAGCTGCTCGGGGGCGATCACCGTGCGGACGCTCGCCAGGCGATCAGTGCGAAGGCAGCAGGAGCGACACTTGTGACGAGCGACGCGTCACTGGTGCGCAAGGCGCTAGCCCACGGCATCTCCGCGCTATCGGCCGCGGACTTCGCAGCCGAAGTCAGGGTCATCCCATGAGTTCGCCGCCGCAATTGCGGACCAGAGAGGTCAAAAACTTGTCAGCGCCCAGTCGGGCATGGTGAAGAGAAGTTATAACTCCCCACCGTCCTCCGGGACTGGTGGGGTTTTGTTTGAGGGGGTTCGATGTCTAAGCCTGAATCCACCGATGTTCCTGGGATTCGGTGTGGGTCGTAACGCCGGGATGCCTTCCTGTTGTTGGAGAATTGATCTTGTCTAGGGATCAGTTCACACAACACAGAAAGGCATCCGGTAGATGCGAGTCTGTCACAGCGTTTCGGCGAGTTTCGATGACCCCAACCTCGTGTCGTGCGCTGGGCTGGCACCGGTCCTGGAGCTCGCGGCGCGGGCGGGGCTGGAGGACCTGGTCGCCGAGCGGGTACGGATCGGTCGGGCCGGGGGCGGCAACGCCCAGTTGAAGGTGTCCTGCTTGGTCGCGGGCATGGTCGCGGGAGCGGACTGCATCGATGACATGGGGTTGCTGCGCCACGGCGCGATGGGCCGGTTGACGACCGGGGTTCGGGCGCCCTCGACGCTGGGGACGTTCTTGCGCTCGTTCACCTTCGGCCACGTCCGTCAGCTCGACGCGGTCGCGTCCCGGTTGCTGATCAACCTGTCCCGCCACGCCCCCTTGTTGGTCGGGGCGGGTGAGTTGGCCTACATCGACGTTGATGACACCGTGCGTCAGACCTACGGTTACGCCAAGCAGGGGGCCGGCCGCGGCTACACCGGGGCGAAGGGCCTCAACGCGCTGATCGCGATCGTGTCGACACCGTCGAGCGCGCCGGTGATCGCCGCAGCGAGGCTACGCAAAGGGTCCGCGGGCAGCTCGCGGGGCGCTGCCCGCCTGGTCGCCGACGCACTGGTGACCGCGAAGGCCGCCGGCGCGACCGGGGTTCGGGTGCTGCGCGCGGACTCCGCGTTCTACAGCCGCGACGTGGTCGCCGCCGCGACCCGTGCGCGCAGCGCGTTCTCGATCACGACCCGACAGGATCCCGCTATCCGCAGGGCCATCGCCGCGATCGAGGAGCACGCCTGGACCCCGATCAAGTACACGAACGCGATCTATAACGAGGATCAGCAGGGGTGGATCTCCGACGCGCAGGTCGCCGAGGTCCCCTACACCGCGTTCACCTCACGACCCAAGGCCGAGCAGGTCACCGCCCGCCTGATCGTGCGCCGGGTCAAGGACATGAACCCCGCCCACCAGAGCGAGCTGTTCACCGCCTACCGCTACCACGCGGTGTTTACCAACAGCCCCCTGCCGATGCTGGCCGCGGAGTCCGCGCACCGCGGTCACGCGATCGTCGAGCAAGTCATCGCCGACCTCAAGAACGGACCCCTCGCACACCTGCCATCGGGTCACTTCTGGGCCAACAGCGCCTGGCTGGTCTGCGCTGCGATGGCGTTCAACCTGACGCGCGCCGCCGGGACCCTCGCCTCCGCGTTCCACGCGAAAGCCACCACAGGCACGATCCGCGCACAACTGATCAACGTCCCAGCACGGCTCTCCCGCTCAGCGCGACGAGTCAGCCTGCACCTGCCGACCTCCTGGCCCTGGGAAACCCAATGGCAGCAACTGCTCCACGCCGCACGACACGGACCACCCACCACGACCTGACCCATCAACCGTCCATCAGGACCCGACCGGAGAACCGCGGAGACAAGCCGGCCACCCGGCCACTCCGTCACGCACCCAGCCACCACCGACCCCAGCCTCAACGATCACGACGTCGACAACAGCACGCCGGTGGATCCGGGCTTAGCCCCGCTTAGGCGCCCTACGGACGGGCAGGGAACGACCTCCGCATCCACCGATGTCTGTCGCAATCCAGGGGGAGTCGAGAATGATCTTTGCGGTCAAGGTGCGGTCACAGGGAAAGAGGCACGACCACCAAGATCGGTGATCATGCCTCTGACCTGCACTTATTCCGTAGCGGGGGCAGGATTTGAACCTGCGACCTCTGGAAGGATTCGCACCCTTACCGAATGTCTACCGTCGAGCCTGGAATCCCTTGGGATTCCTCGGTTCTTCGAGGATCGCCCTCGACTGTCAGTTGCCGATCATACCCGGTCGTCTCCGGTTGTTGGGGCAACGTTTGTGACCACTAAATGGCCACTCCTCGAATCCGGCGCCGTCCCGCCCATCGCGACAATTGGCGAGCATCGTACTGCGAGCAGACGTCGCCGGCCCGGACCTGTTGTCGGTCGAACCTGCCCAGCGTCAACGCGGGTCGGGCGCGGCGTCAACAATCGCCTCGCTGTCGCAGGTCCGTCGGCCGAGAAGGCGGGAATCGAACTCGTCCGAACCGTCGAAACCCGTCGCGACGCCGTGGTTGCGGGCACAACCCGTCTGGTTCCGCGGGATCCATAGGGTTCCGTGGGGTCCGGCCGTTGACGCCGTCAACAAGGGATCCCGCCGTTGACGAACGTCGTCCAAGTCCCGCATCCGCTGACGAGGGCATCTCATGCGAACCAGATCAGCCACTTTCCGTGCACCCTGAGCGCGAGCTGCATCGGCGCCTCAGGCTTGCGACTGGCGGAACAGGCATCGGCGTTCATGGCACCCATCTGGACGATGGGCCTCGACTACATCAGTTAGTTCGACGACAGCAGTACCTGGAGTTGCTGGAGCACATCGCGCTGAATGTCGTCGAACGGGCGCGTCTCTTTGTCGTTGACCCATGCGGCGAACGCACGTCGGAACACGCTGACGCCGGCCTCGGCGGCCAGCGCCGCTGCGATCGGATTGATGTCGCGGGCGACGAGGGCGGAGGTGAGGGCATCGGCCAGCGCCGACATCTTGTGCAGTTCGCGCTCATGGAGCGCGACGTTCCCGGTCACGACGTCGCGGCGGCTACGTGACCAGGCTCGTCGCTCGTCGGGGAAGAACGTCGCAGCGTGGTCGAGGGCCGCGGCCACGAGGTCCATCGGGCGGGTGCTCGTCGAGGCCTCGATCCCTGCCAGGAAGAGCCCTTCAAACTCGTCCTGCCCCGCGAACAGGACCTCGGGCTTGTCGGCGTAGTAGCGGAAGAACGTCCGCTCGGTCAGGCCTGCCGCGGCGGCGATCTCCGCGACGGTCGTGCGCTCGAAGCCTTGCGCTGAGAACAGTTCAAGGGCTGAGGCAGCGAGGCGTTCGCGCGCACCGGACTGCCATCGGGCCATGCGCCGATCATAGTGATGGCAGTGACTGCCATGCCCTGATAGAGTCATGTCAGTTACTGACATGACTCTATCAATCCAGGGAGGTTTTAGGAATGCGCGTCTTCGTCACAGGAGCCAGCGGCTGGATCGGTAGTGCAGTCCTCGACGAGCTGGTCTCGGCTGGCTACG
>JANMWN010000314.1:0-5588 GCA_031394045.1 Sporichthyaceae bacterium
CCGCCGACATCGACGGTCCACATCTGCGTGTGATAACAGGCCCAGCCCGGGTGGCGGCGACCTGTACCGCTCGCGCTCAGGTAGCGCACGACGTCACCATCGGGGTCGAGCAAGGCGACGGCGGGCACCGAGATGTCGGGCAAGCTCCGCTGGCGACGGGATTCCCTCAGCAGGTTCACCGGTTGAAACACCGAGGGCGCTGCGTAGTCCTTCGCGCGCAGCAGTGGCGGCCGGCCTTCTCCCGAGTTCATACGGCATCACAGCACATACCGGGCGGCGCGACGACTCGGTGGACGATCACCCGAAGGTCCCGGACGATCAACGGGGGTTCGTGGCGCGACCGATGACGTGGGAAGTGGCCGGGACACCCCGCTGAGGGCTGAAGCCGAACCGGTCGGCCGAGGTGATGTGGAAGCCGGCCTTGGCGATCATGGAGGTTGTGTCGCGGTTGAGGTGGCAGCCTCCTGCCAGCCGCGACCAGAGCGGGCTCGCGACGTCCTCGGCGAGACCGAAGATCCGATGCGTGGAGCGGACATGTTCGTAGAAGCGGAGCTCGCCGCCTGGTCGCAGCACGCGGCGGACCTCGGCCAGGGCTGCTCGCTGATCAGGGACGCTGCACATCACCAGAGACATCACCACGGCATCGCATTCGCCGTCGTCCAGCGGGAGTGCTTCGGCCAGCCCATCGACGACCTCGACGGGAACCGTCGCCTTCCTGGCCAGCTCTACAGCTCGGGCGCGCAGGGTGGGCTCGGGTTCGACCGCGAGCACGCGCGCGACCGTGGACGGGTAGTGGGCGAAGTTGAGCCCGTGACCGGCGCCCACCTCGCAGACAACGCCCGCGAGGTCGGCCAGCAGAACGTCTCGATGCTGCGCCACACCACGGGACTCCGCCCTCTCACTGACCCGCATGTAACTCTTGGCGAACCTCGGGTTCGCGTCGCTGCTGTCGGCCAACGAGTGCCTCCACGGGTAGACCGGCAATCTGTCAGCAACCATCTTGACGGTCGCCTGGCAATCGAGAACCCGCTGCGTCATCGCCCCGTCCTTCACAGGCAGGGTGGAGAGCAGGATCATGACCCCGTGCGCAGCCCCTGTGTCGTCGTTGGGGCCGGCGCGGCCGGGCTGGCCGTGAGCCGAGCTCTGGTCGACGTCGGGCTCGATCACGTGGTCCTCGAACGGGAAGGCGTGGGCAGCACCTGGCAGAACCAGCGGTGGGACAGCTTCCGGCTGAACACCCCCGGCTGGATGAACTCGGTCCTGGGAGAGGTCGCGCCGACCTCGTTCTCCACCCGGGACGAGGTGGTCACGCTGCTTGGCGAGCGGGCAGCCGCACTGCCCGTGCGAACACACACTCCCGTCGTCGCCATCGACCACGACGGGCACACCTTCTCGGTGCGTACTGCGGACGAGCAGATCCAAGCCGCGACGGTCGTGCTGGCCAGCGGCTTCCAGAACGTCCCGCGGGTGCCGACGCAGGCGGGCCGGCTGGCGCCCCGGGTGTTCCAGCTCCACGCCGGGGAGTACCGCGGTCCGAGCAGGCTCCCGGAGGGAGCCGTCCTTGTCATCGGCAGCGCCCAGTCGGGCTGTCAGATCGCGGAGGACCTGGCACTGGCCGGTCGACGGGTCTTCTTGTCGACGAGCCGGGTGGGTCGCTGGCCGTGGGCGTACCGGGGCCGCGAGCTCATGGGATGGCTCGTCGCCTGTGGGTTCTGGGACCAACGACCACAGGACCTGGCGAACCCGGCCGACACCCGAGCAGCCACGCCCGTCGTGGCGTCGGGCGGCCGCAGCCTGAGCCTGCAGATCCTCGCCGGGCTCGGCGTGACTCTGCTCGGCCGGTTCGAGTCCGTCCACGCGGAGAAGGTGTCGTTCGGGGGGTCGGTGAGCGAGCACGTCCAGTACGCGGACGACGTGGCGACCAGGCTCACGGCCATGGCCGACGAGTTCATCGCACGGCTCGGGATCGAGGCACCCGCGCCGGATCCGGATCCGGGTGCGGGTGCCGCCGCGCTGCAGGACGCCACCACCCGTGAGCTCGACCTCGCCGAGGCCGGAGTCAGCACCGTGGTCTGGTGCACCGGCTTCACCACCGACGTGTCCTGGCTGCACCTGCCGATCCTGGACGACGCGGGTCGACCCACCCACGACCGGTGCGCAACGGCCGTCCCAGGGATGTGGCTGATCGGTCTCCCGTGGCTGACCCGTCGAGGTTCGGGCATCTTGTACGGCCTGCCTGACGACGCCGACGAGGTGGCCCGCGGCGTCGCGCTGCACCAAGCCTGACCCAGGCTCGCCGGACGGTTCCACCCGGAACCGGCGCAGGCGGGGCGCCGTCCAACCGATGAATGTCTGTGGCGGTGCTGAGGAGGTTCAGATGCGTACGAAGTCTGCCCTGGTCCTCGCCGCTGTTGCGCCGGTCCTGGTGCTCAGCGGCTGTGGGACTGTGTCTGTGGGGGGAACCGCCAGCGGGAACGGAGAGCCACCGGTGCTCCGCGTCGGCCAGGGCGGCTACCCCGGGATGGACGCGGCCAAGCTGTCGTCCTCGTCCGGCGTCTCGGGCTTCCGCATCGACGGCCAGCTACCTCAGGGACCTTCGCGCGCGCCCACGTACCTGGTGGTTCGCCCGGGCCTGAGCGTCGTAAACGCGGTCGCAGCCGCGCTCGGGTTGAGCGCGACCCCTCGTCGGCACTCGCACGGCTGGATGCTCACCTCCGGGGGGCGCGAGCTCCGCATCCGCGACACCGGCCAGTGGTCCTACCAACGGGTGGGTGACCCCTGCCCGCCGTACCTCGTCGACGTGGACTCCCCGGACGGTTCGGCCGAGGTCGCCTGCGCGGTCGCCGCCGGGACAGCCGTCCCGAAGGCAGGTGGGACCGCAGGTGTGAACGGCGTCCCGGCTCCGACCATGTCCGCAGCACAGCTGCGCTCGGCTGTTGCCCGGCTGCTCTCCGGCCTGGGCCTTGATCCAACGTCGGCGATCGTCAGCGTCGAAGCGGGGACCGTGAACGTCAACCCGGTCGTGGCCGGCCTGCCGACCGTCGGGTACGGCACCGAGGTCACGGTCGACAACCGCGGCGTCCGCGCGGCGTCCGGCTGGACCTACCCGGACAAGCCGTCCGCAGGCGCGACGTACCCGTTGGTCAGCGCACTGGCTGCCCTCAAGCGGTTCGAGTCGCTCCCGAAGCCGATGATGGGCGCGCCCGAGATCGCCTGCCCGGCCATCGGTACGAAGTCGCCGTCCGGCATGCCGCAGGGCTGCGGTGGACCGCCCTCCGTGCTGGTCGTCACGGGTGGCCGACTCGGCCTGGAGCTCCAGTGGGACGGCGGCCCCGGAGGCCAGCCGGTCCTGGTCCCCGCCTGGCTCTTGACCGTGCAGGGCAGCGACAGTCCGCTGGTGCTGGTCGCGGTGAGCCCGAAGTACCTGGCCGACCCGATCGCGTCGACCCTCGAGCCCAACCCCGCGGGCCCGCCCGCCGACTCGCCGGGTTCCAGCGGCGCCGGCTCGGCGCCGTCGGCCGGGAGTGGTACCCCCTAGGTCGCACCGGTGCAGTGCCAGCCCCGCACCGACTGCCCGGGCCTCACGCAGGGGCGACGGGGAGCCCGGCGAAGAAGGTGGCGATGTCCCGGGCGAGCAGCTCCGGCACCTCGGCCGCCGCGAAGTGCCCGCCGCGAGGCATCGGGGTCCACCGCACCACGTGGTAGAGGCGCTCCGCCCACTCCCGCGGCGGGGTCCCGTCGTCGATGAACTGGTGGAAGACGGCGACGGCGGTCGGCACGGTGACGAAGTCGGCCGGTCCCAGTGGCCTGGCCGCCCGGTTGTCCACGTAGTCCCGCATCGACGGCGTGATCGTCTCGGTGGCCCAGTACAGGGTCAGCACCGTCAGCAGGAAGTCGCGGCTGAACGTCCCCTCGAGGTCGCCCCCGGAGTCGGCCCATCCCCGCCACTTCTCCAGCACCCACGCGGCCAGCCCCGCGGGTGAGTCGTTGAGGCCGTAGCCGAGGGTCTGCGGCCGGGTCGACTGGATCGCGCCGTAGCCCCGGTCGGTCGCCTCCCACCAGGCGTACTGCGCCAGGTAGGCCCGCTCGGCATCGGACAGCGCCCGCGACCCGGGCCCGGTAGAGGGGACGACATCCAGGTTGCTCAGGTGGAGGCCGAGCAGGGCTGCCGGCTGGTCCAGGGCCATGAACGTGGACACCGCGGAGCCGAAGTCGGTGCCGTGCGCGCCGTAGCGCTCGTACCCCAAGCCCTGCATGAGCTGGTGCCACAGCCCGGCGGTGTACCGGGCGCTCACGCCGGTACGGGCGGGACGGGCCGAGAAGCCGTAGCCCGGCAGCGAAGGGATCACTAGGTCGAAGCCGGGCCCCTCGATCCCGTACGCGCCGGGGTCGGTCAACAGCGGCACGAGCGGCAGGTACTCCACGAAGCTGCTCGGCCAGCCATGAGTCAAGATCAGCGGGATCCCGCGACCCGAGCGGGCGCGGTGATGGACGAAGTGCACCCGGGAGCCGTCCAGCTCGGTACAGAAGTGGTCGAACGAGTTCAGCCAGGCTTCCTGAGCCCGCCAGTCGAAGCCGTCCGCCCAGTAGGCCAGCAGGCCCTGGAGGTAGGCGAGGTCGGTGCCCTGCTCCCACGCCGGACCCGGCGCGGGTGGCGGCCATCGCGTGCCCCGCACGCGGCGACGCAGGTCGGTCAGCACCGCCTCGGGCACCCGCACGCTGAACGGGTCGATGGTCAGCCCGTCGGGGGCTCGCTGCGTCACGATCGCCCTCGCGTCCACGTCACCCGCGAAGGCTCCCACGACCCGCCGACAGTCCCTGCGAGGTGGGCGGGCCGAGGACCAAGGGCGCTGCCAGCCGATCGGGCCCGCTCGCATCTGACCTGCACACACGTAAGTCGGGCTGACAGGATTTGAACCTGCGACCCCTTGACCCCCAGGCATCTAGACAAGGTCCAGCACCGTCCATGAACATCCACAATTGTGTTTGATAGCAACGGCTTTCGACGCCTGGCGTATCGTGGATGCCACCACCGTCCACCGAGATAGGGTCCCCCCTAGGGTCCCCAAGACGATGGCCACACCGGGAGCGATCGGAGGGTGTCGACGATGGTCCAGCGTCGAGAACGAGGCGAGGGCTCGCTCACGCACGACCCTGTCCGCGACCGGTGGATCGGGCGTCTCGACCTCGGCCGCGGCCACAACGGCCACCGTATCCGGCTGAAGGTCACCGGGAAGACCCGACCCGAGGCTCGCGCTAAGTTGGACCAACTCCGCCGTGACCGTCAAGCCGGCGTCGACCTCCTCAGCCGCAACGTCACCTTCTCCATGCTCGCCGAACGTTGGCTCGCCCGGGGTCTACCGCCCGACACGGCCGACCTGACCCGGGAAAACTACCGCGGCCTGCTCATCGTCCATCTCGTCCCAGCCTTGGGAACCAGACTCGTCAAAGACATCCGCGCCGAGCACATTGAGGAACTGCTGACCTCGATGGCCGACGACGGCAAGTCCGCCAGCACCATGCGACACGTCCTCAACCTGAGCCGACGGATCCTGCGCATGGGCGAACAGCGCGACCTGCTCACTCGC
>JANMWN010000261.1:0-10859 GCA_031394045.1 Sporichthyaceae bacterium
ACCACCTGCGCTCCACCGGCCCCCAGTCCCGCGCCGACCTGGCGCGCACGACGACGCTGTCCAAGCCGACGGTGTCCGTGGCGCTCGCGAACCTCGAGTCCGCAGGGCTGGTCCGCCCGATCGGCCTCGTCGCGGGCCGGCCGGGCCGCGCCCCCCTGCTCTACGAGGCCAACCCGACCGCCGGGTACGTCGTCGGCATCGACGTCGGCCGCGAGTGGGACGCGTGGCGGTGGCCGACCTGGCGGGGACCATCCTCGGCCGGCGCGACGGCGCGAACCGGGCGCGTACCGGCCCGGCCCTGGTCGCCGAGGTACGCCGGCTCTCGCACGAGGCCGCCGCCGAGGCGGGCATCGGCTGGGCCGCGGTCGCCTGCACGGTGCTCGCCAGCCCCGGAGTCCTCGACCCGGGCGCCGATCGGCTCGAGCTGACACCGAACCTGCCCGGCTGGGGTCGGGCCGGCCTGGTCGAGGAGCTGCGTACCGCCCTCGGCGCCGGGCTGGTCGTCGAGAACGACATCAACCTCGCGGCCGTAGGCGAGAGCGCGTTCGGCCAGGGCCGGAACCTGAGCTCGTTCGTGCTCCTCTCCATCGGTACGGGCACCGGGCTGGGCATCGTCATCAACGGCGAGGTCTACCGCGGCGCGCACGGCCGGGCCGGCGAGGTGGCCTTCCTCCCGATTCCCGACGAGGGGGCCGGCGGTCCGGCCGGAGCGGGCGGCACCGGCAGCTCCGGCAGCGCCGGTCTGGGTCCCCGCCGGGTCCGTACCCACGGCAGGTTCGAGGAGCTCGCGGCCGCCGAGGGCGTCGTACGTACCGCTCAGAGCCTCGGACTGACGGGAGCGACCACGGCGCACCAGGTGTTCGAGGCCGCTGCGGCCGGCGACCCGGTGGCCCTCCGGGCGGTCGACATCGAGGGCACCCGGATCGGCGCGGCCATCACCGCGATCGCGGCCATCACCGACCCCGAGGTCGTCGTGCTCTCCGGTGGCATCGGTCGCAACCTCGACCTGCTGCGCCCGTCGATCGAACGTCAGCTGCACGCACTGAGCCCGTTGGCGCCGAGGGTCGAGCGCAGCGAGCTCGGACCCGACGCGGCGCTGCTCGGTGCGCTCGCCACCGCGCTGGATCGGGCCCGCAGCTCGGTGTTCCTGGCTCAGCGTTGACGGTTGTCGGGCATAGATCAAACGAACCGTCGCCCTTATCGGGCAGGCTCCACCGTGGTGGCCACCAGGTGCAGCAACGTCGCGGTCTCCGGGTGGTGGACGGCCATCGCCAGGCCGACCGACCCGAGCGTCGCACCGTCGGCCACGTACGACGGCTGGTCCTGCCAGGCCGGCCCTGCCTTGCCGGGACGTCGGTCCTCGCCAGGCAGGTGCAGCACCTCCACCGCGTACGACCGCGCCGGGTCCAGGCCCGGCAGCCGCACCAGCGCGGGCAGCGTCGTCGCCGACGCCGCGACCTGGGCGTACACGAAGACCGCCTCGCTCCCGTCGACAGCGACGACGCCGTGCACCAGCGCTGTGGGGTCAGGGTGCTCGGCCCGCACGACGGTGCCGCCGTGCAGCAGCGGCCGCATCCGCTTGTGCAGCGCGACGATCTCGGCGATCCCGGTCCGGTCCGCGTCGGTCGCGGAGCTGAGGTCCCACTCGAGCCCGAGGTGACCGAAGAACGCGGTCGCCGCGCGGAACGCCAGCGTGTGCACCCGGCCGGTCGTGTGCGACATCGGCGGCCCGATGTGCGCCCCCATCACCTCGGGCGGGAAGACGTAGCTGAAGCCGCGCTGGATCTGCTGCCGCTCGAGCGCATCGTTGCAGTCGGAGGTCCAGATCCGCTTGGTACGCCGCAGGATCCCGAGGTCGGCGCGGGCACCGCCGGAGGAGCAGGACTCGATCTCGACGTCGGGGTGGCGGCGGCCGATCTCGTCCAGGAGGTCGTACAGGCGCAGGGTCTGCAGGTGGACCCCGGGCCGCCCGTGGTGGCCGGCCCCGTACAGGTGCCGGTTCATGTCCCACTTCACGTAGCCGATCGGGTGCTCGGTCAGCAGCGAGTCGAGCCGCTCGAGCAGGTAGTCGTAGACCTCGTCGCGCCCGAGGTCGAGCACGAGCTGGTGGCGGCCGAGGACCGGCTCGTACCCCTCGACGCCGAGGACCCAGTCGGGGTGCGCGCGGTAGAGGTCGGAGTCGGGGTTGACCATCTCGGGCTCGAACCACAGCCCGAACTCCATCCCGAGGCCCACCACGTGGTTGGCCAGGACACCGAGCCCGCCGGGGTACTTGGCCTCGTCGACGTACCAGTCACCGAGGGCCGCGCGATCGTCGCCGCGGCCGCGGAACCAGCCGTCGTCGAGGACGAACCGCTCGACCCCGACCTCGGCGGCCCGGTCGGCGAGCCGCATCAGCTCGGGCGGGTCGTGGTCGAAGTAGACGGCCTCCCAGGTGTTCAGCAGCACCTTGCGCGGGCTCGTCGGGTGACCGGGCAGGGAGCGTACGTATGTGTGGAACGCGCCGCTGAGCCCGGTCAGGCCCGCGCCCGAGTAGGCCGCGTGGACCAGCGGGGCCGCGTACGTCTGGCCGGGGCCGAGCGTCACCTCCCCGGGCAGGAGCAGCTCGGCGGCCTGCAGGAGCGCCCGGCCGTCCGGTGCCCGCTCGGCCCGGACGGCGTGGTTGCCGCTCCAGGCCAGGTGGGCAGCCCAGACCTCGCCGAGCTCCTCGCCGAACCCGGTCTCCCCCGCGAGGACCGTGGGCGAGGACTCGGCCGAGGTACGCCCCACGAGGTTCTCGCGGACCACGGCGCCGACCAGCAGCGGCTGCCGCTGGGCCTGGAACTCCTTGCCCCACCGCCCGGCCAGCGTCATCACCTCGGTGGCCGCCGCGGCCAGGGGCACCGTCACCGACAGCCGGTCGACCGTGTAGTCGTCGGTGCCCGCGTTGGTCACGGCGTACGCGAGCGTCAGGACCCCGCTGGCTGCGTGCAGCTCAAGCCGGATCGACAGCTCGAGGCCGGCCCGGGTGTCGACGCCGGTCCAGGTGACCGCGTCGGGCGAGGTCACCACTGCGGTGGTGCCGAAGACTGGCGCCCAAGCCAGGCCGCCCGCTCGGTGACCCAGCAGCCCGGGGTGGGCGAACGCGCCCGTGGCGTGCTCCGGCAGCAGCGAGAGCTCTACCCGCTCGTCCAGCCCCGACTGCGGGACCGCGGTCTGGACGCCCAGCGCGAGCGCCGCAAGGTCAGTGCCGTCGGGCAGCGGCGCGCCCCAGTGCGCGATCCGCGGCACCCCGGAACCGATCTCGACGACAACGGTCACGCCGCGCGCGTGCAGCGCGTGCAGCGCGTGCAGCGCGTGCAGGGCAGGCAGGGGAAGGGCGCTGGCGGGCATCGGGTCAGTCTAGGGATGCCGTGTGCAGAACTGGGAGTCTGCGTTGGATGTTGTTGGAATGGGCTCCGCGCCCGCGCCGACGGTCGGGCAGATTTAGGCCTGCATACCCTAGGGGGGTAGGGTTCAGGCATGAAGACCACACCCGTGCGCCCCTGCTACGCCGACAGCAAGGACGCCCAGCTCAAACGGCTGCGCCGGATCGAGGGCCAGGTTCGCGGACTGCACCGGATGATCGAGTCCGACGCGTACTGCATCGACGTCCTGACCCAGGTGTCCGCGGCGACCCGCGCGCTGGAGTCGTTAGCACTCGTGCTGCTCGATGAGCACCTGTCGCACTGCGTGGCCGCGGCGATCGCGTCCGGGGGTGACGACGCGCAGGCCAAGATCCAGGAGGCCAGCGCGGCGATCGCCCGGCTGGTCAAGAGCTGATCGCGATGACCGGCACCGGCACCGCCGCCAAGGACGTCGAGCTCGTCATCGGCGGGATGACCTGCGCCTCCTGCGTGTCCCACGTCGAGAAGGCGCTCAACAGCCTCGACGGGGTCGAGGCCACGGTGAACCTGGCCACCGAGCGCGCGAGCGTCCACTTCCCCGAGAGAGTCACGACGCAGGACCTCGTCGACGCCGTCGCGGCCACCGGCTACACCGCCCAGGTACGCGTACCCGAGACCAACGACGCACCCGACGACCAGCCCGACACCAACCTGGCCTCGACCCAGCGCCGGCTGCTCGCGTCCGCCGTCCTCGCGCTGCCCGTGCTGCTGCTGGCGATGGTCCCCGCGCTCCAGTTCCGGCACTGGGAGTGGCTCGCCCTGGTCCTCGCGACGCCCGTGGTGACGTGGGGCGCCTGGCCGTTCCACCGGGCCGCGTGGATCAACGCACGGCACGGCACGGCCACCATGGACACGCTGATCTCGATCGGAGTCGGCTCGGCGTACGCATGGTCGATCGCCGCCCTCTTCCTCGACGGTGCCGACAGCTACCTCGAGGTGGCCTCGGTGGTGACTGTCTTCATCCTCACCGGGCGCTGGCTCGAGGCCCGGGCCAAGACGCAGGCGGGGGCGGCGCTGCGGGCGTTGCTCAAGATGGGCGCCAAGGACGTGGCGGTGCTCCGCCCGACGACCGACGGTGCCACCGAGGTACGCATCCCCATCGCCGACCTCACCGTCGGTGACCTGTTCGTGGTACGCCCGGGCGAGAAGCTCGCGGCCGACGGCGTCGTGGTCGAGGGCGAGTCCGCCGTCGATGCGTCGATGCTCACCGGCGAGCCGGTCCCGGTCGACGTTCGCCCCGGCGACGCCGTCGTGGGCGCGACCGTCAGCTCCGGCGGCCGCCTCGTCGTGCGGGCGACCCGCGTCGGCAGCGACACCCAGCTCGCGCAGATGGCCCGGCTCGTCGAAGCCGCGCAGACCGGCAAGGCTCC
Organism: Sporichthyaceae bacterium; assembly: GCA_031394045.1. Classification (GTDB taxonomy): domain Bacteria; phylum Actinomycetota; class Actinomycetes; order Prado026; family Prado026; genus JANYIP01. Next base: position 4,796 of record JANMWN010000261.1, read on the forward strand.
CGTCCAACGACTGGCCGACCGGGTGTCGGCGATCTTCGTGCCGGTGGTCCTCGGCCTCGCGCTCGCCACCCTGGTCGGCTGGCTGGTCTCAGGGGCCGCGGTGTCGGACGCGTTCACCGCCGCGGTTTCTGTCCTGATCATCGCCTGCCCGTGCGCGCTCGGGCTCGCGACGCCGACTGCACTCCTCGTGGGCACCGGCCGGGGCGCTCAGCTCGGCATCCTGATCAAGGGCCCGCAGGTCCTCGAGTCGACCCGCCGGGTCGACACGATCGTGCTCGACAAGACCGGCACCGTGACCACCGGCCGGATGAGCCTGGTCGACGTTCTCCCGGCCGACGGGGTCGGCGCGGCCGAGCTGCTCCGGCTCGCGGGCGCGGTCGAGGCGGCGTCGGAGCACCCGGTCGCGCGCGCGGTGTCGGAGGGAGCGCTCGCGCGGACGAGCGGTGCGACTGCTGCCACAGGGAGTCCCGCCGACTGGCCGGCTGTCACACACTTCAGGAGCGAACCAGGGCTCGGCGTACGCGGCCTGGTCGACGGCCATGACGTCGTGGCCGGACGACAGGCCTGGGTGGAATCCGTTGTGGGACAAGCAGTTCCGGCCGCACTTCTCGCGGCGGCCGATGCCGCGACCTCGACCGGTGCGACCGTCGTGCAGGTCGCCTGGGACGGCCGGCACGGCGGCGCGCTCGTCGTGTCGGACACCCTCAAGCCGACGTCGGCCGAGGCGGTGGACCGGTTGCGCGGGCTCGGCCTGCACCCCGTGCTGCTGACCGGCGACAACGAGCGCTCGGCCCGTGCGGTGTCCGCCCGGCTGGGGATCGACGACGTGGTCGCCGGCGTGCTGCCGGCCGGCAAGGTCGATGTGGTCAAGGAGCTCCAGGGCCGCGGCCGGGTCGTCGCCATGGTCGGCGACGGCGTCAACGACGCGGCCGCGCTCGCCCAGGCCGACCTCGGTATCGCCATGGGTACGGGCACCGACGTGGCGATCGAGGCGTCCGACCTGACGCTCGTACGCGGGGACCTACGGGTCGCTGCCGACGCTGTCCGCCTCTCTCGGGCGACGCTGCGCACCATCAAGGGCAACCTGTTCTGGGCCTTCGCGTACAACGTCGCCGCGATCCCGCTGGCCGCGTCGGGCCTGCTCAGCCCGGTGATCGCGGCGGGGGCGATGGCGTTCAGCTCGGTGTTCGTGGTCACGAACAGCCTGCGACTACGACGCTTCCGGCCCAGCACCTAGCCCGCCGGCTCACCCGGCTCGCTGAGCCGGCAGGTCAGCGGGCCATGGCTCGGCGCTGCGCGGCGGCGGCAGCTCGGAGCGCGCGCAGCATCGCGGCCACCGGAGCGAGCGTCGCGAGGGACGGTCGGGTCGCCGCCCACACGTGCCGTGGCGGCAGGTCGTGCGCGAGCCGCTTGACGACCACACCGGCGTGCACGGCCCCGAGCGCGAGCACCGGCGCGAGTGCCACGCCGAGACCAGCAGCCACGTACCCCTGGGTGGCCGGGAACTCGTCGGCCTGAGCCACGATCCGGGGCGTGAACCCGGCCCGGCGCCCGGCCGCGACGGTCAGCTCGCGCACGTAGTCGTACCCCGCGCCGTGGGTGGACACCCAGTCCTCGCTGGCGAGGTCCGCGACATCGACCGAGCGGCGTCGCGCCAGCCGGTGCCCCTTGGGCAGGAGCAGCCGGTACGGGTCGTCGAAGAGGTGCACCCGGACGAGGTCGTCGGTCGGAGCGCCACCGGCTCCGTACGCCTCGACCACGACGATCACGTCGGCGCGGCCGGCCCGCAGCCGTTCGTACGAGCCCTCGTACTCGTCGACCGACGCCTCGACCAGCACCCCTGGCTGCCGCCTGCGCAGCTCGGCCATCGCCGGCGGCACCAGCGAGTCCCCCGCCGAGGGGAACGAGACGACGTGCAGGCGGCCCTTGCGCCCGAGCCGCAGGTCCTCGAGCGCGTGCTCGGCGTCAGCGACCGCAGCCAGCAGGATCTTGGCGTGCCCGGCCAGCAGGACCGCTGCGGCGGTGGGACGGATGCCGCGGCCCGACTTCTCGAACAGCACCACGTCCAGCTGGGACTCCAGCGTCGTCATCTGCTGGCTGACGGAGGAGACGGTGAAACCGAGGGTGTGAGCGGCCTCGGTGATGGAGCCCGTGTCGACGACGGACTTGAGGACCTCGAGGCGGCGGATGTCGAGCATGAGACCTATTGTTCATGATTGACGAAGTGTTGTGAAGGAATAGTTGGTTGTGTCTTCATGGTTTAAGTGTCAACATCGTTCCACAAGCAGTTCTCAGACTCGTAGAAGTGGTGGTTGGTCATGGCAGTCCTCGTGCTCCTCGGCGTTCTGGTTGCGACGTCGGTGCTGGCCCCGTTCTTGGGTGCCGACCGCACGGACGCGCGTTCGATCAAAGCCCGCCCGAAGTCCGGCTGGTTCCCCGCCGCCTGACCCACGGGCTGATCCTCAGCAGCACCGAAGGGCCCGACCTCACCAGAGGTCGGGTCCTTCGGCCGGTCAGGGGTTAGATGGCGGGATGAGCAGCCGTACGCCTCGCCCGGGGCACTGGATGGGCACCGCCCAGGTGCTGCTGCGGACCCGGGGCGTCCGGCGGATCGGCGACGCCGGCGCAGCACTGCGCAGCATCGCGAGGGGAGCCGACTCGGTCGTCGCGATGCGCGTGCGCGGCCAGCACGTGCTCCTGCTGCTCGACCCCGCCCTGGTCGGCCTGCTGCTCCAGACGCACGCCGCCGACACCACCAAGGGCCCCGGCGTCCAGCTCACCCGGCGGCTGCTGGGCAACGGTCTGCTCACCAGCGAGGGCGACGACCATCGCCGGGCGCGTCGCCTGGTCGCGCCGGCGTTCTCGCCCCGGCGGCTCGAGCAGTACGTCGACACCTTCGCCGCTCGTACCGCCGCACACGCCGCCACCTGGACCGACGGCGGCACCGTCGAGATGCACCAGGAGATGGGCGGGCTCGCGCTGGACATCGTCGGTCGGACCCTGCTGGGCATCGACCTGGCCGCCGACGCGACCGGGATCAGGTCGGCCCTGGAGTCGGCGCTGGACGCGTTCGCGAGCGTCAACGTCGGCATCGCCGGCCAGGCGCGCGGACGACGTGGCGGCCTGCCACGCGGTCGTCGCGGCCGGCGCAATGCCGCAGCCCTCGCGTTGGAGGGTGCCCTGCCGCCGGAGGTGTCCGCCATCCACGGCATCGTCGACGCGATCATCGAGGGCCGGCGGGCCGACCGCTCCGACGACCGGGGGGACGTCGTGTCCGCACTGCTCGCGGCGATGGACGGGCCGGACGGGCTGTCGGCGGCCGAGGTGCACGACCACGTCATCACGCTGCCGATGGCCGGGCACGAGACCACCGCCAACGCGCTGGCCTGGACCCTGCACCTGGTCGGCCAGGATCCTGCGGTGCAGGAGCGGCTGCACGCCGAGGTCACTGCGCTCGGCGGGAGTGCCCCTATCTTCGCCGACCTGCCGGTGCTCACGTACACGCGGGCGGTCATCAGCGAGGCGATGCGGATCTACCCGCCCGCGTGGATCATCGGCCGGACCACGCACACGGTGCTCGACCTCGGCGGGTGGCAGGCGCCGGTCGGTTCCGTCGTCGGCGTCAGCCCGTTGCTGCTGCACCACGATGCCCGGTGGTTCCCGGACCCGGAGCGCTTCGACCCTGACCGCTGGCTGGACGAGCGGTCGGTTGCCGTGCCTCGGAACGCGTACCTGCCCTTCGGTACGGGGCCGCGTGCATGCGTCGGCGAGCAGTTCGCGTGGGCCGAGGCGGTGACCGTGCTGGCGGTGCTGAGTGCCGGCTGGCAGTTCACCTCCGACCCGACGCACGTCGTCACGCCGCAGTACCGCGTCACTCTGCGGCCGGGCAACGGCGTACCCGTACGGGTCCACGCCCGTACCTGACCCGAACAATGGATCGCTCCAGTCCCTGACATCAGGCACCGAAACTCATGGCATGGACACGAACCACACCACCTCGAGCCGCGCACTGCGGCTGCTCGCTCCGGTCCTCCTCGTAGCCCTCGTCGGCGCGATGACCGGCTGCAGCCGAGGCCGCGGCGCCGAGGCTCCCGCCGTCGTACCCGGCACGACCGCTCCGGCGGCAGCGACCCCTGGTGCGACCAGCCCAGCGGGCGCGACGCCGGCCGCGTCGCGCCCAGCCGGCTCCGGATCCGCAGCAGCTGACACCTCGGCTGCGCAGGCCGCACTGGCCAAGGCCGTGAAGGACGCCGAGTCGGCCAACGGCACCGCGGGCAAGGACCTCGCCGCAGCGGGCTCGAGCGCCGAGGGAGACCCGACCCAGTGAGCCGCCACCTGACTTTCGCTCGTACGTCCGCTGTGCTGCTGTCCGCAGGCCTCGTCCTCGCCGCGGCACCGGCCACCGGCGCACTGGCGGCGACAAGCTCCGCGCCCTCGGTACGACAGAGCGTCTCGTGCAGCACCAACGTCCTGTCCGGCATGAAGCGGGCCGTCAACGGAGCCGCCGCACGCCGGGCCGCAACGCTGTCGTCGCTCACCATCAAGCTCGCCACCCGGCCGCACCTGACCGCAGACCACCGGGCCACGCTGACCGCGCTGTACTCCGCCGACGGCGCCGGCATCAGCGGGGTCAACCGCCAGGTCCAGTCCGACGGCACGTGCGACGCGATCGATGCGGATGCCCAGGCCATCGTGACGGACTACCGGGTGTACGCCCTGCTCGTACCGCAGAGCGGGCTGACCCTCGCTGCCGACGCCGGGACCTTCGGCGCCGGCTCGCTGGCAGCGACCGAGCCCGCGCTCCGGCTGGCGATCAAAGTCATGCCCGCGGGCAGCAGCAAGGACCGGGCGCAGTTGCTGTACGACGCGATGGCCGCGTCGGTCAGTGCGGCGCAGGCCGACTTCGAGGGAGTGGGTGACCGGGTCCTGGCGCTGATGCCGTCGGACTACCCGGGCAACGCCGGCGAGCTGAAGTCCGAGACCACCGAGGTCGCCGCCGGCACAAAGGCGCTGGCCGCCGCCGTCTCCCACGCCCAGCAGCTTGCCGCCCTCCTCGGCTAGCGAGGCCACGCAGCACCGCCCCGATCCGGCGCGTCAGGAGTGCTGGCTAGCCTCCACACCATGATTGATTCGCTCCCGCCCCGACCAGGGCGATCCACCGACGACGCCGCCCGGGCAGCAGCCGATACAGAGGCCCAACTCGATCTCGAAGGCCGATACGAGCCAGGCCTTCAACGCGCAGCCGATGCCTACGCCGAGGCATCAGCGTCATGCACCCAGGCAGGCGATACCGAGACGGCTCGGTTCTACCTGGACGCATTCGCGTTGCTCCTCACCGAGGCGTCCCGAGTCAGCCTCCTCGGCCCAGTGCTGCCCGAGGAGTACTTCCGGCGTGCAGAACGATCAGCGCTGTCACGCGCCACGATGAATCCAGCCTCGATGACCGACGGCGAGATCGAGTGCCAGCTGGAGGATCTGAAACACCGCGGTAGCCGTGAGCGCAACGATGCGCTTGCGGCCGAGTTGGCCGCTCGTGCGGCCCAGGGCCAGCGCGATCAGCGCAGCTGAGTCGGGGGGAGCGACGCTTGGCCGTAGCCGAACAGATGCAGACTCATGACGTCGACCTCGCGTCGCGGATCACCGAAGAACGCGGCCAGTCTGCGCGACACCCGGACGAACGGCTTCTCTCGGGCCTGCCCGGCGGCGTTCCAGTTGGCGTGCGGCACTACGAGGAAGAGGTGATGCGCATCGGAGGCGATGTGCGTCTTCCAGAGGTCCTTCAGGTCGTGGTTGTTGGTCGTGGTGCCTCCGCGTTCGACCTCGGCGAGCACTCCGCGGCCGTCGCTCAGTCGAAAGATGAAGTCCGGCCGGGTCGACGTCACGAAGCCTTCACTCGGCGTGAGGACGACCTCCTGGTCGAAGCCCAGCTTCTCGGTCAGCAGCCGCGCGACGATCGACTGGACCGCGCTGCTCTGCGCGCGGTGCACGTGGACGGAGTCGATGTCTGCGGCCGAGTCGACCAGGTGCTCCTGAAGACGGTCAGCGAGCTGGTCGACGACAACGA
>JANMWN010000323.1:0-3495 GCA_031394045.1 Sporichthyaceae bacterium
TTCACCCGAACCGGCCCCGCCCCGTAGCTGGCAGTAGACCTAGCGGCAGGATGAGCGGGGTGACGCATCCGTACTGGCCAGTGCTCGACGTCCGGCTCCGCATCGGCGACCTCGAGCTGAGCCCGATGACCGAGGCGGACCTGGGTCCCCTCGCCGACCTGCTGCCCGACGACCTCGAGCTGGACCCCGCCGCGACGACGTACACCGGGCAGACGGCCCCGCTGACCGACCGCATCGCCCGGGGCACGGTGGTCCACCAGGGGTACTGGAAAGCCTATGGCACCTGGTCGCCCGAGGCCTGGCGGCTCAGCTTCGTCGTGCGTCAGGGCGGCGCCATCATCGGCGTGCAGGAGCTCGAGGGCAACGATTTTGCCCGGCTCCGTACCCTCGACTCGTCGTCGTTCCTCGTCGTGGCCGCCCGGGGTCAGGGGCTGGGCCGGCAGATGCGCCAGGCGGTGCTGGCGCTCGGGTTCGGCCCGTTGGGGGCGCAGGCCGCGGTGACCGAGGCCTGGCACGACAACCACGCCTCCCTCGGCATCTCGCGCACCCTCGGCTACCTGCCCAACGGGGAGGCGTTGCACCGCCGGGACGACGGCACAGACACGATGGTCCACCTGCGACTCACCCGCGCCGACTGGCTGGCGTCCGGCCGTGCCGACGCAGTCGAGATCAGCGGTGCCGAGCCGGCCCTGCCCTACTTCGGTCTATAGCCGAGGGCGGTCCAACGAGAGGTGGCGGCGAGCAGGACGGCGGCGGCGGCGGTGCCGGCGGTCGACGTTCGCAGCACGCTGGGTCCCATCCGTACGGTCCTGGCACCGGCCGCCGCGAAGGCCGCGCGCTCGTCGTCGGTGATCCCCCCCTCGGGCCCGACCACGACGACAACCGAGCCGGAACCGGGTACGTCGACAGCGCCGAGCGCATCCGTCGCGCCCTCGTGCAGGACCAGCCCTAGCGCGGCCCCCGCAATCAGCGCGGCGACCTCGGACGTGCTGGCGGCGCCCTCGACGTCCGGCCACCACACCCTCCTCGACTGCTTCGCCGCCTCGCGCGCCGTTGCTCGCCACCGCTCCAGCGCCTTCTCCCCGCGCTGGTCCTTCCATTGGGTCACGCAACGGGCGGCGGCCCACGGAACGATCACGTCGACGCCGACCTCGGTGAGCGTCTCGACCGCGATCTCGCCGCGGTCACCCTTGGGCAGCGCCTGGACCACGACCAGCCTCGGCTGGGGTGCCGCCGCCACACTCACCGACTCGACCGTCGCGGTGAGCTGGTCGCGACCCACCTCGACCACGACGCAGTCGGCGGCGGTACCGGCGCCGTCGGTCAGCAGCAGCCGCTCACCGGCCCGCAGCCGGCGTACGACCGCGGCGTGGTGCCCCTCGGCACCATCGAGCACGACGCGGGTCCCGGCCACCAGCCCGGCCCGGGGCGACCAGAAGACCGGCGCGCTCACCGGCCGTTGAAGGCGTCGCGGAGGCGGGAGAACAACCCTTGCTGCCCGGGGGCGAACTGGCCCACCGGGGTCGTCTCGCCCCGGAGCTCAGCGAGCTGACGGAGCAGCTCCTCCTGCTCCGCATCGAGCTTGGTGGGAGTCACCACGTCGACGTGGACCAGCAGGTCGCCGCGCCCGCTCGCGCGCAGGTGGGCGACGCCCTTGCCACGCAGCGGGACCACCTGCCCGGCCTGGGTACCCGGCCGGATGTCGATCTGCTCGATGCCGTCGAGGGTCTCGAGCTCGAGGATCGTGCCGAGGGCTGCCGCCGTCATGGGTACAGGGACCGTGCAGTGCAGGTCGTCCCCGCGACGGCTGAACAGCGGGTGCGGCGTCTCGAGGATCTCGACGTAGAGGTCGCCCGGCGGACCGCCCCCTGGGCCGATCTCGCCCTCGCCGGTGAGCTGGATCCGGGTGCCGGTGTCGACCCCTGGCGGGATGCGTACATCGAGCGACCGCCGGGTGCGTACGCGACCCTCGCCGGAGCACTCCGGGCACGGGAACCGGATCACCGTGCCGAAGCCACCGCACTGCGGGCAGGCCCTGGACGTCATCACCTGACCGAGGAACGACCGCTGCACCTGCTGGACCTCGCCGCGCCCGTGGCAGACGTCGCACTGGGTCGGGCCGGTGCCGGGAGCGGTGCCCTCGCCGGTGCAGGTCGGGCAGACCACAGCCGTGTCGACCTGGATGGTCCTCGTCGCGCCGAACGTCGCCTCGGCGAGGGTGATCTCGATCCGGATCAGCGCGTCCTGCCCACGCCGGTGCCGCGGCCGCGGACCCCGCGCGCCCTGCCCACCGAAGAAGGCGTCCATGATGTCGCCGAAGCCGAAGCCCTGGCCGAACCCGGCCGCGCCGCCGTTGCCGAACGGGTCGCCGCCGAGGTCGTACCGCTCGCGCTTGGCGGGGTCCGACAGCACCTCGTACGCCGCCGTGACCTCCTTGAAGCGCTCCTGGGTCGCGGGGTCGGGGTTGACGTCGGGGTGCAGCTCACGGGCCAGCTGGCGATAGGCCTTCTTCAGCTCGTCCGGACTGGCTTCGCGGGTCACACCGAGCACGGCGTACAGGTCGGTGGCCACTAGGACTCCGCCAGGATCCGGCCGACGTAGCGGGCCACGGCGCGCACCGCACCCATCGTGCCCGGGTAGTCCATCCGCGTCGGACCGACCACGCCCATGCGTGCCACCAGCTCGTCTCCGCCGCCGTACCCGACGCTGACGACGGAGGCGCCGGCCAGCCCTTCGAAGGTGTTCTCGTGGCCGATGCGTACGGTCACGTGCTCGGACGAGGTGGCCTCGCCGAGCAGCCGCATCAGCACGACCTGCTCCTCGAGCGCCTCGAGCACCGGCTGGACCGTGTCCGGGAAGTCGTGCCCGAAGCGGGTCAGGTTGGCAGTGCCGCTCATCAGCACCCGCTCCTCGCTCTCCTCGACCAGGGTCTCGACCAAGGTGGCCACGACCGAGGTGACGGCCGGACGGTGGTCGGACGGGAAGGCGGCAGGCAGGTCGGCCACTGCCGTCGCGACATCGGTCAGCCGCTTGCCTGCGGCGGCCGTGTTCAGCCGGGCCCGCAGCTCGGCCAGCAGCTCGTCGTCGACCGGGCTGGGGCAGTCCACCACCCGCTGCTCGACCCGACCGGTGTTGGTGATCACGACCAGCATGATCCGGCTCGGGGTCAGCCCGAGCACCTCGACGTGGCGCACCGTCGAACGCGTCAGCGAGGGATATTGCACGACCGCCACCTGACGGGTGACCTGGGCGAGCAGCCGGACGGTGCGTCCCACGACGTCGTCCAGGTCGACGGCACCCTCGAGGAAGGTCTGGATCGCCCGTCGCTCGGGCGCGGTGAGCGGCTTGACCCCGGCCAGCCGGTCGACGAAGAGCCGGTAGCCCTTGTCGGTCGGGACCCGGCCGGCGCTGGTGTGCGGCTGGGCGATCAGGCCCTCGTCCTCGAGCGCCGCCATGTCGTTGCGGATCGTCGCCGGGGAGACGCCGAGGCTGTGC
>JANMWN010000326.1:0-7028 GCA_031394045.1 Sporichthyaceae bacterium
CCTGGGCGCACATCGACATCGCCGGGCCGAGCTTCAACGGGGCCGCGCCGTTCGGCTACACGCCCAAGGGCGCGACGGGCTCAGGCGTACGCACGCTGGTGCAGCTGGCCGAGGACCTGGCCGCCGGGCGGCTCTGAGCACCGCCTAGCGGCCCGCGTCCCGCTGCTTCTGCTCGGCGGCCTTGCGCGAGGTCCAGTCCCGCATCCGCTGGGGGTAGCCGACCACGGCCGCGTCGTACGACGGGATGCCCAGGGCGTTGGCCCACTCGTGGCACACCTTCGGGGACGGCACCCGGCGCCGGGTCCACTCGCCGGAGGTCGCCACCAGCACCACCGTCGTGTCGGTCACGGTGGTCCTCGGCTCGACGAAGGCCTCCACACCGGTGTGCGTACGGACGAACTCCTCAAGGTCCTTGCGGTCGTCCGAGACGGCCGTGCGCAGGACCCCAGGACGCTCGTTGTTTCGACCGAACCGCCCGAACAAGCCCACCGTCTCCTCCTCGAACGCAACCAGTGCCTCGAACGGGCCCCGGCCACCACGGTAGCCGCTGACCCCGTGCCCGCGGGGGTACTCGGGCTGCTGGCGGGCGGTTGCTCGGGGAGCTCGCAGAGGTGGAAGGATGGGCGTGCTGGCCCCTGCGGACGAAAGTCCGCTCGACAGGCCCGCACGACCGAAGGAGACACCGTGGCGGACGGCGCCGGCACCAGCTACGACCTCGTGATCCTCGGCGGGGGCAGCGGCGGGTACGCCTGCGCTCTGCGCGCGGCCGAGCTGGGGCTGTCGGTCGCGCTCGTCGAGAAGGACAAGGTCGGCGGCACCTGCCTGCACTACGGCTGCATCCCGACCAAGGCGCTGCTGCACGCCGCCGAGGTCGCCGACTCCGCCCGCGAGAGCGCGCAGTTCGGGGTCAAGGCGACCTTCGACGGCATCGACATGGACGGCGTCAACAGCTACAAGGACCAGGTCACCGGACGGCTCTACAAGGGACTGCAGGGGCTGATCAAGAGCCGCGGCATCACCTACGTCGAGGGAGAGGGCCGGCTCAGCTCGCCCACCACCGTGAGCGTCGGTGACCAGACGTACACCGGCCGGAACGTGGTGCTGGCCACCGGTTCCTACGCGCGGACCCTGCCCGGCCTTGAGGTCGACGGCGGCCGCGTCATGACCAGCGACCACGCGCTCCGGCTCGACTACGTCCCTCGGTCGGCGGTGATCCTCGGCGGCGGCGTCATCGGGGTCGAGTTCGCCAGCGTCTGGAAGTCGTTCGGCGCCGACGTGACGATCGTCGAGGCGCTCCCGCACCTGGTGCCGCTCGAGGACGAGGCCAGCTCCAAGCAGCTGGAGCGGGCCTTCCGCAAGCGCGGCATCGCCTTCGAGCTCGGCGTGCGATTCAGCGGTGTCGAGCACACCGCGACCGGGGTCAAGGTGGCGCTCGAGAACGGCAAGGCGCTTGAGGCGGACATCCTGCTCGTCGCGGTAGGCCGCGGTCCCGTCTCGGCCGACCTCGGGTACGAGGCAGCCGGCGTGAACGTCGACCGCGGCTACGTCCAGGTCGACGAGTTCTGCCGAACCGGCGTCCCCGGGGTGTACGCGGTGGGCGACCTGATCCCGACGCTGCAGCTGGCCCACGTCGGCTTCCAGGAGGGCATCCTGGTCGCCGAGCACATCGGTGGCCTCTCCCCCCGGCCGATCGACTACGACGGAGTTCCCCGCATCGCGTACTGCGAGCCCGAGGTCGCCTCGGTCGGCATCACCGAGGCGCAGGCCAAGGAGCGCTACGGCGAGGACAAGGTCAAGGTCATCACCTACGACCTCGGCGGCAACGGCAAGTCCCAGATCCTCAAGACCTCAGGCGCGGTCAAGCTCGTCGCGATCGCCGACGGTCCGGTGGTCGGCGTGCACATGGTCGGCGCCCGGGTCGGCGAGCTGCTCGCCGAGGCCCAGCTGATCTACAACTGGGAGGCGTACGCCGATGACGTCGCCGTCCTGATCCACCCGCACCCGACGCAGTCGGAGGCAATCGGCGAGGCTCACCTCGCACTGGCGGGCAAGCCGCTGCACGCGCACGGCTGACCGCTCGACCCGTACGGCTGCAGCACTCAGCAGCACCCGGCAGCACCCTGCAGCACCCAGTGGCACCCAGCGACAACGAGAACGAGGAGTCGAGGCACATGACGGTCTCCGTCACCATGCCAGCGCTTGGCGAGAGCGTGACCGAGGGTACGGTCACCCGCTGGCTCAAGCAGGAGGGCGACACCGTCGTTGCCGACGAGCCACTGCTGGAGGTGTCCACCGACAAGGTCGACACCGAGATCCCCGCCCCCACCAGCGGGATCCTGGTCAAGATCGTCGCTGCTGAGGACGCCGTGGTCCCGGTCGGGGGCGAGCTCGCGGTGATCGGCGAGTCCGCAGCCGCCGAGCCGCCGTCCGGTCCGCCAGCCGAACCAGCAGAGGTCGCTGTCGCCGAGCCGGTCGCCGAGCCGGTCGCCGAGCCGGTCGCCGAGCCGGTCGCCGAGCCGGTCGCGCCAGCCGCGCCCGCCGCCGCAACCGGCGGATCGACGTCCCTGATCCTGCCCGCCCTCGGCGAGAGCGTCACCGAGGGCACCGTGACGCGCTGGCTCAAGCAGGTGGGCGACACCGTCGCGGCCGACGAGCCGCTGCTCGAGGTCTCCACCGACAAGGTCGACACCGAGATCCCGAGCCCGGTCGCCGGGGTCCTGCTGTCCATCGCGGCCCCCGAGGACTCGGTCGTCCCGGTCGGCGCCGAGCTTGGCGTGATCGGCGCGTCCGGGGCGGCTCCGACCTCTACGCCGGCCCCAACACCTGCCGCAGCACCCGCTGCCGCTCCCCCGGCTCCGGCCGCAGCCGTCTCAGCACCGCCAGCGCCTGCCGCACCCGCGCCCGCTGCCCCGGCGGCAGCACCGGTGAGCGTGAGCACGGCGGTAGCCGACGAGACCTATGTGACGCCCCTGGTGCGCAAGCTCGCCGCCGAGCACGGCATCGACCTGGGGACGCTGGTCGGTACGGGTGTGGGTGGCCGCGTACGCAAGCTGGACGTGCTGGAGGCCGCCGAGCGCAAGCGGGCCGACGAAGCCGCGACCCGTGCCGCGGCAGCCACGGCGGCGCCGGCGGTGGCAGCGGCAGCACCCGCCGTCAGGACCGCCCTGGCGACCAGCCCGGCGGCCTCGGCGCTGCGCGGACGCACCGAGCCGCTCAGCCGGCTGCGCAGGGTGATCGCCGAGCGCATGGTCGAGTCGCTCCAGGTCTCGGCCCAGCTCACGTCCGTGGTCGAGGTCGACGTCACCCGGGTCGCCGCGCTGCGTACCCGTGCCAAGGCCGACTTCGAGGCTCGCGAGGGCGTCAAGCTGTCCTTCCTGCCGTTCTTCGCCCGGGCCACGGTCGAGGCGCTGCGCGCGTACCCCAGCGTCAACGCGAGCATCGACACCGAGGCGGGCACGGTGACCTACCACGCGGCCGAGCACCTCGGCATCGCGGTCGACACCGAGCGTGGTCTGCTCGTTCCCGTCATCCGGGACGCAGGTGACCTGTCCCTCGGTGGGCTCTCGCGCAAGATCACCGACCTGGCCGAGCGCACCCGTGGCAGCAAGATCACCCCGGACGAGCTGTCCGGCGGCACCTTCACGCTGACCAACACCGGCAGCCGGGGAGCACTGTTCGACACCCCGATCATCAACCAGCCACAGGTCGCGATCCTCGGCACCGGTGCCGTCGTCAAGCGCCCGGTCGTGGTCACCGACCCCGCCACCGGCACCGACGGCATCGCCATCCGCTCGATGGTCTACCTCGCCCTCACCTACGACCACCGGCTCGTCGATGGCGCCGAGGCTGCCCGCTTCCTCGTCGCCATCAAGCACCGCCTCGAAGAGGGCGACTTCGAGAGCGATCTCGGACTCTGACCACCGCTACGAGTCGCGCCGAGTCGCCAACAGCCGCTCGGCGCCCGACGATGGACCCATGAAGATCGCGATCACCGGCGCGTCCGGTCTCATCGGCACGGCCCTGGTCCCGTTCCTCCGGGCTGACGGCCACGAGGTGCTTCGACTCGTACGCCGCCCCGCGACGGCGCCCGACGAGGTCAGCTGGGACCCCCGGGCCGGCACCGTGGACATGGCCGGGCTGGCCGGGGTCGACGCCGTCATCCACCTCGCCGGGGTCGGCGTCGGCGACAAGCGCTGGTCCGATTCCTACAAGGCGGAGATCCTCGGCAGCCGCGTCGACGGGACGACGACGATCGCGCACGCGGTCGCCACCCTCGACCCGAATCCGGCCGTGCTCATCTCGGCCTCCGCGATCGGCTACTACGGCGACACCGGCGACCGCGCCGTCGACGAGTCCGCAGCCAAGGGCGAGGGCTTCCTCGCCGACGTGGTGGCTGCATGGGAGGCCTCCGCCGACGAGGCCAGGGCCGCAGGCGTACGCGTCGTGCACCCTCGCACCGGCCTGGTGATGGCCCGCAAGGGAGGAGCGTGGGGTCGACTGCTGCCGCTGGTACGACTGGGCGTCGGCGGCCGGCTCGGCAACGGCCGTCAGTACTGGAGCTTCATCACCCTCGCCGACGAGCTGCGCGCACTGGCGTTCCTGCTCACCGCGGACTTGTCCGGGCCGGTAAACCTCACCGCGCCGATCCCGGCCACCAACGCCGAGGTGACCAAGGCCATGGGGCACCAGCTGCACCGGCCGACCGTGTTCGCCGTACCAGCGATCGCCCTCAAGACCGTCCTCGGCGAGTTCTCCAGCGAGGTGCTGGGCTCGGCGCGGGTGCTGCCCAGCGCCCTGCTCGCCGCCGGGTTCAGCTACCAGCACCCCGACATCGACACCGCCGTCACGACCCTGGGCTGAGCCGAGCCGAGCCGGGCTGGGCTGAGGTGGGCTGGAGTCGGTCGGGCGCCGCGCGCTGCCGAGGACCGTCCCCGCGCTCGCCAGGATCACGCAGGTGATGGCGACGAGCTCTACCACCCCGAGACGCTGCCCGAGGACAAGAAATCCCGCGAGGGTCGCGGCGACCGGGCTCAGGCTCATCAGGACGCCGAACGTACGCGCCGGCACCGAGCGCAGCGCGACCAGCTCGAGCGAGTAGTTGACCACCGACGACAGCAGGGCGACTGCGGCTGCGGCCAGGAGCACCTTCGGCGTGAGCAGGGTCATGCCGCCGGACGCGATGCCGAACGGCACCGCGACGACCGCCGCGAACACCATCGCGATCGCCAGCCCGTCCACCCGGGCGAACCTGCGACCCGCCTCGGCGCTGAGCAGGATGTACGCCGCCCAGCACAGCGCGGCGAGCAGCGCGAACATGACGCCGATCGGATCCAGGTGCTGGCCGCCCTCGCCGAGGAGCAGGACGCCGACGATGGCCAGGCCGACCCAGGCGAGCTCGACTGCGCGACGCGACATCGCCACCGCCAGCCCGAGCGGTCCCAGCAGCTCGATCGTCACCGCGAGGCCCAGCGGCAGTCGGTCGACGGCCTGGTAGAAGCACAGGTTCATGACGGCGAGGACGACGCCGAAGACCGCGGCCAGCAGCCAGTCGCGACGGGTCCGCCCGGTCAGCCGGGGTCGCACGATCAGGCCGAGGGCGACCGCAGCGATCACCAGGCGGAGCAGGACCACGCCGGACGGGCCGACCAGCGGGAACACCAGCTTGGCGACCGCAGCGCCCATCTGGACCGAGAGCACCGCACCGGCCACCATCGCGACCCCGGCCCCCGTGCTTCTCGGAGCCGCGCTGGGCGTCAAGGCGACTGGGTCGCCGGCCCCAGGTCCGCCCCCGTTCGCGGCGGGGGCGGCGGTGGGCGTACCGGTGGTCATGGTCTGAGCCTGGCCTTGAACCGTCCCCGAATCGAGTTGATCTTGAGTTGATCTTGAGTTGATCTTGAGTTGATCTTGAGAGATAACTGTGCGACACGCTGTACAGAGCAGTGATCTCTCAAGATCGACTCGAATTCGGGCGCGGGTCAGGCGGGGCGGACGCTGCGCACCTGCCAGCCCCCGGCCGTGCCCCGTACGAGCTCGACCAGCCAGGAAGCCTGCGCTCGGGCCAGCCGCGAGGCAACGACCACACCGTCACTGGCCCGGACGAGGGCATACGCCGGCCGCTCGTCGACCACGCACAGCACCGCGAGGGAGGCTGACACCGAGACCGGGCGTACCGAACGGATCACCTGACGGAAGCCACTGGCGTTGACGCCGGCTGACGCCAGGGAGACCAGGGCGGCAGAGTCGCTGGCCAACGCCGCCGACCCCGGCGCGTCCACATCGGTGAGGGCCTCGCGGTCGCCGGTCGAGAAGGCCTCACCTCTCCGGTCGTCGAGGGCCGCCAGCTCCGCCATCCAGTCGACCGGCGCAGCCAGCGAAGGAGCCGACGCGCTGGAAGTCGAGGTCACGCTTGGGGTAGGGGTCGCGCTGGCCGGCGAAGCCGGTGGCGACGGCACCGGTACGGAGCGGGTCGAGCGGGCTGCGGACGTGGGCGCGCGGTCGGACACCTGCGCCCACACGCTTCCCGCGACCACCGCGAGCGCGAGGGCCAGGACGGCACCAGCGGCGAGCGCGAGCCTTCGTCGTACCGGCGGGGTGAGGGACCATCGGCGCACGAACGATGAGGCGGGGCGAGGGCGGAGGGTCGCCGCTGGAGTGGTGGCGGCCAGCTGCAACGGCTCGGGGGGTACGGCGGCGACCAGCCGGCGAACCAGCTCGGTGGCGGCCATGTGCTGGGCAGGGTCCGGCGATCCAGCCGCCGCGAGGGTCTGCGCCATCGCGGCGGGCACCGGAGCCTCGACCGCCTCCCCGAGGAGCCGGGCCAAGGCCACCACGTCGTCGGTCGCCTCGGTCGCCTCGGTCGCCTCGGTCGCCTCGGTCGCCTCGGTCGTCTCGGTCGTCTCGGTCGTCGGCACCATGCCGGCAAGGTCGAGGAACGGACGGCCGTCCGCGCCCAGGACGATCGCCGAGGAGCGGACCGCTCCGTGCGAGCGCCCAGCTGCGTGCAGCGCCGCCAACGCCCGGCCGACGGC
>JANMWN010000017.1:0-2531 GCA_031394045.1 Sporichthyaceae bacterium
CATCGACTGGAAGACCGGGCGCGGAGCCGCAGACCCGTTGCAGCTAGCCATCTATCGGGCCGCCTGGGCCAGGATCGCCGGCGTCCCGGAGAGCGCGGTCGGCGCGGCGTTCTACTACGTCGGCACCGGCCAGATCGACCGTCACGACGACCTTCCCGGCGCCGACGTCCTCGAACGCCTTCTCACCGGCTGATGCCAGAAAGTGCTCGGTGTCCGCTACTACTTACGACATGCAAGGACGTGTGATGACTGCCGTAACGGCCAGCCAGGCCCGTAAGACCTTACTGTCGCTGCTGGCGAGGGTGAATGACGATCACACCCATGTCGAGATCATCTCTAGGCACGGCAGCGCAGTCCTGATGGCTCTGGATGAGTTCAACGCGCTTCAGGAAACGGCGCACCTGCTGCGTGTTCCCGCGAACGCCCGACGGCTGATCGAGTCCATGGCGCAGTCCGCTGCCCACCGGACAACGACCCGCACGCATCCCGACGACTGAGGCCGGTCTTCCGCCTGCCGTACGTTGTGTCCGCTAGTCGTGCTTGGCCGTGCGACGTTGTGCCGTGGTCACGAAGAGCGCGGTGGTTAGGTCAGTGCCGCGCAGGTCGGCACCGCGCAGGTCCGCGCCGGTGAGGTCGGCCAGGGTCAGGTCGGCGCCGCGAAGGTCGGCCCCGACGAGCAGCGCCCCGCGCAGGCTGGCCCGCTGCAGGTCGCTGCCGCGCAGGTCGGCGCCCACCAGGTCGGCGCCGCGCAGCTCCGGCCCGAGACCTCCGCCGGCGATCCGTACGGCCTCACTCACCTGGAGCAGCAACGCGTTCACGTCCTGGCGGCGTGCGTCGACGTCCACTGACACCAGGGCGTCGGGGCCTCCTGATGCGGCCAGCTCGGTCTCGGCGCATGCGGCCGTGAGCCGGTCGTGCAGCGCACCGGTGGGCTGGAGCGAGAGGGCCTCGGTCAGGTACCAAAGCAGCTCGTGCAGGTGCCGCATCACGGGGAAGACCGCGAACATCTCGTCGGCGACCTCGGGTACGGAACGCCAGTCCCGGCCGCCGAAGGTCACCTGGGCGACCCGCTGCCCAGCGCCGAAGCAGTCGTACACGGTGCAGCCCGCAAAACCGCTCGGCCGCAGGTCCGCGTGGATGCCGCAGCCGAAGTCATCGCGCAGGTTGGAGCACGGACTGCCGGCTGGCTTCGACAGCGCGAAGTCGGCTGAGGCGACGAACGTGGGCACGACGCAGCACAGACCGAAGCACCTCGAGCAGTCAGCGCGCAACGCACTGGGATCGACCACGTGCAGACCCTAGAGGTGGATGGTCGACCGGCCGCGTGACGATTGGCCGACCTACGCATTGTCGTCGTTCGGCCAGGGGAAAAGTCGTTGCTGGGTATGGACTTCTCCTAGACTTCGAACATGTGTACGAACCAGTCAGCCGCCTCTCCGGTGGACGCCGCCGCGCTCCTCGCGGCCACCCCGGGGCTCGAGGTGATGGCCGCGCTGACCGCGCTGGACCTGGCCGCACTGTCCGAGCCGGACCGGCTGGTCGTGCTGGAGGTCTGGGAACGGCAGCAGCACTGGGTCTGGGCCCAGACCATGACCGCGACCGCCGGGTTCGCCGGGCAGCAGCCGGTGGACTCCGATGACTTCGTCCGTGAGGACGTCCGGGCGGCGCTGCGGCTGTCGCGGCCGGCCGCGCAGGACCGGATCGACACCGCACGGCTGCTGGCCACCATCCTCACCGACTCTCACGTGGCGCTCGCCGGTGGGCTCGCCAGTCCCGGGCAGGTCCGCCGCCTGGTCGAAGAAGTGAAGCACCTCGACCCGGCGGTCGCGGTCGCAGTGCAGGACCGGGTCCTTCCCAAGGCGCAGCAACAGACGGTCAGTGAGTTCGGGCGGGCAGTCAAGAAGGCCATCCTGGTGATCGACCCCCAGACGGCGGAGGAGCAGCACGCGAACGCGGCCCAGACCAGGACCGTCGAGCTGTACCCGGAACCGGACGCGATGGCCACCATCAGCACCGTGCAGCCCGCCCACCAGGCCGTGACGATCATGGCCGCCCTGACTGCGATCGCCCAGGCGGCGAAGGCCGCCGACCCCGACCCTGGGCGGTGCACGATGGACCAGCGCCGAGCGGACGCCCTGTACACCCTGTGCGCCGCCGCCCTCGGTGATCCGACCCTTCCGAAGCGGCACGGCCGGCCCCCCGGGGTCCAGGTCGTCATCGACCTGCCCACCCTGCTCGGCCTGGCCGAGCACCCCGGACAGCTCCACGGGTACGGACCCATCCCCGCCTCGCTCGCCCGGCTGCTCGCCGCGAGCGGGGTCTGGCAACGCCTGGTCGTCGAACCGGTCACCGGACACCTGCTCGACCTCGGCTCGACCCGCTACCGGCCCAACCAGGAACTGGCCGACTACATCCTGACCCGCTCACCCCAATGCAGGTTCCCCACCTGCCACACCCCAGCCCAAGCCTGCGACATCGACCACATCGAACCCTTCAACCACCAACACCCCCACCACGGCGGCACCACCAGC
>JANMWN010000030.1:0-1950 GCA_031394045.1 Sporichthyaceae bacterium
CTGTTCCCGGGCGACGAGACCCGGGGTGTCGGCCTGTACGGTGCCATGCGCTCGATGCAGCTGCGCCGGATGCGCCTGCCCAAGCCGAAGGTCAAGCCGGGCAGGCTGCCGACCTGACCTGGTCGACATAGGGTGGCCGGCATGGACTTTCGACACCTCGGCCGCAGCGGCCTGAAGATCAGCGAGATCGCGTACGGCAACTGGATCACCCACGGCTCGCAAGTCGAGGACGAGCGGGCCGAGGCCTGCGTCCGCGCCGCGCTCGACGCCGGCATCACGACCTACGACACCGCCGACGTCTACGCCGACGGCCGGGCCGAGACGGTGATGGGCCGGGCCCTGGCCGGCGAGCGTCGCGGCGGCCTCGAGATCTTCACCAAGGTCTACTGGCCGGTGGGCGAAGGAGCCAACGACCGTGGCCTGTCGCGCAAGCACATCATGGAGTCGATCGACCTCTCGCTGACCCGGCTCGGCACCGACTACGTCGACCTCTACCAGGCACACCGCTACGACTACGAGACCCCGCTCGAGGAGACGATGCAGGCCTTCGCCGACGTCGTCCGCTCCGGCAAGGCGCTCTACATCGGCTGCTCGGAGTGGACCGCCGACGAGATCAGGGCCGGCGCCGCGCTCGCCAGGGAGCTGAACTTCTCGTTCGTGTCGAGCCAGCCGCAGTACTCCATGCTCTGGCGGGTCATCGAGCAAGAAGTCGTCCCCGCGTGCGAGGAGGAGGGCCTGTCGCAGATCGTTTGGTCGCCGGTCGCCCAGGGGGTCCTGTCCGGCAAGTACCTCCCAGGCCAGGCACCGCCAGCCGGGTCGCGAGCCACGGACGACAAGTCCGGCGCCGACTTCATCAGCGAGTGGATGCAGGACGACGTGCTCAACCAGGTGCAGATGCTCGCGCCGCTGGCCGCGGAGGCCGGGCTCACCATGGCGCAGCTGGCTGTGGCCTGGGTCCTGCAGAACGACAACGTCGCCGCAGCGATCCTGGGCGCCTCACGCCCCGAGCAGGTGGCCGAGAACGTCAAGGCGGCCGGCGTACGTCTGGACGCCGACCTGATGGCTGCCATCGACAAGGTCCTCGACGGGGTCGTGGTCACGGACCCGGCGCTGACCGAGAGCCCGCGGCCTCGGGCCTGACGGCGGAGAGCAGTTACGCCGGCGGGCGCAGGCTCATCGGGCCGTAGACGACGGTCTCGTCGTCGAGGAGGAACACGGCCTCGACACCGCCGTCGAACAGCTCCTGCCAGGTCTCGCCGATCCACGACTCGGCGTCGGCCTGAGTGGGGAAGGACGGCGACGGCAGCTCGCCCTCGACTCTGTCGGTGCCGCCGATGCCGTCTGGGCTCTCGGCCGCGCTGATGGTCGAGCCTTCGCCGTCGGCATACCGCCAGGTCCATCCCATGGCCGCACCCTAACCTGACCCCGTGGAGATCCTGCTGCTCGGCACCGGCGCCGCCGACGGCTGGCCGAACCCCTTCTGCACCTGCGCGAGCTGCGCCTCGGCGCTGGCCTCCGGGGACGTACGCGGCCAGAGCTCGGCCCTGGTCGACGGACGGCTGATGCTGGACTGCGGTCCGGAGGCGCCTCGCGCAGCGCTGCGTCACGGCGCGAGCCTGTCCGGCGTACGCCATCTTCTCGTCACGCACTCGCACCCTGACCACGCCGGGCCGGCCGCGCTGCTGTTCCGGTCCTGGGCCGGGCGAGCCGAGCCGCTGGACGTGGTCGGTCCGCCCGAGGCGCTCGCGGTGTTCCGCGACTGGGTCGGCCCGGACGATCCGGTGCGGTGGCTGCCCGTCGTCGCAGGCGACGACCTCGACCTCGACGGCTACCTCGTACGCGTGGTCGCAGCCGACCACGGCGACTCGATGACAGGGCCGGGGGTCCTCTACGACGTCACGGCCCCGGACGGTGGGCGCGTGCTCTGGGCGACGGACACCGGTCCGCTCC
>JANMWN010000060.1:0-45978 GCA_031394045.1 Sporichthyaceae bacterium
CCGCCCGCTCGCAGCCGCTCCGCCAGCGTGCCCTGCGGAGTCAGCTCCACCACGAGCTCGCCCGTGAGGAACTGCCGCTCGAACTCCTTGTTCTCCCCCACGTACGAACTGGTCGTCCGCGCGATCCGGCCGGCCGACAGCAAGATACCGAGCCCCCACTCGTCGACACCACAGTTGTTGGAGACCACCCGCAGGTCGGTGGTTCCCTGCTCGAACAGGGCCTGGATCAGCACGGACGGCACGCCGCACAGCCCGAACCCACCCACCGCCAGGCTCGCGCCGTCGGCAACGTCCGCCACCGCCTCAGCGGCCGAGCCCACCACCTTGTTCATCGACATGCGCGCTCCATCAGTAGGTAGTCCTTCGCCTGCCCGTGCACTCAGCCGCCGGCAGCCCGCATGGCGAACCCGACGTAGTCGGCCGCCACCGCCTCGGCCGGGACCCGACCTGGTCGGAACCAGTCCGGCAACCCTGTGAACGCAGCCCAGATGAACAGCGACGCCCGGCGTGCGTCCACCGAGGCGTCCAGCGACCCCTCCGCCTGGCCCGCGACGATCAGTTCCCGCAGGTGCGTGTCGTAGTAACGCTGCTGCTCCGCCAGCGCCGCCTTCAGTCCCGCACTCGCGTACCGCCACTCCCGCGAGTACAGACCCGCCCGCTCCAGGTGCGTCAGGGTCCACATCGCGTAGTCCGTCAAGAACCACCGCAACCGGTCCACGGCGGGATCATCAGAGGCCATCGCAGCCTCCGTCATCGACACGATCTCCCGGTGCGAGTCCTCGAAGATCTTCCGGAGCAGGCTCTCCTTCGAGTCGATGTAGTAGTACAGGCTGCCCTTGAGCATCCCCAGCGCCTCAGCCACGTCCTGAACGGAGGCGCTCGCATATCCCTTCTCCCAGAAGATCTGCACCGCGGCCTCGATCACCTCGCGGTCCCGCGCCCGCTCACCATTCAACGACGCCCCAGCCGACCGCTTCGCCACCGCCCCCTTGCTCGTCGAAGGCTTGGCGGACCGGCCGGCAACCTTCGTCGCCCGAGAGACCTTCGACGCTCGTGTGGCCTTCACCGCTGGAGGCGCCTTCGCTGCCTTGCGCGCCGCGTTCGCTGCACCGGACTCCGGTGTGCTTGCCGGATTGTTCCTGCTGGGCATCCCCTGCTCCTTGCTAGTCCGACGCCGGCGCTGAGACGTTCGGGGTCGGGGCGCGGCTGACGGTGACGGCACCGTCTGGAGAGCTCACCGATACGGAAGTCAGCGAAGGCGTACGCGTCGCCAGTTCGTCTATGTGACGCAGCATTCTTGCACTCGAGGTCGCCGGCCTGGTGCGAACCGGGCCAGCGGCGATCATCGCGTCGACCTCCACGTCGGAGGTCATGAATCGCAGCAGCAGCTCCTCGTCGGACATCGACGACGACCAGCGCGCCCGGATCTCGCTGAGCGTCGGCTGCGGGCGCTCCCACCTCGCGATCTCGGCCGCCCGAGGCACGGCCAGGACGCGGTCGAGCACGTCTGGTGCCACCTCGCCGCGCAACGGTCCGTAATGTCCCATTACGTAGTGGACGACCTCGTCGGGGACGAGGGTGTAGCGGCCACCGGCCACGACGTTGAGCACCGCCTGGATACCAACGAACTGCGAGAACGGCGTCGCCATGATCGGCTGGCCGAGCTCGGCGCGTACCCGCGGGATCTCCTCCAGCACCTGACCCAGTCGGTCGGCCATGCCGTGCTGCGCTAGCTGGTTCTTCAGAGTGCCGGTCATGCCGCCCGGCAGCTGGTGATCGTAGACGCGCGGGTCGTACTCGGCCGGCTGGCCCACCTCGTAGCCGGCGTCCTGCGCCGCCCACCGGAAGTGCTCGGCGACCGGCTCGAGCCGGCTCTCGTCGAGGCCGTGCTCGTGGCCGAGGTTGGCGACGATCGGAAGCATTCCCTCGGTAGATGGGAGCGACGGACCGTTGGCCATGGGCTGGCTGGCCGTGTGAAAGATGGTGAACCCGGCCTTGATGCCCTCGATGTAGTTGTGCTGCGCCAGGTTGGTCGTGTTGTGGCAGTGCAGCTCCAGCGGGATCGTGCCTGACGCGGCCCGGATCGCCGGCAGGAGGGTACGGGCGCGTTCGGGGGTGAGGACGCCGGCAGCATCCTCGACGTAGATCGACTCGACGCCCTCCCAGGAGGCCATCTGCCTCGCCTGCTCGGCGAAGAACGCGTCGTCGTGCAGGTCGGTCAGCCCGTACATGATGGCCGGCACCGGCTGACCGCCGTAGCTGCGGATCACCTTGACCAGCCGGTGCATGGTCGGGAGGTCGTACAAGCAGTCGTAGAGCCAGAAGCTGGTCACGCCGTGCTTGATGAGCGTTTTGACCCACAGGTCGATGATCGAGTTGGGGGTGAACCCGAAGCCGATCACGCTGATCGT
Source organism: Sporichthyaceae bacterium (assembly GCA_031394045.1). Lineage (GTDB taxonomy): Bacteria > Actinomycetota > Actinomycetes > Prado026 > Prado026 > JANYIP01. The sequence continues at coordinate 2,412 of JANMWN010000060.1, forward strand.
CCGTAAGCCCGACCGCACCGTGCTGTTGGGCAGGTTCTTGACGAGGAAGTCCAGCGAGGCCCACGGGTCGTCCCGGAACTGTCGGAGCAGCACCGTGAACATCCCTGCGCCGGTCAGGTCGACTACCCGGAAACCCGTACGGTCGATGTCCGGCAGCGCCTCGGCCGCCTGGTAGGCCCGCAGCCGCATGCCCCACAGGCTCTGCGCGCCGTCGCGGAGCGTCTGGTCGACGAACTCGATCTGGGTCACTTCGGGGCACCTTCCCAGCGCGGCAAGAAGCTCTCCTCGAGCCAGCGCGTCGTGATCGGGGAGTCGACGAACTCCGGCTCGGTGACGATCGCCTGGTGCAGCGCCGCCGTCGTGACGATGCCACCGACCCGCAGGTGAGCCAGCGCCCGCCCCATCACGCCCAGCGCGTCGCGCCGGTCGCGGCCACGAACGATGACCTTGGCGACCATAGAGTCGTAGAACGGCGGGATGGTCACCCCGGGCTGGACGTACGTGTCGACGCGGACGTCAGCGCCCTGTGGCACGACCCACTCGTCCACGCGGCCGGGGTTGGGCAGGAACCCCGCCCTCGGGTCCTCGGCGTTGATCCGGCACTCGATGCTGTGCCCGGTCATCACGACGTCCTCCTGCTTGAACGGCAGGGGCTCACCCTGCGCGATCCGCAGCTGCGTCCGGACGATGTCGATCCCCGTCACCATCTCGGTGACCGGGTGCTCCACCTGGACGCGCGCGTTCAGCTCCAGGAACAGGAAGTCCCCGCGCACGACGTCGACGAGGAACTCGACGGTGCCGGCGCCGACGTACTCGAGCTCGACGCACAGCGCCACGGCGGCGGCGCGGACCCCCTCGGCGACCCCTGCCGGCAAGGACACCGCGGGGGCTTCCTCGATCAGCTTCTGGTGACGGCGCTGGGCGCTGCAGTCCCGTTCGCCGAGGTGCACGACATTGCCGTGCGTGTCGGCCAGGATCTGCACCTCGACGTGCCGGGCATTCTCGACGTACCGCTCCAGGTAGACGGTGCCGTCGCCGAAGGCGACCTCGGCCTCGTGCCTGGACACGTCGAAGCCGCGCAAGAGGTCGTCGGCGGACCGGACGATCGTCATGCCACGTCCGCCGCCGCCGGCCGATGCCTTGAGGATGTACGGGTACGCGGCCAGCCGCTCGGCCGCCTCGACGGCCTCCTGGACGCTCGCCAGCCCGGCCGTGCCACCGCCGGTCGGGATGCCGAGGGACACCGCGACCTCGCGCGACCGCAGCTTGTCGCCTGACCGTCGCATCACGGGGCCCGGCGGGCCGACGAAGGTGAGGCCATTCTCGGCGCACGCGTCCGCGAGCTCCGGGCGCTCGGACAGGAACCCGTACCCGGGGTGCACCGCGTCGCACCCGGTGGTCAGTGCGGCGGCGACGATCCGGTCGACCGAGAGATAGCTGTCACGTGCCTGCGGTGGCCCGATGACGACGACGCCGTCGGCCAGCCGCGCGGCAAGGGAGTCCTTGTCAGCCGACGACGCGGCAACGACGCTCTCCAACCCCTCGTCGAAGCAGGCTCGTACGACGCGGACGGCAATCTCACCGCGGTTGGCCACCAGGACTCGGCGCATGAGCGTCCGCTACTCCGGCTCGATCGAGAAGAGCACGGTGCCGAACTCGACAGCGTCGCCGTTGCCCACGTGGATCGCCGTCACGGTGCCCGCCGTCGCGGCCGGTACGCGGTGCATCAGCTTCATGACCTCGACGATGCACAGCTCCTGGCCGACGGTGACCCGGTCGCCGACCTCGACGAACGGTGCGGCGCCGGGCTCGGGCGCACGCCAGAAGACGCCGACGCTCGGGGCGGTCACGGCCGCGGCGCTCGCCGATGGAACGGCGGCCGCCGCGGCGGCTGCCGGTGGGGGGGCGGCAGGAGCCGCAGGTGGGGCTGGCGCAGCCAGAGCCGGCGCGGGAGCAGCTGCCCGGGTGGCTCCGGGCAGCGTGGCGCCGTTGCGCGCCACCGCGATCGTTACGTCTCCGACGGTCACGACCGCCTCGTCCCAGACCGAGGTCGCGAGCACGTCGAGCACCTGGCGGATGTCACTCGGCGACAGAGTCATCCCTGAGTCCTTCTCGGTCGGGTCGGTCATGGCGTGGGAACGATGGCGATGGGCCGCAGCGGCGATCCGGTACCGCCCTTGAGGCGCAGCGGCAGAGCGATGAACGTCAGATCGGTGACGTCGTGCGGCTCGAGGACGTCGAGGTTCAGTGACTCCATTATGTAGATGCCGCGCTCGACGAGGAAGTGCCGGTGCACGCTCAACGACACGACTGCCGGGTCCGGCTTGTGCTCGAAGTTCATCGTGTCGGACCCACCGGCGATCACGCCACGCTCGGACAGCCACTCGGCCCCGGCGCGGGTGACTCCGGGCAGACCCGTCTTGATGGCGATGTAGGCGTCGGTGTCGGGCCAGTGCCGCAGCCAGCCGGTGCGGACCAGGACGATCGAGCCCGGACCGGGCTGCTCACGCCCGGCGAACCACTCCTCGAACTGCTCGGGGCCGACCCCGTCCGCCGGCGTGAGCTGCCGCCCGTAGATCTTCTCGGCGTCGACGAAGTGGCCCTGCGCGATGAGCGGCGGGATGTCCTCGGTGCTGCCGTACTCCAGGCCGCCCGTCGCCGACTGGTGCCCTGCGATCATGCGGCCGCCGTAGACCTCACCGAGGTAGGAGACGTGGCCCAAGGCGTCGACGTGCGAGCCGACGTGCGCGCCCATCGAGAAGGTCTCCATCGCCGTGGACACCCCGTTGGGGTAGTTGCCCTCACCGTGCTGCTTGGCGAGCGCGAACGAGAAGGGCGGGTGGCACGGGTGCCTGGGCATGCCGGGCTCGAGGCGCAGCGCAAGGTCGAAGACCCGTACGTTGCTCGACGTGGGCCACGGGACGATCAGATCCGTGTATCCGCCGGACCAGGACTCCATCAGTTCGTCTCCTTCGTCGTTCGCACCATCAGAGCCGCTCCAGCAGGAGGGCCGTGCCCTGCCCACCAGCCACGCACATCGAAGCGATCCCGAAAGTCTCGTCGCGCTGGCGCAGCGCGCTGATCAACGTACCGACCAGACGGGCGCCGGTGGCACCGAACGGATGACCGATCGCGATCGCACCGCCGTTGACGTTGAATCGGTCCAGTTCGATCCCGAGATCACGGACGCAGGGCAGCACCTGCGCTGCGAAGGCCTCGTTGATCTCCACCAGGTCGACGTCCGACAGCGCCATGCCGGCGCCGTCGAGCAGCGCGCGGATCGCGGCCACCGGGCCGAGGCCCATCGTCTCCGGTGACAGCGCCGTGGCGCTGGTCCCCACGATGCGGGCCAGGGGCTCGATCCCGAGCGAGGTGGCGTGGTCCGAGCTCATGATCACGAGGGCGGCGGCGCCGTCGTTGAGCGGACAGGCGTTGCCCGCAGTCACCGATCCCGACTCGCGGAACACCGGCTTCAGGCCGGCCAGCCGCTCCAGTGTCGTGTCCGCGCGGATGCAGTCGTCCCGGTCGACGACGAGACCGTCGGGCGTGGTCACCGGCACGATCTCCTTGGCCAGGAAGCCGGAGTCGAGCGCCGCGGCCGCCCGCTGCTGGCTGAGCAGCGCGTACGCGTCCTGGTCGGCGCGCGAGACGCCGCTGGTGACCGCGACGTTCTCGGCCGTCTGGCCCATCTCGATGTACACGTCGGGCAGCTCGCCCTCGTCGCGCGGGTCGGTCCAGACCTCGCCGGACGCGCTCACCCGCGCCATCCGGTCCCGAGCCTTGTCGAAGCGCGGGTTCCGGGTGTCCTTGGCCGGGGGTAAGTAGCGAGACACGCAGTCGACGCCGCCCGCGACGAAGGCCCGCCCCTCTCCGGCCCGGATGGCGTGCATGGCCATCCGAGCGGTCTGGACGCTGGAGGCGCAGAACCGGTTGACCGTGACCCCGGGCACGTCGTCCCGGCCGAGCAGCACGGCCACCCGCCGGGCGATGTTGTCGCCGTGCTCGTCGCTGGGGACTGCGCAGCCGAGCAGGATGTCGTCGAGCTCGCCGACGGGGAGAGCGGGGACACGGCTGAGCGCCTCGGCGACCACCACGGCAGCGAGGTCGTCCGGGCGGACACCTGTCAGGGACCCTCGGAACGCCTTGCCGAAGGGACTCCGGACTGCTGAGACCACCACTGCGTCCGCCATCGCCGCGTCAGCTGCCCGTGAACTGGGCCGGCCGCTTCTCACGGAAGGCGTCGAGCGCCTCGCGATGGTCGTGCGTCGCCCGCGAGACTGCGGCCGAGAAGGCCTCCAGCTCCGCGAGCTGCTCGAGCGTGCTGTCCCAGGACCGGTCGACCAGGTTCTTGGTCATCCCCAGCGCGACGGTGGCACCCGCCGCAAGGCTGGCGGCGACCTCGCGCGCGATCGTCATCAGGTCGGCCGCCGGGACTGCCTGCGAGACGAGGCCCATCTTGGCCGCCTCCGCGCCGGTGAAGCGGCGTCCGGTCAGCAGCAGCTCCTTGGCGCGGACGGTGCCCACGATGCGCGGGAGGAAGTAGAGGATGCCGCAGTCAGGGACAAGTCCCCGCTGGACGAAGCCGAGGGACATCGCGGCCTCCTCGGAGGCGATGACGATGTCGCAGGCCAGCGCCAGGCTGAGCCCGGCGCCGTGCGCGTGCCCGTTGACCGCGGCGACGACCGGCTTCGGCAGCTGAGCAAGCGGCAGGAACACCTCGTACAGCAGCTTGTCCTGCCGCGCTCGGGCCTGCGCGGGGGTGCGGTTCGGGTCCATCTCGGACAGGTCGCCACCGGCCGAGAACGCGCGACCGGAGCCGGTGACCAGGACGGCGCGCACGGTGTCGTCGTACCGGGCCGCACGTACCCAGTCCGACAGTGCGTCCTTCAGCTCGGCGTTCAGCGCGTTCAGCGCGTCGGGCCGCTGCAGCGTGAGCACAGCGAGCCCGTCCTCGACCACGACGTCCAGCACGGGGCTGGATCCTTCGGACATCACTGCCCCGCGTCGATGACGCGGAAGTACTCGATGTCGGAGAGGCTGCCCGTGGCACGGTCGCTCCAGACGGCGGCAACCCTGGAACCTGGCCGTACGACGCCGGCTCGGGCCTCCTCGGCCGACAGGCCGCCGACGGTGTGGATCAGCCGGGTGGACGTTCCGTCGAGCACGATCTCGGCGTACACGTACGGCGGCGGGACGCGCTGCCCGATGAACTCGATGTGCACGACCGAGCAGGCCTGGACGACCCCGGTGTCAGGGACGTCGATCCAGTCCGTGGTCGGGACGAAGCAGGCGTCGCAGTACTCCCGCGGAGGAACCAGCACGTTGCGACACGACGGGCAGCGCACGCCGCGGATCCGACGGTCGTTGCGGACGCTGTCGAACAGCGAGCCGTAGAAGTGGCCGTAGGCGTGCTCGTAGGAAAGCGTCATGTGGTACGCCAGCTGCTCGATCGGCGGGGCGGTCTCACCGGCCGGCGTGACGGCGCCGACAGCCGAGTCCGCGTCCACGGCGAAGCCGCTCACGTCCAGCACGTGGCCCTTCGGCTCGTCGACCCACACGGCGCGCACCCGGGTGCCGATGGTGAGCCCCGACACGTCGGTGTCGACCAGGCGGTGCAGCCAGGGCACGTCGGTGCCGTCGATCTGCACCAGCGCGATCACGCCGTTGGCCGTCTTCGTCCACCCCGCGAGGGTGCCGGTCTCGGGGACCGCGACGAGCTCTTTGGTGTCCGCACCGCAGTCGCCGCAGAAGTCCTGCGCCGGCACTCGCACGGTCGCGCACGAGGCGCAGCGGGACCCCAGGATGCGGCGTCCGGCCAGCTCGGCGAGAAAGCTGCCCGTCGCAGGTCCACCCGTGAGCGTGTATGGCATCGAGATCTGGGCCGCCATCGAGCCCATCTTCTCCTTGGCCTGCACTGCTTTGGAGGTCATCGTCCGCCCCTCAGTCCTTCGTCGATCCGACGACCGCGACACCGCGGAGGTTGGCCCAGCCGCCGCCGGCCTGCACCAGCGCGAGCTCCGCACCGGGCACCTGGTAGGCGCCGGCCTTGCCGGTGACCTGCATCGCCGCCTCTGCGAGCCGGATGAGCGCAGTGGCACCGATCGGGTTGGCTCCCATGCACCCGCCGGACGGGTTCACCGGCAGCTCGCCGGTCATCTGGGTGGCCCCCGACGCGATGTACTCGGCGGCGCCGCCCTCCCGGCAGAGCCCGAGGCCCTCGTAGTAGCTCAGCTCGAAGCAGGTGTACGGCTCCTGCACCTCTGCGACGTCGAACTGGCGGTGCGGGTTGGTCACCCCGGCCGAGCGGTAGACACGCGCCGCCGCGATCTTGAGCGGCTCCGACTGGAGCATCGACCGGTTCGCGGCGTTGTCTGCCTCGCAGTAGTAGGCCATGCCTCGGATCCAGGCCGGCGTCGAGGTGATCGACTCGGCGTCACCCTCGGCGGCAAGAACCACTGCGCAGGCGCCGTCAGAGATCGGCGGCACGTCGAGCACCTTGATCGGCCAGCACAGGGGCTTGGAGGCGAGGACTTCCTCGACCGTGACCTCTTTCTTGACGTGCGCGTTCGGGTTCAGCATGGCGTTCTTGCGATTCTTCACCGAAACCATGGCGGCCGCTTCCTCGGTGTGGCCGAGGCGGTCCATGCGGGCCCGCCAGTACGCCGCCGAGAAGCCCATGATGCCCACCGCGAACTCACGCCCCCAGAATGGGTCGTACAGCGTCGAGATCGAGGCCTGCAGCGCGCCTTCGGAGAGCTTGTCGTACGCGACGACCAGCACTCGCTTGGCGAAGCCGCCCTTGATCTGGTTCATCGCCGCGAGCGCACCGGCGAGCCCGGTGCCACCCCCGGAGGTGATCCGCACGACTGGCTTGAAGCGGGCGCCGAGTGCGTCGACGAGCCACTTCTCCGGCTGGTTGACGGCGCCGAACATGGCCGGGCCGCTGGCGACGACGACCGAGTCGATGTCGTCCATCGTGAGCCCGGCGTCGGCGAGCGCCGCGACTGCAGCCTCCCGCGCAAGGCCGGCCTGGCTGACGTCGAGCCGACGGCGGGCGTGCGCGGTCTGCCCGGTTCCGACGATCGCGATGCTGGTCACGCGGTCTCCAAGGTGAGGACGCAGTGGTTCTGCATGCCGAGGCCACCGACGCCGTGCGCCAGGCCTGTGCGCGCGTCACCGGCCGGACGGTCCGATCGGCCGCTGAGCTGGGAGGCGATCTCGTGCAGGCGGAGCAGCCCGGACGCCATGACGACGTCCGAGGGCAGCGCGCCGCCGGACTGGTTGATCCCCGCGCCAGCGCCGTCGGCGTACAGGTCGATCGCCCGGCCCTTGTTGGCCAGGCCGAGCGCCTCCAGGACCATGAGCTCTCCGACGGTGGAGGTCGCGGACACCTCGACGAGGTCGAGCGAGGAGGCATCAGGCAGACCGGCGATCCGGTACGCCTGCCGGGCGGCGGCGGCTGCTGCCGGGAAGGCGTCGAGCTCGCGGGCGGCGATGAAGTGCTGATCGATCGCCGACCCGAACCCGGTGACCCACACCGGATCGCCGCCGATCTGCCGGGCCGCCGCGGTTCCGGCGAGGACCACCGCTACGGCACCGTCCGCCGTGCGCGAGAAGTCCGAGCGACGCAGCGGGGTGGCCACCTCCTCCGACCAGAACTCGTCGGTGAGGTCGTCCAGGGATGCGTCCGTCGCTGCGTTGGCGCTGGCCGCTGCCCAGGCCTTGCGCGTGACGGCCCGAAGGTCGTCGGCACTGATGCCCGAGCTGGCCAGGTAGCGCTGCGCGAACAGACCCGCGGCGGCCACGTCGTCGAGCCCGACCGGTCGCTGCGTGAACGGCTCGGTGAGCGACGTCCAGTACTGGCTGGGGTCGCTCTCGGAGGACTTGGAGTAGGCGATCACCAGGCCGACCGAGGCCGAGCCTGCGGCGATCTTCGTCGCGGCATAGAGGGCGGCCCACAGGCCGTCCTCTTCTACCCGCGACTCCTCCTTGTGGTGGGCTCCCATGGCGCCGAGGAAGCCACAGTTGGAGATGCTGCGGCCGTCGAGGAAGTCCGAGCCCGAGTCGATGACGAAGTCGACGTCTTCGATACGCAGACCCGTGCCCAGGAGGGCGCGAGACACGGCCTCCGAGATCAGGTCGACGTGCTGCCGGTCGGACCAAGCGGTCCGCAGGTCGGTCTGGGCACTCCCGACGATCGCCACGTTCCTGCGCGTCGTTGAAGTCATGGCGGGATTCAACCATGCGTTTGGTTGGTAGGCAAGGTCTCGGCGGCACCGGCCTCTGGCAGCTTCGCGGCCTTGCCAACCAATCGTTTGGTCCTAGATGCTAGGGGTGCTCCCATCCCCAGAGAACAGGCAGTGCGCGATGACCGCCGACGACCGACCCGTGCTGCTCTCGGTCGTCCTGGCGACCCGCAGCGTCGTCAGCGGCATCGGCAACGCGACAGAAGCAGCGGGCCTGCACCGAGTCTGGACGACCGAGTTCCAGGGCCGGGACGCCATCGTGCGAGCCGTCGCGCTGGGCGCCGTGACGACGCGGGTCCAGGTGGGCAGCGGCATCGCGTACGCCTTCACCCGCCTGCCTCCGGCACTGGCCGCAGCGGCCCTGGACGCCGCAGAGATCACCGGCGGGCGCTTCACCCTCGGTCTCGGCGCCGGCACCCGCGGGCTGCGCCGGGCCTACGGGGCAGAGTTCGACCCACCTGCGACACGGCTCGCCGAGCTGGTCACCGAGCTGCGGACCACCTGGGCACAGCCGTCCTGGGCGCGCCCCGTGCCGCCGCCGCCCATCGCCATCGCCGGCGTCAACGCCGCCATGCTCCGTACGGCCGCGCACCACGGCGACCGGGTCGTGCTGCACCCGCTGTGCCTGGCGCAGGACCACCTCAACGAGCGGGTGCTGCCGGCCATCGACGTCGGGCGCTCGCGTCGCGACGGAACTGACGTGGCCGTCTCGGCCTGGTGCATCGGGTCGGTCGACGAGGACGAGCACCGGGCCTGGGCCCGGGCCCGGCGCCAGCTCGCCTTCTACCTCTCGACGCCCGGCTACCGCGACGTCGTGGCAGGGACCCCGTTCGAGGCGTCGGCCACCGCCCTGCGCGAGGAGTTCGCCAGCGCCACTGCGCCGGACTGGGCCGAGCTGGAGCGGCACGTGCCCGACGAGCTCCTGGAGCAGGTGGCGGTCGCCGGGACGGCGGAGCAGGTGCGGTCGGGAGTGCGACGCATGCAGAAGCGGCTCGCCGCAGCGGGCATCGACGAGCTGGTCCTCCAGACCGTGGACGCCGACGACGAGGCCGGGACGGCCGCAGCCGTGCACGAGCTGGTCTCCTCCATCGCGCCGCTGACCGCGGACCTCGAGGTGACCCGATGACCGTCGTGCCTCGACAGCTGCGCCCGCGTCCGGCCTGGGCGCACGGGACCGGCCTGGTCTCGGTGCGCACCCGTACCGCGGCCGACCTGGACGTGCGCGGTCGCCTCGAGGACCGGCTGCACCGCTACTGCTGGGGTTTCGACGAGCGCCGGCAGGACATCCTGGAGGACTGCTTCACCGCCGACGGGACCTGGACCGGCAACGCGATGGGCGAGACCCGGGTCGGTCCGCACGTCGGGCGCGATACCGTCGTCGCCTGGCTGGCCGGCTTCTGGCCGCACCAGCGCGACCAGCGCCGGCACGTCGTCACCAACTTCATGATCGACGCGCTCACCGAACGGGAGGCGACCGCGTACGCCTACCTCCTGCTCGTGGGTTCCTCGCGCCGGGCGGTCGCCCTCGAAGCGGCCGGCATGTACCGCATCGACTTCCGCAACGAAGGCGGCGAGTGGCGGATCAGTGCGCTGCTGGCGGGCTTCGACATCCCGTTCTGGCGAGGCGAGGTCGAGGACATGGAGCCGTGGGTCCGGGACCTCTTCGGTATCACCGTGCACGCGTCGCCGCCGGGCGCCATCGACGCGGCTGGTGACGCGTGATCCGGCTCCGGGCCACCTGGCACATTCCCGGTGATGGGTCCGCCGCCGCTGCCGACAGCGCGTACGACGGCAGCCACACCTTCGCCGCGCGCCGCCTGCCCGGGATCCGGCGGCACGAGTCGCTTCGGGCGCTGCCCGGTGCTGCCGGCGGCAACCCTGGGTTCTGGCGCGGCGAGCACCTGGACTTCGAGGACGCGCAGGCGCTCGCCGCGGCCGAAAGCGCCCCGGACTGGGCGGTGGCCTGGGGCCAGGAGTTCGCCGCCGCGACAGCCGGCCTGCGCATCGACGCGTTCGACATCGTCGAGGAGTACGAGCCTCCGGGCGCGGAGCCGCCACCTGTCGGCGGGACCGTGACCGCACTGTCCGGCTGCTGGCAGGTCCCGGCGAGGCTGTCCCCCGCCGACGTCGACGCGGTCTACCTCGACGTGCATGTGCCGGGCGTCCGCCGGCTGCCACGCCTCCGGCGACATACGGTGCTCCTCGCCCGAAACTGGCCCACGGGGAAGTACGCGCGGTGCTGGCGCAGCGCGGAGATCAGGTTCGCCAGCCAGGACGACTTCCGCGCCGTCTTCGACACTGCGGCTTACGACGCCCTGCGGCACGACGGCTTCAACGTGTCGGTCAGCGCACACGAGGTCGATGTGTACCTCGTCGATGACAGCTGGACCCCCCACGGCAACGAGCACCAACGACCCCGCGCTACCTCGACCTCCTGACGATCGGAGCACCACCATGAAGGCCATCGTGTTCTACGGCATGAAAGACCTCCGGATCGAAGACGTCGCGGAGCCGTCCCCGCTGCCAGGGCAGGTCAAGCTGAAGAACGCCCATGTCGGCATCTGCGGGACCGACCTGCACATCTACTACGACCCCGACACCTGCGGGTCTGACTTCTCCAAGCCCCACCCGCTCAACGGTGGGCAGCCGCCGCAGATCATCGGGCACGAGTTCTCGGGCACCGTCGTCGAGGTCGGCGAAGGAGTCGACGACCTCGTCGTCGGCGACAGGGTCGCGGTCTTCCCGGTGTACAACTGCGGCAAGTGCCGGGCCTGCGTCCAAGGCCGGATCGCATCCTGCACGGCACCCGCCGCGTTCCACGGGGTGCAGTCCAACGGCGGTGGGCTAGCGACATACACGACGCTGATGTCGACGCAATGCGTCAAGCTGCCCGACTCGGTGGACCTCCGCCTCGGCGCCCTCGTCGAGCCGATGGCCGTGGCCTGGCGGGCCGTCCGCCGCAGCCGCGCTACCGCCGGGTCGCGGGCGCTGGTGATCGGCGCCGGACCCATCGGCATCGGCCTGTTCATCGCCCTGCGCGAGGCAGGCGTCGAGACGATCATCGTCAGCGAGACGAACGCCGAGCGACGCGCCGCGATCAAGGCGATCGGGGCCGAGCACGTCATCGACCCCGCGGGCGAGGACCTCGAGGTGGCCGTCCGCAGCCGCACCGGAGGGGACGGCGTCGACTGCGTCATGGACGCGGCCGGCGTCATCCCGGCGCTCGAGCAGGGCTTGCGCCTGCTCGCTCCCGGCGGCACGGCCGTGGTGGTGGCCGTCCACGCGAACCCCCTCACGTTCCACCCGGTGTCACTTCTGCTGGGCGAGTTCTCGATCACCGGCATCTGTGCGTACGACCGCCAGGACTTCGCCGACGTGATCGAGGCGATGAGCCGCGGGGCCTACGACACGACAGGCTGGGTGGCTGACGTGCCCTTCGAGGCGGTCGAGTCGACGATCATCGACCTGCACGCCGGACGCGGCGTCAAGGCCATGGTCACCGTCGGCGACTGAGCGATTGGTCAGCCTGACCCGACGGTCAGGCTGACCAGCCGCCGTCGATCGCAACGACGGAACCGGTCATGAAGGCCGCCTGGTCGCTCGCCATCCAGGCGGCCAGGTACGCCACGTCGGAGGGTGACCCGAACCGGCCGAGCGAGGTGAAGCCGACCAGCAGGTCGGCGAACTCCCCGACCGGCGGCGTGCCCTCGGTGGCGATCGGCCCCGGCTCGATGACGTTCACCGTGATGCCACGCGGCCCGAGCTCGCGAGACAGTGCCTTCGACAGACCTTGCACCCCGCCCTTGGTCGCCGTGTAGACCGACGCGCCCGGGTAGGGTACCCGGGAGCCGACGCAGCTGCCGATGGTGATGATGCGTCCCCCGTCCGAGAGGTGCCGGACGGCCTCCTGCGTCGTGTACACGACGCCGAGGAAGTTGATGTGCAGCATCGCTGCAAGCTGCTCGGGGTCGGTCTCGGTGATGGGCGCGATCCAGCCGACGCCCACGTTGTTGACCAGGATGTCCAGCGAGCCGAGAGCCGCCACCGCCTCGCGTACGCCTGCCTGCGAGCCCTCAGCCGTGGCGTGGTCGGCCTGGATCGCCACTGCGAATCCGCCCGCTGCGTTGATCGAGCCGACCACCGCGGCGGCCAGGTCCGGCGAGTTCAGGTAGGTGATGGCGACCCGGGCTCCGGCGCTGGCCAGCCGCGCCGCGATCGCTGCCCCGATCCCCCGCGACGCACCGGTGACGAGGGCGTTCTTGCCTGCGAGGGACGTGCTGACATCGGACACGCGCCGCTCCCTTCCGAGACGGACCGGCCGACCCTGCGGGCCAGCCGGGTGCCGCTGAAAGTACCAGCCAACCGTTTGGATGGTAAGGCGTGCGGCCGGGTCAGGATCGGACTCGGAGCAGGCCTTCCTGGACGGTCGTTGCGACCAGCCGGCCGCTGCGGTCGAACACCCGGCCCCGCCCGAGCCCTCGCCCGCCCGAGGCCGACGGAGACTCCTGGTCGTGCAGCAGCCAGTCGTCGACGCGCACGCGCCGGTGGAACCACATGGCGTGGTCGATCGACGCCGACACGACCCGGGACTCGTGCACCTGCAACGAGTGCGGGACGGCTGCTGTCGCCAGCAGGGTGAGGTCGCTAGCGTACGCGAGAGTCGCAGCGTGGATCAGGTCGACGTCGGGCAGCGGCCCGGTGGTACGCAGCCAGACCTGCAGGCCGCCGGTGTCGGTGTCCAGCGGTACGTAGCGGACCTCGAGCGCAGCCCACTCGTCCGGGGACACGTGCCCGGCAACCTCCCGTCCCCGGATGTGCTCCTGAAGGGTGGGAAGCCCGTGCGGGTCAGGGGCCCGCGGCATCGGGTCCTGGTGCTCCAGGCCGTCCTCGCCGGACTGGAACGACGCCGTCATGTGGAAGATCGGGCGGCCGTGCTGGCGGGCGATCGCTCGCCTGGTGCTGAACGAGCGGCCGTCCCTGGTGTTCTCCACGACGTACACGATGGGCGTGCTCGGGTCGCCGGGCCGCAAGAAGTAGCCATGCAGCGAGTGCGGGGTCCGGTCGCCGTTGACCGTCGCTCCGGCCGCCATCAGCGCCTGGGCCAGCACCTGCCCGCCGAAGACGCGCTGCAGTGTCGTCTCCGGGGCCACGCCACGGTAGATCCCGTCTTCGATGGTCTCCAGCTCTAGGATCGCCAGCAGATCGGCGACGGTCGAGGGCATCGTCGGCGGCTTCTCTCGTGGGAGGAGTTCTCGGGATCCGCGCGGGCGGGACGGTCAGACCTGCTCCAGCCAGTCCCGGCGCCGGTCGGTGGGAAGAGCAACGTACTCCTCGAGTGCCGCCACGGCCGCGGGGTGCAGCTTGGCACGGAAGCTCGCGTCAGTCTCCAGCGCCAGCCCGGAGGGCAAGGTCAGGTCGCTGCCGGCGAGGATCGAGTGCTTGGCCATCGCCACAGCCAGCGGGGCGAGATTTGCCATCTCCTGGCCGAGCGCGACCGCCCGGGCGACCGCGTCCACAGCGACCTCGTGGACTATCCCGGCCGCGCAGGCCTCGTGCGGCCGGAGCAGCCGGGACCGCAGCACCAGGTCGAGAGCTGCGGCCCTCCCGACGATCCGGGACAGCCGCTGCGTGCCACCACCGCCGGGGATGACCCCGAGCCGGACCTCAGGGAAGCCGTACCTGTAGTCGCCGTCCTCGCCGATACGGAAGTCACAGGCCAGGGAGAGCTCCAGCCCGAAGCCCATCGTGTCGCCGTTCATGGCCGCCAGCACGGGGATCGGCAGCTCGCCGAGCGACCGGGTCACGGCTGTGACCCGATGGTTGCGGGCGGGACCGTCCGCGACCAGGCGCGCCGGGTCGCGCAGGCCGGCCAGGATCTGCTCCGCGCTGAAGTGCGTAATGAACGTCCCCGGGCGGCCGCCGCACAGCACGAGAGCGCGTACGTCCTGGGCTCGGGCCGCCTGGATCAGCGCCTCGAGGTCGTCGAAGGCATCCTCGGTGTAGTAGTTCATCGGCTCCTGCAGGTAGGACCCGATGAGTACGGGGCCTTCGCGCCTCTGCTGCCAGAACGTCACGATGGGGCTCCAAGGACGAAGGTTGGGGAGGACGATGACCAGTCGACCACCCGGACCACCCTAGTGGCCCAAACGATCGATTGTTAGGCTCCCCACTACGACAGAGGAGACGCCCGATGACTTCGCCGAACCCAGCCGAGCGCATAGTCGGCGACTGGACCGACGCCCTGCTCACGGCTGCGCGAGCCGGCGACGAGGGCGCGATCGCGGCCCTCTTCCTCGCGGACTCGTGGTGGCGCGACCTGCTGACCGTTACCTGGGACCTGCGCAGCTTCCACGGGCGCGACGCGATCGCCGCAGCACTGGTCGCCCACGGGGCCGGCGGCACCCTCCTCCGACTCGAGCCGCGCGCGGGCGAGCCGCCGACCCTGGACGCCTCCAGCCCGCTGGGGGCCAGCGTCGAGGCCTTCCTGCTGGTCCAGACGCCAACGGCGGTCGGGTCCGCCGTGCTCCGGCTCCGCGACAACGGCGACGGTGGGTGGAAAGCCTGGACGCTGCTCACCGCGATGGACGAGCTGACCGGGCACGAGGTCCGCACAGCCGGACGGCGCCCCCAGGGCAACGACGTCCACGAGGGCGGCGCGGTCGCCTGGCACCTGCAGCGGGCGGCGGACCGCTCCTTCGAGACCGACGAGCCGACGGTCCTCGTGGTCGGCGCCGGTCAGGGCGGCCTGATGATCGCGGCCCAGCTCGAGACGCGCGGGGTCCGCACCCTCGTCGTCGAGAAGAACCCACGCGTCGGTGACAACTGGCGCAACCGGTACGAGTCGCTGGTGCTGCACGACCCGGTCTGGGCCGACCACCTGCCCTTCGTCGACTTCCCGGAGTCGTGGCCGGTGTACGCCCCCAAGGACAAGCTCGCGGATTGGCTCGAGGGCTACGTGAGCGCGCTCGACCTGAACGTCTGGACCGCGGCGACGCTCGGCGCCTCGTCGTACGACCCGGCGACCCAGACCTGGACCGTGGAGGTGACCCGGTCCGACGGGACGCTGCGCACGCTGCACCCTCGGCACCTGGTGCTGGCCACCGGAGCGGTCGGTGACGCCGTCATGCCCGACCTGCCCGGCACGGACACCTTCACCGGCCCGCTGCACCACTCGAGCACCGAGACCACAGCCGAGGTGTCGCCCGGCACGAAGGTCGTCGTGATCGGCGCCTGCAACAGCGGGCACGACATCGCCCAGGCGTACTGCCAGCGCGGGGCCGACGTCACGATGGTGCAGCGGTCGGCGACGTACGTGATGAGCCAGAAGAACGGCATTCCGGCACTCTTCGGCACCGTCTACAGCGAGGACGGGCCGCCGCTGTGGAAGGCGGACCTGATCAACGCCTCCTTCCCGTACCCGCTCCTGCTCGAGTTCGCGAAGCCCCAGACGGTCGCCATCGCCGAGATGGACGCCGACCTGCTCACCGGGCTCGCCACCGCGGGGTTCCGCACCGGCCTGCGTCCGGCGGGTGAGGACGACGGCCTGATGGGCCGGGCGCTGCGCCGGGCCGGCGGCTACTACATCGACGTGGGCTGCTCGCAGCTGATCATCGACGGGAAGATCGCTGTGCGATCGGGCCTGGGCGTCCGCGAGATCAACCCGGACGGCGTCGTACTCGAGGACGGGACCGTGATCGAGGCCGACGTGATCGTGTTCGCGACCGGATTCGCGAACATGCGCGAGACAGCCCGACGGCTGTTCGGTGACTCAGTGGCCGACGTCTGCGGACTGGTGTGGGACCTGGACGACGAAGGCGAGATAAAGACCCTCTGGCGGCGCTCAGGGCATCCGCAGTTCTGGTTCATGGGTGGTTCGCTGCTGGCGGCCCGGATCAACTCCCGCTTCCTCGCCCTGCAGATCCTCGGCCAGGAGACCGGTGCTACACCGAGGTGACCGAGCAGCGATGACAACCGAGCCGGGTCCCGCTAAACTCGGCCACCAAACGTTCGGTTGACGTTTCATGGCAGGAGCGCCAGATGCATCTCGACGAGGCAGAGGTCAAGAAGTTCCGCGAGCGCACGGTGCGTTCGAAGGAGCTGTGGGAACGGACCAAGGAAGTCATCCCCATGGGCCACGGCGGTGGCATGGGCTACTTCCTGCCTCACCCGATCATGGTGGAGCGGGCCAAGGGCGCCTGGCTGTGGGACGTGGACGGCAACCGCTACCTCGACCTGCGGATCGGCGACTGGGTGCTGATCCACGGGCACTGCAACGACGACATCCGCGACGCCGTGCTCCGGCAGATGGACCTGTCGACGCAGATCGGTGGGCCGGAGTGGGACCTTGGCTACCGGATGGCCAACCTGCTCGTCGAGCGCACCCCTTCTGTCGACAAGGTGCGCTTCTTCGCCTCCGGAACGGACGCGAACCTGTGCGCGATACGGATGTCCCGGGTCTTCACCGGCCGCATGAAGATCGCGAAGGCTACCGGCAGCTATCACGGCACCGCCGACGCACTTCTCGTCGGGCACTCGGTCCTGCGTGACCCGGACGACCTCATCCCGGCCGGCGTTCCCGCACACGCTGCCGACGAGGTCGTGGAGATCCCGTTCAACGACCCGGACGGCGCCGAGGCGATCCTCACCCGCGAGGGCTCAGAGATAGCTGCGGTGCTGATCGAGCCGGTGATGACGGCGGCCGGGATGGTCGAGGCGAGCGCGGCCTACCTCCAGCGGTTGCGCGAGGTCACGACTGCGCTCGGGATCGTCCTGGTCTTCGACGAGGTGGTCACGTTCCCGGTCGCCTACGGCGGCGGCCAGGCCCACTACGGCGTAACCCCTGACCTCACCAGCTTCGGCAAGGCGATCGGTGGCGGGCTGCCAGTCTCGGCCGTCGGTGGCCGCGCCGAGCTGATGGACCTCCTCGAGCCCGATGCACACAACGGGCAGGCTCCGATGGGCGTCATGTCGACGTTCGGCGGCAACCAGGTCTCGATGGCTGCCGGCATCGCCTGCCTCGAGATGCTGACGCCAGAGGTGCACGGCCGGGTCAACGCCCTCGGCGACCGGACCAGGGCGCGGATCGACGACATCGCCCGCCGCTACGGGATCCCGCTGCATGCAACTGGTCTCGGGCACCTGATCGGGATCCACTGGGCGGAGGAGCGCGTCGTCGACTACCGGACCCGGCTGCTCGATGACCGGGAGAAGGTCATCAACATCAATCTGGCCCTCGACAACGACGGCTACTACCAGACCTTCACCGGCCTGTTCCTGCTGAGCACGGTAATCGGCGACCAGGAGATCGACGGCTTCCTGCTGGCCCTGGAACGGTCGTTGCACACCCTCGGCTACGTGTCCTGACGAAGGAGCTCACATGGATCTCGGTCTCTCTGGCGCGAAGGCCATCGTCACCGGCGGCAGCCGCGGCATCGGACGTGCGGTCGCCGAGACGCTCGGCCGCGAAGGGGCCAACGTCGCCATCTGCGCGCGAGGAAGCGCCGGGCTCGACAGGACCTTGAGCGAGCTGCGGGCCCAGGGCCTGCACGTCATCGGCCAGGTTCTCGACGTCTCGGACGAGGCTGCGATCCCCGGCTTCGTCGAATGGGCCACCGGCGAGCTGGGCGGCCTGGACGTCCTGGTCTCCAACGTATCCGCGGGTGCGAGCCCGGAGCCCGGTCAGTGGGCGGCGAGCTTCGCCAGTGACCTGCTTGCGTTCGTCCGGCTGGTCGAGGCGGCAACTCCGCACCTCGAGCGGTCGGACCGCGCGGCAGTGGTCGCCATCTCCTCGACCTCGGCCGTAGACACGCTGGCGCCGGCACGGCCGAACTCGTACGCCGCGTTCAAGGCGGCCGTGATCCAGCATGCCTCAAGCCTCGGCCATGCGCTGGCCCCTCGAGGGATCCGGGTCAACACCGTCTCCCCCGGCCCGATCTTCTTCGAGGGCGGACCCTGGGACCTGCGCATGCAGAGCGACCCGGCGGGCACCGTCGCCATCCGGGACCGCATCGCACTGCGCCGGTTCGGTACCCCGGCCGACGTCGCCAACGCCGTGGCGTTCCTGGCCAGCCCGGCCGCCGGCTTCCTGACCGGCGACAACGTGATCGTCGACGGCGGGTTCACCAGCCGCGTCCAGTTCTGAGTCCAGTGGCTACCCGGTTCAGCCACACCGCCATCGTCGCTCGCGACGCCGACCTGCTCGCCGCGTTCTACATCGACGTCCTGGGCTGCGAGCTCAGCGGGCCGCCACGCGACCTGTTCGGCGCGGCGCTCGAGCAGGGGATGGGTCTGCCCGGCGCGCACGTCCGCGGGGTCCACCTGCGCCTGCCCGGCTACGGCGACAGCGGCGGTCCGGTCCTCGAAATCTTTGCGCTGGACACCACGGTCCCCAGCCCGTACGACGTCAACCGGCTCGGCCTGATGCACGTCGCCTTCGCGGTCGACGACATCCGGGCGACGTACGAGCGGCTCCTCGCCTGCGGCGGGACGGCGCAGGGCTCGATCGCCGAGGTCGCCGTGGCCGGCGTGGGGACGGCCGAGTTCGTCTACTGCCGCGACCCCGAGGGCAACCTGCTGGAGCTGCAGGGCTGGCGCTGACCGCGAGGGTCCCTGCGGATGCTGTGGCCGGTTAAGAACTTGTCAGGTGATCGTCGTCCGGGTGACCTCGATGTTGCCTCGCGTGGCGTTGGAGTAGGGGCACACCTGATGGGCCTGCTCCACCAGCTTCTCGGCTGCCGCCTGATCGAGCCCGGGCAGGTGGACGGTGAGGGCCACCTGCAGTCCGTAGCCGCCTGATCCGTCGGGGCCGATGTCGACGATGGCGGTGATGCGAGTCTCGTGCTCCAGGCGCAGTCTTGCCTTTGCGGCAACGTGGCGCACTGCGCTGTGGAAGCAGGCTGCGTAGCCGGCAGCGAACAGCTGCTCGGGGTTGGCAGCCCCGCCCATGCCGCCCATCTCCTTGGGGATCGAGATGTCGATGTCGAGCAGTCCATCTGAGGTGCGGACGTGACCGTTGCGGCCGTCTCCAGTTGCCTGTGCCTCAGCACTGTAAATGACGTCGATGCTCATGTCAGAAACAACTCCTATCCATGGGTGGGGTGCTTTCCGCACACGTGCGTCCGTTCACGGTGGTCGGCCTTGTGGTTGACTCAGTTCGGGTTCGATGATGGCGTGGCCACCGAGGAGGGCTCCCGTGGACTACAGCGAAGTGGTGGCGACGTACTTCACCTCTCGGCCCGACGGAACGCCAGTGCCCGACGCGGTGCGCCTCGGCAGCCCGGCTCGCCGGCTTCGCGACGCGGCTGAGCCGATCGCGATGCACGCGGTGTGGAGCCGCCGCACGATCGAGGGCCTGGAGCGACTCGGATTGGACGCCTCAGCCGCATACGTAGCAGGTCGTGCGGCGAACCTGGGTGACCCATCAGGGCCCGTGGTGGCGGCGACGTTCGCCTGGTTCGAACCGGATTTCATCGCGAGCTTGTATGAATCGTCGCGGGCCGTCGTGACTCGCGAGCAGCTGATGCTGACGCGCGACGAGGCGACGACCGAAAGCCTGTGGGGAATCCTCGGCGACGACGACCCGACGGAGCTCGCAGATCTCTTGGCCGAGGCGGTCGCGCACGCTAGCGGTGTCGGCCGGCCGCTGTTCAGCGGGCTCCGGAATCGCGGGCGGCCAACCGACCCCGCGCAGCGACTTTGGTGGGCCTGCGACTTGATCCGTGAGCATCGCGGCGACAGTCACGTCGCCGCGGCCTCCGCTGCCGGAGTGGGGCCCGTCGAGATGAACGTCCTCACGGAGCTTTGGCTCGGGATGCCACTCTTGAGCTACACCAGCACCCGTGGATGGGCCGCCACGGAGATGGCGGCAACAGTGGAGTCCCTCGAGGCTCGCGGGTGGCTGGCAGATGGAGAGCTCACCCCGGCCGGCCGGTCTGCCCGGGTCGAGGTCGAGGACCGGACCGACGCCCAAGAGCAAACGATCGTCGACGCTCTCGGACACCGATTCGAAGCTGTCTGTGCGCAGCTGAACAGCTGGAGCGCTCGCTGCGTGCTGGCCGGAGCGTTCCCGCCCGACGTTCTCAAGCGGGCCGCAGGCTGACGGACTGGAACGCCTGCTGACCAGCCCCAGGGCACTGGTTGTCGAACCCCGTCGGATCAGCCTTCGGCCCGGCCCGAAGCGCCTCTCGGCCGTCATTGCGCGGTGTACCCACCGTCGACGTTGAAGACCGCTCCGGTGCAGAACGAGGAAGCTCCGCTGATGAGCCACGCCACCAGCTGGGCGACCTCGTCGGGCTGGCCGAGGCGTCCGGCAGGGTGCAGAGACTCCAGCAAGGCGAGCCTGTCCGCGTCGGTGTGCGAGTCGACCATCGGTGAGCGAACGTATCCGGGCGCCACGGCATTGACGCGGATCCCGTCCATCGCGTGATCAACCGCCGCCGTGCGAGTGAGGCCGAGGACCCCGTGCTTGGATGCGACGTATGGCGCGGCTCCGGCCGTCGCGATCTGGCCGAGCATCGAGGCCAGGTTGACGATAGCGCCGCCGCCGGTGGCACGCATCGCGCGGATCTCGGCGCGCAAGCAGAAGAAGACCCCGTCGAGGTTGACCGACATCACCCGACGCCAGCCCTCGGTGGTGAGGTCTCCGGTCGATGTGAGATCCATCCCTATGCCAGCGTTGTTGACTGCGGCACCGAGTCGACCCGCGCGCTCCACGACCTTGCCGACCATGGCTTCTACAGCGGCCTCGTCGGTGACGTCGACCTCGAGGGCGAAGGCTCGGCCGCCCGTGTCGGTGATGGCCTCCACAACACATTGCGCCTCGACAATTCGACGATCGGCTACGGCGACGTGTGCGCCACTGGCCGCGAGCAGATGGCTGCAGGCCTCGCCGATGCCCGAAGCTCCGCCGGTAACTATCGTGACCAACCCCCGCAGGTCATAGTCGAGCATCGCCGAGCCCTCCCTTCTGCGCGAAGCAAAAACCGGAGGGCGCTGGCTGTCGTGCCCAACGCCCTCCGGCAAGATCTGACCTGCGAGGTCGTGCAGCTGGCTACGAGGCGTTGCCCTGCATGGCGTTGCTCAGGTCCAAGAACCTGTCACCGATGGTCGAGCCGTCGCTCCACTTGAACAAGGTCACGCTGGTGTTGAACGTACGCAGGTACGCCCCACCGAACGCCGGCCAGGTCTTCGTGAAGTCAAGCGGCGGGGTCATACCCTTGGTGTCCACCTTCGCCGACGCCGCCGCCGCGAGGAACGTCGTGTGGTTGATGTCGCCGGACATACCGGTGACGATCTGGTTGAAGGCGCTGTAGGCCGCCCACACGCCCAGAGCAGCAAGGCTGTTGTAGTCGAACTTGCTCGGGGCGGCGTACTGCTTGATCGCGTCGCGAAGGTCCTTCCAGGCCGGGTCCGTCAGAGGCGGGTACCCGCCGTAGACGGTGCCGTTGGCCACGCCGGGCAGCGTCTCGAAGCCCTTGGTCGAGACGTGGTCGAAGTTCCCCTGGGCGCCGTAGAGGTGCTGGGTGCCGCCGGTCTGGGCGAACGCCGGCAGTAGCCCGGCAATGTTGGAACCGCTGAGGAACATCGAGATGCAGTCCGTGCCTTCAGTAGCCTGAGCCACCTGCGCGGTGTAGTCCTGCGTCGTGAGCGGCACGAGGATGTGCTTGAGCTTGCCGGTGTAGCCGAAGGCCTTCGCGGTGTTGTCGAAGATCGTCTGGAGACCGTTGGGGCCAGTCGTGATAGCGCCGAGGTCGAGCTCCAGCACGGCGATGTTCTTGCAGCCATCCTTCACAGCCTGGGCGATGCCGCCTGCGTTGAGCGCGGGGTTCGGACCCATCTGGAAGGTGTTGGGGAGGGTGAACTCGTTGGGCGCGAGGTTGCAGCAGCCCCCGAAGACGGCCGTCGTGCCGCCATTGTAGACCGGGTCCATGACACCGGCATTGTAGGTGAACGTGCCGACGTCGGCGACGACTCCGGCGTCGAGCCCCTTGCGGGCGCAGGCCTGGGTCTGGGCTGGGTCACCCTTGTCGTCACAGGTGAGCACGTCGAGCGGGTGGCCGTTGATGCCGCCGCGGTCGTTGATCCACTGGGCGTAAAGCTTGCCGACGATCTGGATGTCCTCGTATGTCGGGCCGTTCCAGTCGACGGCAGAAATCGTCATCGTCTTGATCGGGGTGCCTGTGGGCGACGTCACTGGCGAGGAGGACGCGGCGGGCGCGGGAGTCGAAGCGCCTCCACACGCGGCCAGCACGACCAGCGAACTCGCGGCGGCAATGGTGACAAGAAGGTTGCGCGGCCTGCTGAGTCGCGTTCGAGAGGATGGGGTGAGAACCATCGAAGTACTCCTAGGGGTGTGGGATCCGCATGCCTGTCGATGGGCCGTGGGACCAACCGATGGTTTGTGACCTGCACCGATGTCTACCGAACGGTCGGTAGACTGTCAATACTATTGGCGGAACCGATAGCAGACCGCAACCCTCGTGAGACCTGGCCGGCCAGACACCCACGCGACCGCTGTGAGATTGAGCGCGGAAAACCATTGAGTCTCGGACCCGGACGGGCTAGATTCGCCTCAGATTCGACCGGACGGTTGGTTGGCTGAGACCGGTCGATCGCGGAGGAAGTGAGCGTGATGTCCCGGTCTTCCGCGCCGTGATTGGCAACGTCCCCGGTCAACCGCAGATCACGCCAAGGTCGACATCAGAGGGAGCCGATCGTGACGGAAGTTCTAAAGTTCGCGCTGATCGGCCTCGGCCTCGGTGCCATGTATTCCTTGGCATCACAGGGGCTGGTGCTGATCTACCGCGGCTCCGGCGTTCTGAACTTCGCGCAGGGGGCCATCGGGATGGTCGGCGCCTACGCGTTCTATGAGGTGAGGTTCACCCTCGGGCTGCCGTTCCTGGTCTCGCTCCTGCTCGGGGTCGCCTTCTCGACCGGAGTCGGCGCGCTGTCGCAGGTCTTGATCATGAAGCATCTGAACCGCGCGTCGCCGCTGGCCCGCGTAGTGGCGACGCTGGGGTTGCTCCTCGTGCTGCAGTCGCTCGCGGTGTTGCGCTATGGCGGCCGTGCCACCTTCATCCGTCCCGACCTCCCCCTCGGCGGGATCCACTTCACCGATCGCCTGCTCCTCACCTACGACCGTCTGATCATGTTGATCATCGCGGCCGTGCTCACCGTGGTGCTCTGGTGGGTCTACCGGTACACGCGCTTCGGCTTGGGCACCAACGCGGTATCGGAGAACCAGCTCGCGGCCGCGAGTCTCGGCTGGTCGCCGGAGCGGATCGCTACCGCCAACTGGGCTCTGGGGTCGGCCCTGGCCGGGCTCGCAGCGATCCTCATCTCGCCGATCGTCACTCTGCAGGTCTCGCAGATGACCAACCTGGTGCTCGCCGCTTTGGCAGCCGCCCTTCTGGCCGGATTCCGGTCCTTCCCCGTCGCGTTCTTCGCCGGGCTAGCCCTGGGAGTCTCCCAGACCGTGCTCGGCCGGTTCACCTCAACCACTCCCGGCCTCGCGCTCGCGGTCCCATTCCTGGTCGTCGTCATCGTGCTGGTCGTCCGAGGCCAGTCGTTGCCACTGCGTGACTACCTGCTCCAGCGACTGCCCCTGATCGGAACCGGCAGGGTTCGACCCCTCCACGTCCTGGTGTGGTCCGCGATCGGGGTCGTCCTGATCATGTCGCTGTCGGCGCGTTGGGTCGATGCGATCGGGATCACTCTCGCCGTTGGCGTGATCATCCTGTCGATCGTCCTGCTGACGGGCTTAGCTGGCCAGCTTTCGCTGGCGCAGTACGCCTTCGCCGGGTTCGGGGCGTTGATCGCGGGCCGGATGGTCTCGGCGTGGGGCGTGCCCTTCCTGCTCGCCTTCGTGGTGGGTGTGCTCGCCGCGGTTCCGGTCGGTCTGATCTTCGCGCTTCCCGCCGTTCGGACGCGCGGCATCACCCTCGCTGTCGTCACGCTGGGCCTGGGCACGGCGATGGAGTACATGGTCTTCAACAACGGCACCCTGACCGGTGGAGTCACCGGCACGGCCGTAGGAGATCCCTCGATCTTTGGACTCAATATCAGCGCGATCCTCTATCCCGAGCGCTACGCCCTGCTCACGTTGGCGATCCTCGTGCTCTGCACGCTCGGGGTCGCGAACGTTCGCCGCGGCCGCAGCGGTCGCCGTCTGATCGCCGTGCGCACCAACGAGCGGGCCGCGGCCGCGCTGGGCATCAACGTCACTGCGGTCAAGCTCTACGCATTCTCGCTCGGTGCAGCCATTGCCGCCGCCGGCGGGATCCTGATCGCCTTCCGCAGTTCGCAGATCGCGTACGGCACGCAGTTCACCGACCTGAATTCGATCTCGGCCGTCGGCTGGTCAGTGATCGGGGGGATCGGGTTCCTGATCGGGCCGATCTTCGGCGGGACGATGGCCCCGGGATCGATCGGTGCCGAGCTCCTCGATGCGATCCCTGGGGGCTTCGGCCGCTACCTTCCCCTGATCAGCGGGATCCTGCTCATCCTTTTCGTCATCCAGAACCAGGACGGCGCGGCCAAGGAGATGACCCTCACGGCCCGCATGGTTCGGGACAAGATCTTGGGTGGCGGCAGACGCCGTCCACGGAGCCCGGTGCCCGAGCTGGCCAGCACGCCGACGGCGGCCCCTGCCACGACACCCACGCGGGTGTCGCCCAAGGTCCTGGAAGTTCAGGGCATCACCGTTCGCTACGGACCGACCACGGCTGTCGAGGACGTGTCCTTTCGAGTCGAGCCGGGCCGGATCCTGGGACTGATCGGGCCGAACGGTGCGGGCAAGACCTCGGCCATCGACGCGATCACGGGCTTCACCCCCCTCGCGGCTGGCTCGGTGACGCTCGGGGGCGTCCCGATCGGCGGCCTGTCGGCCGCTGCACGAGCCCGGCTCGGCGTCAGCAGGTCGTTCCAGTCCCTTGAGCTGTTCGAGGATTCCACCGTACGAGACAACCTGCAGACAGCGGCCGACCCACGCGACCTGTTCTCCTACCTCCGCGACCTGGTCTGGCCGATCAACCCCGGCCTTCCACCGTCGGCCCTCGCGGCCATTCGCGAGTTCGGGCTGCAGGACGAGCTGGACAAGGATGCCCAGGACCTGCCTTACGGCCGTCGCCGGCTGCTAGCACTGGCCCGAGCCGTGGCGAGCCAGCCCAGCGTCCTGCTGCTGGACGAGCCGGCAGCTGGTCTTGGCGACGCCGAGACCGCCGAGCTCGCCACACTTGTACGACGACTGGCCACCGAGTGGGGGATCGCGATACTCGTCGTCGAGCACGACATGAACTTCGTGATGAACGTCTGCGACCACATCGTCGTCGTCGACTTCGGGGCCAAGATCGCCGAGGGGACACCAGAGCAGGTCCGCAACGACCGCGCCGTCATCAACGCTTACCTCGGTGAGACGGAAGAGGAACTGGTCGAGGACCTCTCGATGCTCCACGAGAGCGGGCGACAGTGAGCATTCTGGAAGTCAAGGGGTTCTCGTCCGGCTACGGTCCGCGGCCGGTGGTCACTGACATCGATCTCGTGGTGGAGCCCGGCGAGGTGGTGGCACTGTTTGGCGCGAACGGTGCCGGCAAGACCACCACGCTCATGGCGCTGAGCGGGGTCTTGCCCAAGCTCGCGGGCGAGGTCCGCATCGACGGCGAGCTCGTCGACACCCCCCTGTTCCGCCGCGCGCGCAAGGGACTGTCGTTCGTCACCGAGGAGCGCTCAGTCTTCAAGGGGATGTCCGTCGCCGACAACCTGAAGGTCGCTGGCGTGAGCGCGGACTCTGCAGTTGCGCTGTTCCCCGAACTGGAGAAGCGGCTGAACGTCCGGGCCGGCCTGATCTCGGGCGGCGAGCAGCAGATGCTCACCCTGGCGCGAGCCATCGGGCGCGGTCCGAGGTTGCTCTTCGCCGATGAGCTCTCGCTCGGCCTGGCCCCCCTCGTGGTGACCCGGCTCTTCCTCGCGGTGCGCGCCGCGGCCGACGAAGCCGGTACCGGCGTGCTCCTGGTGGAGCAACACGTCCGGAAGGCGCTGCACTACGTGGATCGTGTCTACGTCATGCGCCGAGGCCGCATTCGCATGAGCCTGACGGCCGCCGAAGCGCGCGAACGCATCGGGGAGATCGAAGCCAACTATCTGGCATCTGACACCAGCGAGGCCAGCGAGATGCCCGAGACCGGCGAGATCCCAACCCCACAGACCAGCCCTGGCCTCACCCCCGAGCTTCCAACCATCCCACCTAAGGGGACGAGCAAGTGACTCAGCAGACAGCCTCAGCAGGTGCGGGATACAGCATCGGTGTAGACATCGGTGGCACCCACACCGACATGATCGTGGCCTCGCCAGCAGGGCTGACGCGGAGCAAGGCGTTCACCACCCACGACGACTACAGCGTCGGCGTCTTCGACGCGATCGATGTTGCAGCAGAGAGCTTGGGAATCTCCACCGACTCCCTCGTCGCAGAGTGCCATGCATTCATCAACAGCTCCACGATCGTGACCAACGCCGTCACCGAGATGCGTGGGGCCAAGGTCGGCGTGCTGATCACGCGAGGGTTCAAAGACACGTTCAGGATCGCCCGCGGGGCCCGCAGGGCCGACTATGACGACCACATGCAGACGACACCGCCCGAGGTCGTGGCCCGTGACTGCATCGAGGAGATCACCGAGCGTGTGCTCGTCGACGGCTCCTCCCCCGTAGCGCTTGTCGAGGACGAGGTCCGCGCCGCCGTACGCAGGCTCAAGGACAAGGGCGTTGAGGCGTACGCGATCTGCTATCTGTGGTCGTTCAACGATCCGACCCACGAACAGCGGACTCGCACGATCCTGCTCGAGGAGCACCCGGAAGCGATCGTCATGGTCTCGTCGGACGTGCACCCGGTGATCCGGGAGACGGAACGATTCTTCACCACAGTGTTCAACTGCCTCTCCCACCGTGGTGCCACCCGGTTCGTCGACCAGATCACCAACCAGCTGACGCGCCGCGGATTCACGGGCTCACTGTCCTTCTTCCAGGGGATCGGTGGCTCGGCCAGCGGCGAAGCGGTCAAGGCCAGGCCGATGACGATGCTTGCCTCCGGACCAGCCGGCGGAGTCATGGGTGCGGCAGCGCTCGCCGCCCAGATGGGGCTCAAGGACATCCTGATCGGCGACATGGGCGGAACCAGCTTCGATACGGCGCTGCTGCACAACCTCGAGCCCGCGATCGCCAAGCGTGTTTCCATCGGGCAGCTGCAGACAGGCGTGGACATCATCGACGTCGTGTCGGTCGGCGCCGGTGGTGGCAGTCTGGCCTGGATCGACTCGCGCGGCGTGCCGCAGGTCGGTCCGCACAGCGCCGGATCGATGCCAGGCCCGGTCTGCTACGGCCGGGGGGGCACCGTGCCCGCCGTGACGGACGCCAGCATCGTGCTCGGGCTGATCGACCCGGCGAACTACCTCAAGGGGCGGCACCAGCTCGACCGCGCTGCAGCCGCGGCCGCGATCGAGGAGACGATCGCGAAGCCTCTGGGCTGGTCGATCGAGACCGCGGCAGCGGGCATCTTCGACCTCGCCGTCATCAACATGGCCAACGCATTGCGGACGGTCAGCATCGAGCGCGGCTACGACCCGAGGGCCTTCTCGTTCTTCGCCTACGGCGGCGGCCTGGGGCTCTTCGCAGTCGAAGTAGCACGTCGGCTCGGATGCCCCAACGTCGTGATCCCGGACAACAGCTCCGCGTTCTCGGCGCAGGGTGTACTGATGGCTGACTACGTTCGCCAGTACAACCGCACCGTCAACTGGATCATGTCGGATGACTCCCAGGTTCCCAGGATCAACGCGATCCTGACGGAGATGCGCGCCCAAGCCGTAGCCGACGCCTTGTCCGACGCCGTCGCGCTGGAGGACCTGGAGTTCGCGGTCAACGGCGAGGGCTGCTTCGCCGGCCAGGTGTGGGAGATCACCGTCCCGCTCCCGAACCGTCCACTCACCGCGGAGGACGGTGCCGCTCTCGCCCGCGACTTCCCGTCGGTCTACGAACGTGCGTACGGTATCGGGACCGCGTGGCGCGACTCGCCGGCCATGCTGGTCAACATCTCGGTGCGAGCGGTTTACCGCCGACCCAAACCGACCAGCCGCCAGCAGGACCCCGTCGTCGGTGCACCGCCCCCGGTCCCCGCCAGCCATCGAGACGTCTTCCTTCCGGAGGAGCGGCGCCTGGAGACCATTCCGGTGTTCGCGGAGGCGGATCTCGTCCCTGGCACCAAGGTCAGCGGTCCGTGCATCATCGACGTCGGTGACACCACCATCTACGTGCCCACGCGGTCGACCTGCGTGCGCGACCGCTTCTTCAACTTCTCCGTCTCGATCTAGGCAAAGGACCACCACCGTGAGCGCCGACACAAAAGCAGGGCTCGACATCATCGACGTCGAGGTGCACAGCAAGTCGATCCGCAACATGGCCAACGAGATGGCGATCACGCTGATGCGGACCTCTGGATCACCCGTCGTGACCGAGGCTCTCGACTTCAGCACGTGCATCCTTGACCGCGATGTGGAGCAGCTGGCCTTCGCCGGATTCGTGACCTTCCACATCTCCACGGCCATCGGAGGGGTCAAGGCCGTGCTTCGCGGGCACGCGATCGAGGACCTCCACCCTGGGGACGGTTTCCTGTGCAACGACCCGCACACCTCAGGGGCGATTCACCAAGGCGACCTTGGCGTGGTGATGCCGTTCTTCCACGATGGGGAGCTCGTTGCGTTCGGCTATGTCAACGAGCACGTCCTGGACGCCGGCGGTTCGGCGGTTTCCGGATTCGCCCCGGCCGCGCATGACAAGTTCTCGGAGACGCTCAACTTCAACGCAGTCAGGGTCATTCGCAGCTACCAGATCGAGCCCGAGTGGGAATCGTTCATCGGGAACAACGTGCGACTGGAACGGATCGTGCTCAACGACATCCGCAGCATGATCGCTGCCAACAGCGCTGGCGAGCGCAGGCTGCAGGCGATGCTCGACGACATCGGCTTCGACCGGTTCACCGAGCTGAACGAGGCTGCGAAGGATCTCTCCGAGAAGGCGATGCGCAATCGCATCCAGGCGATTCCGGACGGTACCTACGACAGTGAGGACTGGGTCGAGTACGACGGCCGTGGCCCGCTGGAGTTCTTCAACGTACGCTGTCGGCTGGTGATCGATGGCGACCAGATGACAATCCAGTACCGCGGCGACAAGCAGACCGACTCGTTCATCAACGGAGCCTGGCCGGCAGTCGTCGGCCAGTCGTGGTCGACCCTGCTCTCCCAGCTTTGCTACGACATCCCCGTCAACCAAGGCCTGTGGCGCCCGATCGTGTTCGACCTCGGGCCCAAGGGCAGCATCGTCAACTCCCTCCCGCCGGCACCGGTGACCCAGTCACACATGGAGACGGGCAACCGGATCAACAAGATCCTTATCGAGGTTCTCTCCCAAGCTTGCGCCCTGAGCTCGGACCCTGTGGTCGCAGGACGCGTCGCGGGTGCGCCGTGCCAGAACCTGGCCTTCTTCACATCGTTCGGCATCGACCTCAGGACCGGATGGCCGACGGTCGCATTCCCTGTCTCGCTCGGGCAGCCGTGTGGTGGCGGTGCCCAGACCGTGACCGACGGCCTCGACACCTATGCAGCCCAGTGCATGTGCGGATGCAACACCCCCGACGTGGAGATGGAGGAGTCGAGCCAACCCGGCTACATCTTGTGGCGGCGCATCTCCAAGGACCAGGCCGGCGCGGGTACGCACCGCGGTGGCATGGGTGTCAGCGGCGCGCTCGCGATCATCCACACCGAGGTCATGACCGGCGGCGGATACAACAGCGCCGCCTACATTCCCGCCCGCGGCGCGTCCGGCGGATACCCGTCGGGTGCGGGCGAGTGGACGCTGCTGACCGACACCAACGTGTTCGCTTTGCTGGAGCAGGGGATCTGGCCGACCGAGGACGTCCTGACCGGCCGCAAGGTTCCGCAGCCGGCCAAGACAGGAAACCTCATTCTGCGTCGCGGCGACGTCTTCAGCGTGATCAACGGTGGCGGTGGCGGGGTCGGTGACCCGTTGTTCCGCGATCCTGAGTCCGTTGCCAAGGACGTACGTGACGGCTACGTCAGCGCGGACGTCGGCGAGAGCCTCTATGGCGTGGTGCTCGCCGCCGACCTGTCGGCGGACGTTCCTGGCACGGTGGCGGCCCGCGCACGTATCCGTCAGGAACGGCTGGGCGCTGCTCCGGTCCGCACCGCCGACCCCGCGGGTCCGGTCTTCGCGCCGCTGGCAGTGGCGGACGGGCGTTGGGCCTGCGCCATGTGCCGGCACGACCTTGGCCCGCAGGACGGTAACTGGCGGACTGCGGTCGTGACCCGCGAGAGCAAGGTCACGGAGAAGTTCGAGGAGATCCACGCACAGATCCGTCCTACCGAGTCCATCGGGCCCGTCGTCATGCGGGAGAACTTCTGCCCGGGCTGCGCAACTGCGCTGTCGGTCGACATCACCCTCGCCGGGCGCGAGCCGTGCCCAGCTCCGCGGCTCGGCGTGTTCGACCCCTACCTCGACAGCGAGTAGCGGCCCGGCCGCGGACAGTCCGCCGAGGCGGCCCTGGGAGGCCATCAACCGGATAGGCACCTCGGATCGAGCGCAGGGTGAAGCATCCGCACCGGTCACGGAGCAGCGCGCCCCCGGTGAAGGGGGAGGAAGGATCGACGGCCAGGACCTCGACCCGCAACGTGAGTGATCGATAGGAACTCACGAGAGCCGAGAGGGGAGATGGCTCGCGCCACGGAGCGCGTTTCTCCCCGTCGGATGCCGGCCACCCGCTCGTCGACGTCGATTCTCACGGTGTCACTCCCGTGCAGGACCCGCGGTCAGCCCGTTCATGCCCGCCAGGTTCGCCACCGCGGGGCGGGTGCGGACGTCCGACTTCCCCGCCACTCAGGAAAGGTGGAGGACCGCCTTGACTATGTCGCCGGACTGCGTGGCCGCGACCGCTTCGTTGATCGCGGACAGGTCGCCGCAGGCGGTGACGAGCCGGTCGAACGGGAACCGGCCCTGCTGGTGCAGGTCGATGAGGTAGGGGATGAATGTGTCAGGCACCACGTCGCCCTCCATGTTGCCGTCGACCACGAGCCCGCGGAGCATCGCCCAGGGGTCCAGGTCTATCCGGGTTCCGGCGGGGGAGACGCCGACAAGTCCGAGCCGGCCCCGGGTGGCCAGCGCGCCGAACGCTGATCCGATAACCGGCTGCAGTCCCGTGGTGTCGAGACAGAAGTTCAGCCCCTCCCCGTTCGTGACGTCGAGCAGCTGCTCGGTCAGATCGCCCCCGCTTGAGTTGACCGTATGCGTGGCACCGAGCTCGGCGGCGAGCTTGAGCCGGCTCTCGGAGATGTCGACGGCCACGATGGTCTGGCAGCCCACGACGCTCGCCGCCATGATCGCGCTCAATCCGACCGAACCGGTGCCCGTGACCGCGAGCGAACTTCCGTAGGGCGGACGGAAGACGTTGATCACGGAGCCGGCGCCTGTCTGGATGCCACACCCCAGCGGCGCGAGCAGCTCCAGCGATGCGTCGCGGGAGACCTTGACCGCTGCGCTCTCATGAACGAGCGCATGCGTCGCGAACGACGACTGACCGACGAAGTGACCGTAGACCTGCTCACTGCCCCGACGGTAGGCCGTGGTCTTGTCCGGTCGCGTGCCGGTGAGGTTCATCGCCGCCGACTGCACGCAGTAGACGGGGTGACCGGTGCGGCACGGGACGCAGGAGCCGCAGAAGGCGAAGGTCAGGACGACGCGGTCGCCCGGGCTGACGCGCGTGACACGAGACCCGACCGCCTCCACGATGCCGCTGCCTTCGTGGCCGAGCACGATCGGCAAGGGCAGCGGGAGGTCGCCGCTACGGACAGCAAGGTCGGAGTGACAGATGCCCGTGGCAACCAGGCGTACCAAGACCTCGTCGACACGGGGATCTTCGAGCTCCAGCGACTCGATGGAGAAGGGGTGCTCGCGTTCGCGCAGGACGGCGGCGTCGATCTGCATGGTTCTCCTCGGTGGAGCGGGCGTGCTCGGGTGGGGTGGGTCCAGGCGGAGCAGGACTAGAAGGGCGCGTTGTCGAATCCGCCGTAGATGGCCGAGATGCGCCAGCGGTCACCCTGCTTGACCAGCGAGAAGCGGTACAGCCCCGTGGCCTGGACATTTGCCCCCGCAGGGGTGGTGGAGGCAAGAACGCAATAACCCATCGCGGTTGCGCTGTCGAGCCCCTGCTCGGTCACGACGATGTTGACCAGACTGTGACGCAACTGGTCGTTGCGAGCTCCCAGGAAGCCCTTGAGCCACTCGATGAAGTCGGCGCTGCCACTCACGGTCTCCAGGTTGGTGACGCCGGCAACGCAGCCCGAGAAGGTCATGCCCTCGGTGTAGATGTCCGCCATTACCTCCCACTGCCGCTCGTCGACACTCCAGGAATAGCACGCGATCGCGTCGGCGATGGACTGGCGATCGATCACCGAGGTGAGATCACTCAGGGTGGCCGGCACCTTCAACTCGAACGGGCCGTGCGCGTGCCCCCATCCGCCGTCGAACGCCGGAACCAAGTTCGTCGCTGTCACGGAGCCTCCTCTGTCTACCAATCAGATGGTAGATTTCAGCACAGTCACTGGTGAAGGGCAACGGCTCGTGACTGTCGTGATTCGCCGGGGGTTTGACGCGCCCGGCTGGCGCTGAGCGAACCTCACGGCTGGCCGATCACGAGCTGCTCGGTCGCGAGATAGGCAGTCAGGGCCGGCGGGTTGACGAAGTTGACCTCGTCCACCTCCATCGCTGCGCTGGCCGCGGCGGCTGCGGGAGTACCGAGCTCGGTCTTCATGACTGCCTGGCTGGTCCACCAGACCTCAGCCATGCCGCCGTCGGGGTACGCCCGGTTGCTGGCCGCCTTGGTCGCGCTCGCCAGCCGTGGGTCGTTGGTGAGCTGGCTCTGTACGTAGCGGCGATACCCGATCGCCGGGCCGTGCTCACGGACGAGGGCGCCGTGCACGTCCCGCCAGTGCAGCCGGAATGCCTCGATGTCCATGTCCGGCTTCTTCCAGTTCGCCACGACCATCTTTACTGGCGGGGCCACCGACTCCGACCGGGCCCAGCGCTCGGAGGGGTCCATCGTCCCGAAGACCACCCGCTCGGTCGCTGCGAAGGTACTCAGCCGGCTCTCGTCGACCAGCGCGGTGAGCTCGGCCGATCCGAGCGGACCATCGCCCCCCGCCGTCAGCGCTGCCTCGGCGTCCTCGGCGGAGCCGAACGAGAACTGCAGCATCGCATCCGGGGCGGTCGACCAGCCGCGCGCCTCGGCAAAGCTGTCAATGTCCGGGTCGGCGATGCGGACACTCAGCACGAAGCGCTCGACTCGAGCCCCTGGAGCAAGGGCGCCAGCCCGTTCGCAGAACGGCCCCGACAGGTGGGCGTGCAGGTCAGCGATGTTCGCCCCTGGCCGGGTGGTGAGCTCTGTGACGAGGGTGATCATCAACGACCTCCCTCGATTGACGAACTATTGCAGTTCTACCAAATGATTGGTGGTAACACAAGGAAAGCTTCGGCGGGCGCGAGCCGCGGTTCCTCGCTCGAGAACAGCGCGTCAGGACGCCTTTGCCAGTGCCTTGGCGATGATCGCTGTCTCGTCGTCCAGCGACGTCGGCTGGTGGTACCCGTTCGTGTCTGTCTCGTCGATGAGCGAGAGCTGGGCCGCGATGGACTCAGGGGTGTTCTCGGGCAGGACGACCCCGTACGTCTCTGCGACGAAGATCCGAGCGATCCGGCCGCCGGCCACGGAGTAGAGGTTGCCGTTGACCGAGCACTCCGAGTGCGCGAGGTAGGCCACGAGCGGGCTCACGTACTCCGGAGCGACCTTGTCCGCGAGGTCGCCGAGGATGCCTGCGGTCATCTGTGTGGCCGCGATGGGAGCGATCGCGTTGGCCTTGATCCCGTGGCCGGCACCTTCGAGCGCAAGTACGCGGGTGAGCCCGGCCAGCCCGGCCTTTGCGGCACCGTAGTTGGCCTGGCCGAAGTTGCCGAACAGGCCGGAGGCCGAGCTGGTGCTGATGATTCGGCCGTAGCCCTGCTCGCGCATCAGCCTGAAGGCAGGCTGCGTGACGTAGAACGCACCCTTGAGATGGACGTCGATGACCGCGTCGATCATCGCCACGTCCATCTTGTGGAACGCCTTGTCGCGCAGGATGCCGGCGTTGTTGACCAGGATGTCGACCCGACCGAAGGCGTCGAGCGCCGCCTGCACGATGGCCGCTCCACCAGCAGCGGTGGAGACGCTGTCCTGGTTGGCGGCGGCCTGGCCGCCGAGTGCGGTGACCTCATCGACGACCTGCCCGGCGGCCGAGACGTCGTTGACCAGGACCATGGCCCCGCGACGAGCCAGCTCGAGTGCGTGCGACCGGCCGAGACCACCGCCGGCGCCGGTGATGATCGCGACCTGTCCGTCGAATCGCATGTCAGGCATTGTCGTGGACCTCCATGTCCTGTCGTCGCGCTTTGGTTCGGGGGCTCGGAGGGCTCGGAGGGCTCGGAGGGTTGGGAGGCGGTCCGACGAAGGTGTGCAGGACGGCCAGCAGGGCGCGCCTCTGCGCGTTGTCGAGCCGCGGGTCGTTGCGGATGGCGACCTCAGTCGCCATCGAGTCCTTCGCAGCATCGTGGGGGGCAATGCCGGCAGCCCGGAGCAGCAGGTTGTCGGCCGAGACCTCGAGCGCCTCGGCAAGGGCACTGATCACCGTGACCGAGGGCAGCGCGAGGCCGTGCTCGATCTGGCTGAGATACGGGTTGGAGATGCGGGCCAGCTCAGCCGCCTGCCGGAGCGTGAGCTGCGCGAGCTGGCGCTGGCTGCGCACGTAGTCACCGAAGGCCTCGTACAGCTGGGCCCGCCGAACCTGCTCCACGTCCCCCGCCTCACCAACGGACATCCTTCGGATGAAGGCTGCCTTGCTAGACGCAGTCTTGCAGATATTTGCCAGAACTGCTCGTCAAACCGTGGGTGAGGAAGAGCTGCACCGCAGTCGCGAGCGCAGTCGCCGGGCCGCTGCGCTGCAGGTCGTGTCCGGCAGAGAGCAGCACGAGGGAGGCGCCGTCGATGCGCCTGGCGAGCAACCTGCTGTTCGCGGCGGGGACCAGGCGGTCGTGCGCCCCGCATACGACCAGGGTCGGTGCCCGGATCGCGCCGAGGAACGGGATGCTCGACCAGGTCGCGATGGCCAGCGAGTGCCACAGCGCGCCCAGCGGGTCCGGCTGCGGCGACGATGGGCCCGCCGCCGAGCCGCAACCAAGACTGAGCAGCCCGTCCTTGTCGCCAGGGGTGGATCCAACGCCGCACGTCGTGGAGGCGAGGACGAGCCGGCGCACCCTGTCCGGGGACTGGAAGGCCAGCTGCTGCGCCACGGCGCCGCCGTGGGAGAACCCCAGGACGTCGACCACGTCCAGACCGACCTCGTCCAGCACCGAGACGGCGACCCGGGCCAGCCGTGAGATGGACAAGGGCAGGAGCGGCGTCGGGCTCTCGCCGACACCAGGGGAGTCGAAGGTCACCACCTGGCGACCGCTGCCCAACGCGGCGACGAAAGGCTCCCAGCTCTCCAGCCGACGGGTCAGCCCGTTCAGCAGGAGGAGTGGCTCTCCCTCACCCTGCACGCGCACGCGGACCTGGAGCCCGCCAGTACGCACGACCCGCCACTGGTCCACACGGGGCTGGGCCGCGGTCACGCGCGGGCACGAACGTACGTACCGGGTGCGTCCTCGATCGGGGGGTGCTCCGCACTGCCCAGCTGACGGCGGGCCGCGATCTTCGGGCCGCCCTGCCCGGCGATCCACCGGGTCCAGTCGTCCCACCAGGTGCCGTCCCGGAGCTGCGCGGCATCCTTCCACTCCGCCGGGTCAGCCGGCAGGTCGTCGTTGGTCCAGTGCTTCGGCTTCGGACCAGGCGGGTTGACGATGCCCGCGATGTGACCGGAGGTGCTGAGCACGAACCTGTTGCGGCCACCGAGCAGCTGGGTCGTCTTGTAGCCGGAGACCCAGGGCACGATGTGGTCATCGACCGCAGCCAGGACGTACGTGTCGGCATCGACCTTGGCGGGGTCGAGCTTGCGGCCGTCGATCACGAGCTCACCACGAGCAAACTCGTTGTGGAGGTAGCAGGACCGCAGGTACTCGGAGTGCATCTTGGCCGGCATCCGGGTGCTGTCCTTGTTCCAGACGAGCAGGTCGAAGGCCGGCGGCTTCTTGCCCATCAGCCAGTTGTTCACCACGTACGCGAACACCAGGTCGTTGGCGCGCAACGCGTCGAAGGTGTGCGCCATCTTGTCCGAGTCGAGGAAACCCTGCTTGGCCATCTGCTTCTCGAGCCCGGCGATGGTCGCCTCGTCCGTGAACACACCGAGCGCACCGGGGACGCTGAAGTCCGTATGGGTGTTGAGCAAGGTGGCGGACTTGATCGAGCGATCGCCGATGGCTGCGTTGTGGGCCATCGCGATCGCGGTCAGCGTGCCACCGAGGCAGACGGACACGGTGTTGACCTCGTCGGCCCCGGTGATCTCGCGTACGACCCGCACAGCGTCCAGGGGGCCCTTGCGAAGGTAGTCCTCGAAGCTCAGGTCGCGCATGGTGGCGTCGGGGTTGCGGTAGCTGATCGCGAAGCACGTGTGACCGTGCTGCACTGCCCACTCGATCAAGCTCTTACCCGGGGCCAGATCCATGATGTAGTACTTGTTGATCCACGGCGGGCAGAACAGCAGCGGCACGGAGTGCACTCGCTTGACCTGCGGCTCGTACTGGATCAGTTCGATCAGGTCGCTGCGGTAGACCAGCTTGCCCGGGGTGGCCGCCATGTTGACGCCGACCTCGAAGCCGGTGCTGTCGACCTGTGAAGGCCATCCGCCGTTGTGACGGAAGTCGTCGACCATGTTCGACAGACCCCGGAACACGCTCTTGCCGCCGGTGTCGAAGGCCTCGCGCAGTGCGGCCGGGTTCCCAGGCAGGGTGTTGGTCGGCGCGAGCGCATCGAGGATGAACGTGGCGGCGAAACGGGCCTTGGTGGCCTGCTCGCCCTCGAGCCCCGCCGCTTCCAACAGCTCCGCGGCCAGCTGCGTACCCAACAGGTACTGCTGCATCAGGAGGAAGTAGAGCGGGTTGCCGTCGAACGCCGGGTCTGCGAAGCGCTTGTCGGCAGCCATCGGCCCTGGCGCCTGCGCACCTGTCACGCGTCCCGCGGCCGCCCGAGCTGCTGCGGCAAGGCCGAGTGCCAGCCGACCGTGGGCGGCGGCCGTCGCGCCCGGGTTCTTGGCCAGCGCAGCACCGGCCGCAGCGAGCGATCGCAGGAACGACACGGGGTCTGCACCGCTCAGCGGCTCCTCGGCGATGCCCAGCCGGTCGAGGATCGATCGGCCCGGTGAATCGGCACTCTGCGCTGGGGTCATGCGGTCCGACTCCTCGAGGCCTGGGGCAGGGATGGACTGTCCGCGAGCGCAGCGCTCACGAGTCCTCGGTGTTCGCTTCGACGTAGCTCCGGTAGACGCTGAGCAGCGCCCGACGTTGCGCCTCGCTGAGGCGTCGATCCATCCGGATCGCGTTCTCGGTGGCATCGTCGTCGCGCGTCGTCTCGCCGACCAGGCCGGCCTGCTCGAACAGTGTCTCCGCAGATACGTTCAAGGCCTCCGCGATCGACTTGAGCACGCGGACGGAAGGCTCGTGCAACCCGCGCTCGAGCTGGCTGAGGTACGGGTTGGACACATCTGTCATCGCAGACAGCTGGCGCAGCGACAGATTGGCCATCTGTCGCTGCGCACGGATGAAGCTGCCCAGCATGTGCGCCGGGACGTCGTCCTCGGGTGGGGTGGCGTCCTGCGACTTCGTCATCGCCGTCCTTCGTCGTGGAAGGAGGTAGATCAGGCAGACTTCGCCGGCGCGAGGACGCCCACCAGCTGCTGGGTGAAGTCACGCTGCGCGGTGAGCAGGTCAGCCGCGACGTCGAACGCGAACTTCGTCGTGGCTTCCACGCCGGGAACGGCGGGGAGGGCGGGGATGCCCGGGATGGCGGGGAGCTCCGGGACGGGGATGGCCGAGACGGCCTTGACCCAGCTCTGGGCTGCGTCGATGGAGAACTGCTGGCCCTGCTGGACGGTCGTGAGCAGCTGCTCGCGGATCTTCTGCGCGAACTCGGGGATCTCGGTGGTGGCAGTGGTCTTGGCGGTCGCTGTTGCCATCGTGTACTCCTTGTGGTCTCGCTCGGTCGCAGAGTGTTTCCGCTGTGTCTGCACACCATAAGCACCGCTTGCTTGGTATGTCAAGCGGTCACCAAGCAGCTAGATCTCCAGGCCGCCGTTGACGCCCCAGACCTGTCCGGTGATGTACGCCGAGGCGTCGGCAGCCAGGAAGTGAACGACGCGGGCGACCTCCTCGGGGCGGCAGAACCTGCCAATGGGGATCTGAGCCTTGATCCGCTCCAGCACCTTCTCGGGAACGTCGTCCAACATCTCGGTCGCGACGAAGCCAGGTGTCACGGTGTTCACGGTGAGGCCGATGCCGTCGTCGCCGAGCTTGCCGGCTCGCCCGAGGATGAACGCTGCCTCTTTGGCCAGGGTCTTGGTCAGTCCGATCATCCCGGCCTTGGAGGCGGCGTAGTTGGCCTGCCCGACGTTGCCGTGCTCGCCGATCACGGAGGAGACGAAGATGATGCGACCGGTCCCGCGCTCAAGCATGTGCTCCAGAGCCGGCTGCGCCATGTAGAACGATCCCGACAGGTTGACCGCCAGCACCGTGTTCCAGTCCTCCACCGACATCTTCATCGCCATCTTGTCGATCGTGATGCCGGCGTTGTTGATCAGGATATCGATCCGGCCGTGCTCGTCGAGCACCTCCTGGACCACCCTGCGGCAGTCTTCGGGCCTGGAGATGTTGCCCTGGTGGATGGTCGCCTTTCCGGTGCCGCCGAACTCCTCGCCGAACTCCCGCAGGAAGAGCTCAGCGCGGGCCCGGTCGGAGCTGTACCCAGCAGCGACCGAAGCGCCCTGGCTGGCCAGGCTCCTGCAGATGGCGGCGCCGATGCCCCGACTGCCGCCCGTCACCAGGGCGACCCGTCCGGAGAGCTTCTCGCCCACCATCGCGGTGGACCGGTCTGATGTGGCTGAGTCCAAGGTGCTCATCTGCAGTGCCTTCCATGGGTCGGAGAAGCATGGACGGTCAGAACGGTGTGTTGTCGAGCCCGGAGTGGATGGCCGAGAGACGCCAGCGGTCACCCTGCTTGACCAGCGAGAAGCGGTAGATCCCGGTCGCTCGGACCGTCGCTGCTTCGGGGGACGTCGAGGTGAGGACGCAGTAGCCGATCGCGGTGGCCTCGTCGGGCCCTTGCTCCGTCACCACGATGTTGAGGAAGTTGTGCCGCAGCTGGTCGGACCGGGCCTGCAGGACGCCCTTGAGCCAGTCGATGTAGACCGCCTTGCCTCGCACGGTCTCCATGTTGGTGACGCCGGCGATGCAGCCTGTTGAGGTCACGTCGTCGGCATAGATGTCGGCCATGACCTCCCACTGCTGTTCGTCGAGGCTCCAGCCGTGGCACGCGATGACATCGACGATCGACTGATGATCAATCACAGCCGTGAGCCCACTCAGTGCCGCTGGCACCTTCAGCTCGAACGAGCCGTGGGCATGTCCCCATCCGGCCGCGAACGCGGGGACCGGGTCTGCGGCGGTCATGTTCCTCCAGTTCTTTCCTTACCGAACGACCGTTTGTTCGTCAAACGCAAGAGTAGGTCCCCCGATGGCTTTTGTCACTGGTCCGTCAGCACGTCCTCGGCACCACGGCGGAACGCGCGATACCGCACCCGGCTCGCTCACCCCAAGATGTCCGGTTCTGTGCATTCGTTCGTTTGCCCTTGAGCGCTTGGTCGCAGAAACAACACTTCAGCCAAGTTGGCCGACCCCCCGAACAGCTAGATCATCCTTCGGCTGTCTCCTGGGAGGCCTGGTGGGCACACGCACGATGCACGACTGGGGCTGCACGGTCATGCTGTGGTTGGTGCCGTTCGTCAGCCCGGACTGCGCGACCTTCCGGATACTGGAGGGCGACGAGTGGCTCGTCCGACGCCCCGATGGCGACCCGGGCGTCCGGCGCTGGTGGAACGGCTTCAGCGCCCTGCTCGACCTCGCGAACCCCGACGCCGCAGGCTGGCTCCGCTGCGAGCTGGACGCGCTGAGGACGACTACGGGGGCGACGGGTGGCCAGCCGGTGGTGCAGCAGCCGCACGACAAGCCCGCGACATGGGGGCACGAGGGGCTGGCCTAGTTCATCCCGAGGACGGTGTTGCCGGTGAGGGTGTTCTTCGACGTGAAGTTCTGTACGAGAATCTCAGGGAACCCGTCGTCGAGCTGGTTGTTGCCGCGCAACCAGTTGTTCGCGCAGGTGTTGTTGTTCGACGAACCGGTCAGCACTCCCCCGCGTCAGCTCGTCCGTTGCAGTACCCACCTGTTGCGATCCCTGTGTAGAGGCTGCCGGCGACTCGGCTGTTGGCGACGATCACGTGATCTGCGCTGCCAGGTCCGTTCTCGGCAGCGACCTCGATGCCGATGTCGTTGTCCGCCACCCGGTTGCCCGCAACGACAATGTGCATGCCACCGTCGATGTAGACGCCGTCTGCGCAGTTGCACCACGGGGCGACCCCGCCGACAGTGCCCTCCCAGTAGGCGGGGCTGCCGCGCGACTGGATGCGAACGACGACGTTGTCCACGATCAGGCCGTTGCGAGCTCGGTTGCGCCAGGTGTACCGCTCAGCGCCCGGCAGCGTCGACTCGAACCCGATGGCATCGATGCCGATGTTGTCATTGTCGGGGATCCGGTTGCGCGCAACCGTCCAACCCTCGAGGTTCCCGTTGACGACAACACTCTCGCTCGCGCCCAGGTGCAGGTGGTCCACCTCGTTGCCGTCAATCGACAGCCCGGAGATCGACGTACCTAGATTGTCGCCGTAGACAGCGATCCCGTGCGCATCGATGTCGAAGCTGCCAAGCGTGGTGTTGTCGTTGCCCAGGTCATGGATGTGGTTGCCGAAGATACGCATGCGCGTGCCGCTCCCGTGGCCGTGGATCCCGACGGAGGTCACGTTGAGCTTGGTCGTGCGATACCCGATGACGTCGAGGCCACGGCAAAGTCACGCCAACGCTGTTGGCGATCTCGACCATCGCGGTGACTCCGCTACGTGGATGCATCGTGGACCCGTCGAGCACCGCATGCTCGCCTGCGAAAGGCTGGATCGTCACGTCGCGCACGCCGACCAGCCGAACTCGCTGGTCGTCCCGGCCTTCACGCAGCTCGACGAACCCGCCCTCGGCGACCCGCTGGACGGCGACCTGAATGGTGAGCAACGGCGCCGCGAGGGTGCCTGCGCCCGTGTCCGACCCGAACGGCGAGGCCACGACGACGCTGGAGTGCGCGGACGCCGATACCGGCTCCATGAAGAACGAGACTCGGACTGGCGAGGCAGAAGGCGGTGCTCACGCCCCGTCGAGGGCGGCTACCGGCTAGCGCTCGCGTGCAGTGATCTTGGTAGCCCGCGCGCATCCTGTCCATAGCTCAGGTCAGACCCAGTCTCTGTCGACGACCACGCGTTCCTTTCCGACGAGGTAGGTCGACCGGCGCAGGTCGATGAAGTTGCTCTCGTCAGCGACATTCGCGTCGGTCGCGTTCTGCGCCTCCGGTCCTGCACGGGGCACGAGCCGGTCGAACCAGGCCTCGGCGTGGCCGATGTAAGGCTCGGCGGTGCTACCGCGCGCGCTGCGCATGGCGTCGGCGAGGGGCGTCTCGCAGGCGTGGACCTGCGTGTAGGCCAGGTAGCCTCGCGCCACCGCCACAGAGCGGCCCAGCGGCCCGTGATTCGTGACCCAGTAGCGCTGCGCCTCGGCATCGGTGAGTCCGGGCCGGGCGCGGATCGCGAAGTGGACCCGGACGACCCCCGTCTTGTGGCGAGCCACGACGCGCGAGGCGCTCGTGCCGACCTGGGGGTAGTCATGGGCGAACCAGAGCGGCGAGGCGGCGAGGTCGGTGAACTGCCGCTCGCACTCGACGATGGCTTCGTGTGCCGCCCGACCAGCGTCACTGGCGAGCGCGTCCGCGAGGTCAGACTCGGACCACCACCAGTACTCCGCAATGCCGTCGTACGACGGCTCGATCCCGCCGCGGACGCGACTGGCCACTGCCGCCATCTCCTCCGCGCCCTCGGCCGCATCAGTCTGGACATGACGGACGATGCCGAGCGTCACCTGGTGCGCTGCGACCAGGGGGCCGTGGACGTCGCGCCAGAGCGCAGCGAACTCCTCCGGCGAGACCCCGTTCTTGCGCCTGAGGAGGTGAACCATCCGGATCATCGTCTCTCCTCGAGCTCAAGTCCGTCCGCATCGTGTTCGCGTTCGCCGACGTGAGTCTGACAGTAGGGCTAAGTTCCATCTCTTCGAGTCGGGAGGCAACGTGAATCTTCTTCTCACTTCCGGCGGCGTCACCACCCGAGCATTTCCGATGCGTTGCTCTCAGGGTGCTCCTCTCACCGCTCAGTGGTTCGGTCGCGCTCATACTCGACCCGGAGGGGTCGCCTGGTTGACACAACATCAAGACTCGCGAGAGCGGCCCTCAGCCAGGTCGGTGATGATCTGATGCACGACACCGCGCCCGGTGTAGGGCAGCGAGCACTCGCGGACAATCTTGTGCGAGCCGTCCCGCGCGACGTGCTCCATCATCACGATGACTCGCTTGGCGCCGTGGACGAGGTCCATCGCGCCGAGGATCGCCGCGTCGACCTTGC
Source organism: Sporichthyaceae bacterium (assembly GCA_031394045.1). Lineage (GTDB taxonomy): Bacteria > Actinomycetota > Actinomycetes > Prado026 > Prado026 > JANYIP01. The sequence goes on from JANMWN010000060.1 coordinate 45,481, forward strand.
CGCTGCGGATCATCGCGAAGGACGTTGCCGAGTCGAAGTACGACGCCCCCGGCAGGACGGTCACCGTCTCCTTGCCCGCATTGATCAGGTCGGGGTCGACGGCGTCATCGGTGGGGTACGGACCGACCCCGAGGATGCCGTTCTCGGACTGCAGCTCCAGCGCCACCCGGGCGGCGAGCTCGTCGCGGCTCAGAGCCATCAGGCGTCTTTCCGTACGGTCCGGCGCTCGATGCGCTTGTCGGTGGCCTGGTCGGGGGTGAGCGCGACCACGCGCTGCACGTAGATGCCCGGCAGGTGGATGCTGTCGGGGTCGAGCTCCCCAGGCTCGACCAGACGCTCGACCTCGGCGATCGTCAGCCGCCCGCTCGCAGCCGCTCCGCCAGCGTGCCCTGCGGAGTCAGCTCCACCACGAGCTCGCCCGTGAGGAACTGCCGCTCGAACTCCTTGTTCTCCCCCACGTACGAACTGGTCGTCCGCGCGATCCGGCCGGCCGACAGC